>NZ_RCWA01000002.1 GCF_018448905.1 Photorhabdus heterorhabditis | reverse complement strand
TTTTTGAAAGGTAATCGACGTATTGCAACACGCTATGAAAAAACAGCACGAAACTATCTGTCGATGGTGAAATTAGGCTGTATTCGACTCTTTTGCCGGAGATTATATAATTAAGGGACACTACCTAGTTCTATTGTAATACAGCGTTGCCTCGATTAAAGATTGAGATTCAGAACTCATATTTTTCTCCGAACACTTCGCTATTTGATAGTTTTGGAAAGGGCGAGCGAACACTTTAGCTTTAAACGTTCGCTCGCTCTAACCTTCTATTTACAATATTCTAAATAACTTAAAAACAGAACGTCGCAGGTTCGATACGTAACTCAATACTTGTAAAATTAATCATATCAGCATTCTCCATTAAATTAGTATTTTGTTTCCGGCATGACTATTCTGCTAACAAACTTAATAGTCAGAAACAGAATATTGCCAAGATTATGCTAAATGTCACACCTTTTCATAACTTCAGACTCTTGGAAAATACAAGAGTTAATTAAATATATCTACTCAGTTATTTTTATGTCAAGTTAATTGATTTCCATAATGGTTTTATTTTAAATGAAAACAAAATCATAAAATTAAAAGCATCAACAAAATATTCACAACCAGATATTTTATAAAGAAATTTTCCACTAATTTCTATTTATAGCATACCGTCTATCAAATTCATTTTCTTACCTATATTTAGCTAGCTTATTGTACTCCATGAAAATATACGATCACTCAAATTTATCAAAACATAATTATATATTCAACAAGTTGATTGTATTTTACATATACTATCAATGCTAAATTAACATCCTGATAATATTGTTATACACTTCTTTTTATTTTAAATAATCAATAGTCTTGTTATGCTATCTCTTAAGTCATATACAAAGAGAAAATTGTCTCTTTTAATACCTTATGTGAACTATTTATCTGTGATGTATTTCCCCTTTGGAAGGAGGAAACAGTCATTAAAACCACTGGTACAAAGGAATTTTACCTTGAATAGGAATAATAACTCAAAAAGAGTCTGGGATATTTCAACATTTGCATTGACCAAAAGTATGAGTAATTATCCATTATTAAACAAAGTCCCAAAACATACCAAAACCAATATGACTCTTTGTCAACTATTACTCGTCAACTTCACAGATAAGCTTAATTTTAC
The DNA here is from genome assembly GCF_018448905.1 of Photorhabdus heterorhabditis. Lineage (GTDB taxonomy): Bacteria > Pseudomonadota > Gammaproteobacteria > Enterobacterales > Enterobacteriaceae > Photorhabdus > Photorhabdus heterorhabditis. The sequence goes on along the minus strand of NZ_RCWA01000002.1, from coordinate 264,234 downwards.
CCAAAAGAAACATAATCACACTAGCTTATTAACTGTATTTTTTATGAAAAAGGAGCTTTATATGTATCTAATTAAAAGTTGATTATAATATCAAACAATTTTGAGTCTCTTAATGTTTAATAGGCGCTTATCACTTTATAACCAAGCCCACCAGACACAACGACATCAATGAATTCAGCACAGAGACTTTTGAACAAACCTCATTGTGAACACAAGAGGTTACAACAGTTTTGGAAATTACATCATCTGATTTTCGGAGAATTACATGACCGATACTTTACCAAATATTATTCACAAACTTTTGGATATCCCTTCTTTAGAGAAGCTGGAAGCGCAGAAATCTTCTTCACATAACCCAAGGATCTTACTTTTGTATGGTTCGAATCGTCAGCCTTCTTTTAGCCGATCACTGGTTCAAGAATCCGCACTCCTACTTGAGCAAATAGGCGCTGAAATTAAGATTTTTGATCCATCTAGTTTACCTTTACCGGATACTACACCCGATACCCATGAAAAAGTGGCAGAACTACATGAACTTATGCAATGGTCAGAAGGGCAAGTGTGGTGTTCTCCGGAATACCATGGATCGATGAGTGCAGTGTTCAAATCCCAGCTTGACTGGATTCCCGAGCTGCACTCTACACAAGGTAAGACATTGGCCTTACTTCAAGTCAATGGCGGAACTCAATCATTCAACGTAGTAAATCAGTTACGAACGGTAGGAAGATGTATGCATATGTTCATTATCCCTAATCAATTATCGGTACCCGAAGCCTTTCTAGAGTTTGATGATACTACTGGCCGCATGAAGCCTTCTTCTTACTACAACCGGCTTGTGGATGTTATGGAAGAGCTCATCAAATTCACACTTCTGCTACGTGACCGGCGGAATTACCTTTTGAATCGGTATTCGGAGCGTGGCCTGTAGATAAATAAGCCATCAAAGCGAGTCAAAAGCCTATTGTACTCAGATCCTGCGAACCTGTTAATGTGATCGACCTGAGATAATGGCTAGACGCTTATACATCAACTATGCTTAAGATTTATTGGCTAAAATAGAAACCATTGTAGCCTATTACATCTAGAGTTGTGTTCACAATCGAGGAAAAACAATGACACTAAAAACAAAGCACTCTCTTGCCGCGTTCAACTCACATTTAAACACCACTTGGTATAAAAACAAACAATCCCTCCGAAGCTTCAAAAAGAAATGGGCATCCATTCGACATGATTATACTAAGTCCCCTGTACTCTATGGAGAATTGGAATTTAGCGAACGAATCTGGAGTATTCCTTCAATTATTGGCAACAACTGTGTAATTATCAGTTGCTATGACGGATATATATATTGTTACGATACCAAAACGTTAAAACAAAATTGGCGATTAGAGACAGCCGGGCCGATTTATAACTCTCCCGCAGTGACAACGAGAGGTGATTTCATAATTGGTGGAGAGGATGCAACGCTTAGAATGGTTTCTTCAAATGGACTCTGCCTATGGCAATTCAAAGCTAATGATGTATTCCATTCCACCCCAACATTGGATGAAAAGAACGGGCTAGTTTACGCAGGAAGCTATGATCACAGTATGTATGCGTTAAATGCAAAAAGTGGAAAATTGATCTGGAAACGCATGTTTGAAGAAGATGTGGTGGACGATATATATAGTTCCCCCGCCCTGACAGTCGAAGGCAATATCATCTTTGGAACGAACAAAACATTAGTTTGTATAGATAAAGCCGGAAATACAGTATGGGAAATTGAAAACGAAGGACGTTTTGAAGGCAGTGCAGCATTAGATTATAGTATTGAAACAGGTATTATCGGGACCGAAGAAAATGGCCAAATCGTTGTTTTTAACTCAAGAACAGGAACCATACGCGCTATTCATGAAACCGATGGCTTCGTAGTATCATGCCCATCAGTTGGATATGATCATATTGCAACTATAGGAAGTGATGATCGTTATATTTATGGAGTAAATTTACGGAGTACTGAAGTCATATGGAAATCCGAAGTAGGAGCACGCTTTGTATACACTCCCTTTTCTACTCTACCTAATGGCGATCCTATATTTGTCGGTACTACTGATAACCCCACACATATTGATGAAGCTGTACATTGCTATGATCATCAAAATGGAGGCCTGCGCTGGAAAATCACTGCTCCCACAGGCATACACTCAGCTCCTCTTATTACAGAGCAAGGTGAGCTTATCGTAGGTTCCCACTGGAACAAAGTCTATTTCTATAGATGGCCTGAGGTATACGAATGAACGATTATCAGCAACTAACCGACCTAATGGTTAAATGGAGCTCATTGTATGGCGCCTATGCAATCTTAAACTGGGACAAAGCCACAATGATGCCCAAAGGAAGTCATTCGCTAAGAGCAGAGCAAATGTCAGTGCTCAGCACTATGCAACATGAGATAATCGCAAGCCAGGAAATAGCGGAACTTCTGGATCGTATCGACATTACCGTTCTAAATGATTGGCAAAAAGCCAACATCAGAGAAATACATCGTTTGCATATCATGGCTATCGCAACCTCCCCTACATTAACCAGCAGGCTTACCCGAGCAGCAGTAAAATGCGAAGAGGCGTGGTATGCTCAAGCTAATGAAATAAATCAACAGTCTCTTGAACAAAATTTTGAAGAGTTGCTAGCACTGACACGGGAAATGGCGTCTTCCCTTGGAGAAAAACTCGGGATAAGCTCATATGATGCTTTACTAGAGCAGCATCAACCAGGTCTGAGAGCCGAATCGGTCGATGCTATTTTCAGTAAAATAGAACCATTCACCTCAAGATTAGTCGCCACAATAAAAGACTCACCAAAACAACAAACCATCTGGCCAAGAATAAGTAAAAATCAACAAAAGAAATTTGCCAATACCTTAATGGTAAACATGGAGTTTGATTTTAACACCGGAAGGCTGGATGAAAGTCGTCATCCTTTCACTGGAGGACTAACAGGCGACATCAGGGTTTGCAGCTATTTCAAACCAGAAAACATACTTTTGAGCATTTCAGCTCTTATGCATGAAACAGGCCATGCGTCGTACGAAGCACGACTTCCAAAACAGCACCTTGGACAACCGGTCAGTGATTCTAGGGGAATGTGTATTCATGAAAGTTTGGCTCTGCTATTCGAAAGACAGGTCGGTCACTCCAACTCCTACTTAGGATATTTGGCCAAGCAATTGGAAAATAACTTCGGCTATGCTGATTATTTCAACAAAGAGCGATTGTGCGAACACTTCAACACAATCCATACGAATGGTATCCGAGTTACAGCCGATGATTTCACCTACCCCGCACATATTCTTATACGCTATAAAATTGAAAACGAGCTACTCTCAGGCGAACTTTCTGCAAAACATCTCAAAGGCAGATGGCAAGAATTATTCGAGTTATATTTTGGTATAAGCCCATCACCTCATGAAGGTCCCTGGCAAGATATCCATTGGGCTATCGGTTATTTTGGGTATTTTCCATGCTACCTCATGGGCGCAGTTATTTCCGCACAATTATTCAACAATGCTCGGAAAAACCCATCAATTGAAATGGAACTCTCTAGAGGAAAGTTTAGCAGTTTACTCCAATGGTTAGACAAAAAAATCTATAGGCAAGGTTGTTACCACGAATTTGAGGACCTGGTAATAGCTTCCTGTGGAGTAAAACTTAGTGCGGACGATTTTATCAAAAATTTAGAAAGACGATTGAAATAGTTAAACACACTTTATAGAGACGGGGTTATACACCCCGTTACAATGATAGGACCCTGTAAATAATTCTGTTTAATCCGTCACTGAGAAATCGTCTTCCGAATAGAAAACTTTCAGTGATGGCTTCTTCCATTTAAGACAATAAGCAATCAAACCACCTAAAACGGTCAACATAAATCCTTTTATACTTCGGTGGCGAGAATGCTCTATTTGAGAAAGGTTTTTTAATTGCCCATTAATCGGTTGAGTAGGCCGCGGGAACTACCCCCATAGCCTATCGACTCATACCGCTCCCATCAAGCAAACACGCCTGTCATTCCTGCCCACCAATGAGCAAACAACCCCTTATGCTTCTTTTTTGCGATCCTTTGAAGCAGTTTTGATGCCTGGGTTTTGTGTCTGCTCAGTGCCTTGAACTTTCGCCTAACCCAGCGCACTAGCGCTTTGTTGAGTCGTCTGAAGACCTTATACAACTCTGAATGATAAAATTGACCATAATAGTTTAACCATCCACTTATCATGGAGTTTAGCCTGTTGGCTATTTGTGTTAAGTTAAGTTCTGTCCGCATTCATATCTTCAACTTGCGGATTTTGAATCTCATGGCCTTTTGCGCCGTTTTGCTGACTGCCAGTGTAAAACTCACAAACAGACTATTTCTTTTACGGTTCTTGACCAGCCTTGGCCTGAGCGTATATCCAAGAAAATCAAAACGGGTATGTTCATATTTTCCCTTTCGTTCTACATCCTTACAGTAAGGAATTCGGGTTTTGTCCGGATGCAGTGCCAGTCCACATTGCGCAAACCGCTGGCCTAGTTCACTTATCAGTGCTTCAGCCTGCGACTGACTGTAACAGTGACATACAACATCATCAGCGTACCTTTCGAAGGGGACACCGGGGAACTCATGTTGCATCCACATGTCAAAGACATAGTGCAGGAACAGATTCGGCATCAGGGGGGAAATCACACCTCTCTGCGGTGTGCCTTTCTCCCGGAATAACACCTTACCATTGCATTTCATCGGTGCAGTTAGCCAGCGTTCGATGTATAGACAGATCCACGGGCTGTTTGTGTGTTTCCTCACGGGTTTCATGAGTAAATCATGAGGAATATTGTCAAACAGGCCCTTGATATCGAACTCCAATACCCAATCTTGCTGCCAGCATCGCTGCCTTGTCACTCTGATGGTATCAATCGCCGATTTATTCGGTCGGTAGCCATAAGAATCCGGCAGAAAATGAGGCTCAACAAGCGGTTCTAAATGAAGCCTGACCACCATTTTCGCCACGCGATCCGCAACCGTGGTAATACCCAGCAGACGTTCACCTCCCGACTTCTTGGGAATAGCGATACCTTTCATCGGAAGCGGATAATAGCTGCCCGATGATAAAACGCCTTGATAACATTATCTTATCCCACTCAGCCAGCAGGCGTGCTTTCATATTTCGGCGCTTTTGGGTGACGAAAGTGACACCGGTTTTGCCTAAATCGTCTGCCAGTTCCTGACTGCGATAACCTTTATCGCCGTAAAGTGAACTCGTTAATTCTGTTGTTAATTCGCGAACAGGTTCCCGATCATCCACATTACCGGCAGTGACTTTAAGCGCCAAAATTTCCCCCTGATGATTGACAACCAAGTGTGATTTGAAACCGTAAAACCATCCCATTGAATTTTTTCCGCGCTTGGCTATCCCCGCAAAGACCTTATGTCGAGGAATGCTAATATTATGGCAGACACTCAAACGGGTGGAATCAATAAAAGCAATGCCTGTGGGTTTTCCTTTTAATTGCGTCAGATAGCGGTATAGTGGCACCAAAACGGAAGGGGCCACACCGACAAAACGGGGATAGCGGAGCAAGGTGGGAAAATCGTTGTGGTGATATTTCCAAATATGTTCTAGATAAAAATTTTTAAAATCACGGTAATGTGACAGATGAAAAAGGGTCAAAATGGTCATGATTTCACTGAGATACATGTGACCTTGTCGGCGGCGTAAACAATGCCCACTATCGAGACAAAATTACTCCCATTGAGGGATGAAAAAACGGCAAAAATCATCAACATCACAGAAAATTTCAACTACATTGTCCATAGCCTGTTCCACCTCGGCGCTATTTTTGGTGTACACCAAGACTTTGCCCTTGGAACAGGCTTCTCGTCAATTTCTTATCCAGAATTCGGGTTAAATAAAATTACCAAAATAATATTTTGATTCCCTGAAAATTTCCTTAAATATTAATATTAATTAATTTATATGAAAGAAAGTGCAATATATTACTTAAATAACTTAGTGATTCAGGTAATTATGGATCGCTTTGATAAAGTTAACAACATAAGTAACTTTCCGATTAAAAATACATCAATAATTTCTCCTTAATTATATCCATTTAATACTTGTCGATTAATAAAATTAATATATTATATTCGCCGGCTTTCTCAAGTTCGCTGTAGCTTTTGAGATGCAGACAAAAAGAAATTATTTAATATAAGTCAACAATTAAATTGGAAAAATTAATGGATAATCAAAACCTCAATTTTAATTCTAGCTCTATATCTAACAATAACGAGGTATTTATTCCAGGTGGTCAGTCCCTCCGTAGCGGAGAAGGTACGAAGTGGATTGGTCAATCATGGAAACTGGTTAAGAGCAAATGGGGTATGTGGATACTCCTTACCATTATCTATTTTGCAGTTATATCTGGTTTACAGTTTATTCCTTTTCTTGGGCTACTTTCGGGAATCTTAGGTCCAGTATTTATTGGTGGAATCATAGCTCTATGTGAAAAACAAAGAACTACTGGAGAATTCGAATTAGGACTGTTATTTAGCGGATTTCAGCAGAATTTTTCATCGCTAATTGCCGTTGGGGCTTTATCATTTGGTATTATGCTGCTTGGATTTATCGCAACTTTTATCATCAGCGGTAGTATATTAACCAATATATTGTTAGCCAGCCAATATGGTGAGCCTCCCGTTAACTTTTACCAATATGATCTGTCGTCATTATTTCTTGCTGTCCTTGTTTTGTTTGTCTTCAGCCAGCGCTTTAGCTTGGTTTGCACCAGCGCTCATCGTTATCCATAATTTGAAATTTGGTGCTGCCGTATCAATGAGCCTGGAAGCCGTGAAAAAGAATTTATTACCCGGTTTCTTATTCTTTATTACCATTGCGGTAATATTCATAATCTCCATAATTCCTTTCGGTTTAGGGCTTTTAATCTCTATGCCTATTCTTTTAGCTAGTTATTACTCATCTTACCGCAGCATTTTTATTGGTAAGGAGAAACCATCGACTTTAGTTAGCTAAAAAATACATTTATACCTGTTATCTTTCAAGTTGCCTCTTTGTTGGCTGCACTCATTCACCCCGGTCACAGAGTTATCTATACTCCCGGGGATTCGCTCCCTTGCCGTCGCAATGCATCTTGAAATCTATTGGGTATAGTATTTACTGAATTCAGTAATTTTGTAATTAATAAAATAGACAGCAAAAAGCGCCGATTCGGCGCTTTTCATTAATACAATAATCAACCAATATATTCTAAGCCGCCCATATATGGACGCAATATTTCTGGAATTTCAATACGACCATCAGCTTGCTGATAGTTTTCCATAATAGCAACCAAAGTACGACCAACAGCCAAACCAGAACCATTGAGGGTATGAAGCAATTGAGTCTTTTTATCTTCTTTACCACGAAAACGCGCTTGCATACGACGAGCCTGGAAGTCCCACATGTTAGAACAGGAAGAGATTTCACGATAAGCGTTTTGAGCCGGTAACCATACTTCCAGATCATAAGTTTTACATGCACCAAAACCCATATCACCTGTGCATAGTAAAACTTTGCGGTACGGCAGATCCAGTAATTGCAATACTTTCTCTGCATGACCTGTTAGTTCTTCAAGGGCATTCATTGATTCTTCAGGGTGAACAATCTGAACCAATTCAACTTTATCAAACTGGTGCATACGAATCAGACCACGAGTATCACGGCCATAAGAACCCGCTTCTGAACGGAAGCAAGGGGTATGAGCGGTCATTTTCAATGGTAATTCGCTTTCATCCAAAATTTCACCACGGACCAAGTTTGTTACCGGAACTTCAGCGGTTGGGATCAGCGCGTAATGACTTTCTGTTTCTTCTTCCAGCGGCTTAGTATGGAAAAGGTCTTCACCAAATTTTGGCAACTGGCCCGTACCATATAAGGTTTCATGGTTAACCAGATAAGGAACGTAAGTTTCCAGATAGCCATGCTGTTCTGTGTGAAGATTCAGCATAAATTGAGCCAAGGCACGATGCAGACGAGCAATCTGCCCTTTCATCACTACAAAGCGCGAGCCGGTCAGTTTAACCGCGGCAGCAAAATCCAGCCCATTTGTCAGTTCACCTAATGAAACATGATCTTTGATTTCAAAATCATATTTACGTGGCTCACCCCAGCAACTTATTTCTAAATTATCATTCTCATCTTTACCTACTGGTACAGAGTCATCTGGTATGTTAGGGATATTCAAAGCCACATCACGGATTTCAGTTTGAAGCTTTTCCAGTTCGGATTTCGCTGTATCCAACTTCTCACCTAACTGGTTCACTTCCTGACGTAATGGATCAATATCTTCACCACGGGCTTTCGCCGCACCAATAGCTTTCGATCGGGAATTACGTTCTGCTTGCAGGGTTTCAGTTTCAACTTGTAAAACTTTGCGGCGCTCTTCTTGTTTGCGCAGCGTATCCACGTCAAGGGCATAGCCCCTGCGAGCCAGTTTTTCGGCGACTGCGTCTAGCTCATTACGCAGTATGTTTGGATCGAGCATGCTAGTCCTGTGCTTGTCGTTATTAAGATAGATGATATGAACAGACCCACAAGTTAATGGGTCATAAGATATTTTTACCTGTCAACCTTACCGCAACAATAACGTTAGCGATAGCGTTTTATCGGGCTATTTTGATCCTGCTCTGCAAGCCAGGCCAGTTTTTCACCTATTTTTCCCTCTAAGCCCCTATTTGACGGATGATAATAGCGGGTTTCCTGCATTTCAGAGGGGAAATAAACTTCACCAGCCGCATAGGCATTAGGTTCGTTATGAGCATAGCGATATTCCTCACCAAGCCCCATCTCTTTCATCAGTTTTGTCGGTGCATTACGCAAATGTGCGGGAACATCGTAGTCAGGCTTTTCCTTTACATCGGCTATCGCCGCTTTAAACGCGGTATAAACCGCATTGCTTTTCGGTGCGCAGGCAAGATAAACAATCGCTTGAGCAATTGCCCTTTCACCTTCTGCTGGCCCAACACGGGTAAAACAATCCCATGCAGCAATAGCAACCTGCATTGCTCTGGGATCAGCATTGCCAACGTCTTCAGAAGCAATCGCCAATAAACGACGTGCAACATACAATGGATCACCACCGGCGGTAATAATCCGGGCATACCAGTAAAGCGCAGCGTCAGGTGCAGAGCCACGTACAGATTTATGCAGAGCTGAAATCAAATCGTAATAACGATCACCTTTATTATCAAAACGCGCACTGCGCTCTCCGCTAACTTCGTTCAATAGTTTCGGTGTCAGAACCCGTTGCCCTTGAGCATTGGTTTCTGCCATATCCGCCATCATCTCCAGAAAGTTCAGTGAACGACGGGCATCACCAACAACCAGTTCCGCAATCATGTGACGGGTATTTTCAGGTAAAACGATATTCTGACCATGATAACCGTTATCTTTATCATTCATGGCCTGATTAAGGACCTGTTCAATTTCTTCTGTTGTCAATGATTTAAGCAAATAAACCCGCGCTCGTGAAAGTAATGCGGAATTCAGTTCAAAAGAGGGGTTTTCTGTCGTAGCACCGATAAAGGTTATCGTGCCGTCTTCAATGTGGGGCAAAAAAGCATCTTGTTGGCTTTTATTAAAACGATGCACTTCATCAACAAACAGAATAGTTCTCCGCCCTGCATTACGGTTCTGACGTGCTTTTTCAATCGACTCACGTATTTCTTTGATGCCAGAAGTGACCGCAGATATCCGCTCAATATCAGCCTGTGCATAACGCCCAATAATTTCAGCTAATGTTGTTTTCCCTGTTCCTGGAGGCCCCCATAAAATCATGGAGTGCAATTGCCCGGTACGGATAGCTCTCGGCAGTGGTTTCCCCTCAGCCAGCAAATGCTGCTGACCGATATATTGTTCTAATGTCACTGGCCGCATACGTGCGGCCAGTGGCTGGAATTCATTTTGTGAAAAATCGAGGGACAGATTGCTCACTTAAACCTCACTGGCGTTGATCATCCAACGTGACGCCTTTCGGTAGAGTAAAACGGAATTTTGCAGCGTCCACATAGGTGTTTTGCAACCCTTTTAACTGATAAGCACTTTTTTGTCCATCCTGCTCAACAGCTGAGAATTTCTGGATAGTGCCGTCAGTCGTTACCGTAATAAAAAAGCGTTTCAGGTTGCCATTTGCATTATTCGGTGTCAGTTTAAAATCATTCCCTTTCTGAATGATTTTATATTGAGACCACTCTTTAGCATCGTTACGGGTAATCAGCATAAATGGGGTGTTTCCTGTTGCATCTTTTAACCAAGTGGCGGTTACCTGTTCAACAAATGGATTATAGAACCACAACGTTTTACCATCTGATACCAAAACACTTTCATCAGGTGATGTCATATGCCAGTTAAACAAGTTTGGACGTTTAACCCACAATTGCCCGTCACCTTCCTGAATTGTCGCACCATCATCACTGGTTACTATCTGAGTAAAACTGGCATGAAAACTACTTATTTTGCCCAAACGTTCCTGTAAATTCCGACTCGCACTTGCCCATACAGAAGTGACACTCATGCTAGCCATCAAACAACCTATCAATATCAGCTTTTTCATGTAAGAGATACCTTTACTCAGCGTTATTACCCGGTGTATTTATTATCGGAGCTTTCCACATATTAAAATTAACTATCAGCGTTCATGCGGCGGTGGCGCCAATACTTCGCGATTACCATTATGGCCCGGAGTGCTGACAATCTGCTGTGCCTCCATCTGTTCGACAATCCGCGCAGCACGGTTATAACCGATACGGAACTGGCGCTGTACACCAGAAATCGAAACCCGCCGTTTTTCAATAACGAATTCAACCGCTTGATCGAACAGTGCATCTAACTCTTCACCGCTATCCAACCCCAGACTACCTTCCGCATCATCACCGCCACTAAGAATATTATCAATATATTCTGGACGGCCACGGGCTTTCCAATCATTCACCACCTCATGAACTTCTTGATCCCGTACAAATGCGCCGTGAACACGCACCGGAATAGAAGAGTTTGGCGCCAGATAAAGCATGTCTCCCATGCCCAACAGAGATTCAGCGCCCGCCTGATCAAGGATAGTGCGAGAATCAATTTTGCTGGATACCGTAAAAGCAATACGGGTTGGTATATTCGCTTTAATCAGACCGGTAATAATATCGACAGATGGACGTTGCGTTGCCAGCACTAAATGAATGCCGGCAGCCCGCGCTTTCTGCGCCAAACGTGCAATTAGCTCTTCCACTTTTTTGCCAACTGTCATCATCAAGTCAGCAAATTCATCTACCATGACAACGATATACGGCTCTTTTTTTAGCACAGGGTGAGTGACATCCATGCTATCGCCCGGTTTCCAGAATGGATCTGGAATTGGACGTCCCATCTCTTCAGCCTGTTTAACCTTTTCGTTATAACCTGCCAGGTTACGTACACCTAATGCAGACATCAGTTTATAACGGCGTTCCATTTCACCAACACACCAACGTAGTGCATTAGCTGCATCTTTCATGTCGGTAACAACTTCAGTCAACAGATGTGGAATGCCTTCATAAACCGATAATTCCAGCATTTTCGGGTCAATCATGATAAAGCGAACATCTTCCGGTTTTGCTTTATAGAGGATACTGAGGATCATAGCGTTGACACCAACAGATTTACCCGAACCGGTTGTACCCGCCACCAGCAAGTGCGGCATTTTACCTAAATCAGCCACAACTGGCTGACCGCCAATATCTTTACCTAATACAATTGTCAGTGGTGATGGGTTGTCACGGAACTTTTCACAATCCAATACTTCACGCAAATAGACTGTCTGGCGTTTTTTATTCGGCAATTCCAAACCGACATAAGGTTTACCCGGAATGACTTCAACAATACGTACCGCTACCGCAGATAAGGAACGCGCAAGATCTCTCGATAAGTTGGAAATACGTGATGCTTTAACACCCGGAGCCAAATCCAATTCAAACCGAGTGATCACCGGACCTGGCGAGAAACCCACTACATCGGCTTTAACCCGATAGTCACTCAGACGCGCTTCAATCAAACGAGCCGTTTGCTCAAGGGCAAACATATCAACCGGCTCTTCTTCTGCCAAAGGGCTGGCTAATAGATCAAGCGAAGGCATTGGCGTCGTTGGCTTTGGTAATGGCTGATCATTACGGATCAAAAATGGATGGAACAAACTATCCTGCTGCGGTTGCTGCGGTTGCTGCGGTTGCTGCGGTTGCTGCGGTTGCTGCGGTTGCTGCGGTTGCTGCACAACAGTGTGTGCTGGCGCTGGCATAAAAGTAATTTCTGTGGATAGTTCGGATTTATTTTCTGGCTCTGATTGAACAGAAGGCATAAATAACGGCTCTGCCGACTCTTTTTTCACTAAATCTTCAACTGGTGAGAAATTATCAAAGTTAGACAAACTTTCCAAGGCAATGTTCTCTTTTTCCCCTTGGTAGTTCTGTTCCTGATAACGCTCACGTTGCTGCGGCTCAACGGCTCGTTTAACAATTTCTGGCTGAACCTTCTCTGCCATTGAAGGCTGATTTTTCGGTTCAAACGGGTTCGGCATTATTTGAGACTCAATTGGAACATCTTCCTCTGTATCCGCAGGCATGCGATAACGTTCGCGCTGTTGTTCAAGAAACTGTTGTCGCAACAACTCTTCTTGCTGCTTATCAGACTCAGCATCAGCCCATTCCTCTACCTGCTGTCTGGTCTCTTCTTCACGCTGTTGCTGCTCTGCAAGACGCTGTGAAGGCACTTTGATGCCATATAATTCACGACGGGTTGGAATACGGACAGGATTAGGACGAGGCAACTCTGGCCCGATCCCCTGCTTAACCTGAGAGTTGCCTGTAATAACCGCTGCCGATGTTGCTGTTACTGCAACCTCTTTTAGCTCGGTTTCCGGCATAGAAGTGAGTGTGTCACTACTGCTTTGCCTATTTTCAATCGGCTCAAATGTCGGAACTACGTCAACAGCTTGTTCAGATGCAGGTTGGAAATTATGCTCAGAAGGAATTTCAAATGTATAACGAATCGGTTCGTCATCATTTTTTTCATATTCTTCTGCTTTTTCTGTTTCTTCTGCTAATGACCGGGACTCTACAGCAACATCGGATGCATTGACCAGAATTTCAGGTTCAACATCAATGTCAGCCATATTAACGGTTGGAATATCAAGTCGCTGCTTTTCTTCAATTTCCGCTTTCTCTGATTCCGGTTCATTTAGTTCAGCTTTTGCTAATTCCGCAGCTGAAAGTGCAGTAAACAGTACATCATCATGATCGATATCAGTTACTTTAAATTCTGGTTCTGTTTTGCCATAAGCAGAGCTGTCCTGCTCAATAGCGGTTTCACTATATGATGATGATGACGTATATTCTTGTTCATTACGGCTACGGTTGGTCACATATCCTATTGCCCCCAGAATAACTGCCCCGGTTTTTTCCGCAATAGTCAACCACGACCAGCCGGTAAATAACGTAAATCCAATTGCCCAAATACACAGTAACATCAGCGTCGCTCCCAGCTCATTAAACCAGGGCAACATAGCACTACTAAACAGGCTGCCAATAATGCCACCAGAGGCAAAATAATGGAGATCATCAACATTCAATGCCGCTAATCCACATGAAGTCAGAACTATTGCCAATGCCCCAATTACACGCAAAGCAAGCACAAAGAAATCGACATATTCTCGGTCATCATGTTGTATGAAAGCAGTCCAACAACCCAATATCATCAATGGAGGAATGGTGTAAGCCAAAATACCAAACGCAGAAAACAGAGTATCAGCCAGCCATGCACCAACACCTCCCCCCAAATTATGAACTGGTTCATGCCATGCAGTCTGAGACCAACTGGGATCAGAAGGGTTAAAACTGATAAGTGCGACCATCAGATAAGCCGCTACGATAACAATGACAAGCAGTACAGCCTCTAACAACCTGCGCCCACTACTCAGTCTCTTCAACTTAATATTTTTATCTTCTGTATATTCCTGGCTCAAGAAAGGCTCTCCAGGTTTCCTGTTGATTTAACGGAACAACGCCGAGATAGCTCAGCGTTGAAACTGTATGCATAAACAGGAGTGTACCTAAGTTCTTCCAGTTTTGCATCTGTACATTTTTGGCAAGATCTCAGCGAGTCTTAATGACCAGACGGTTACTCTGCTTCACTTCTTCCATCACAACATATGTGCGGGTGTCATTAACACCTGGCAGACGTAGCAAAGTTTCGCCCAGTAACTTACGATACGCTGACATGTCCGGTACGCGGGTTTTCAATAAGTAGTCGAAATCACCGGAAACTAAATGACATTCCTGAATCTCTTCCAATTTCTGCACAGCAGCATTGAATTGTTCAAAAACATCTGGAGCACCACGGTTCAGGGTAATTTCAACAAATACCAACAATGATGCATCCAAATAATGAGGATTTAGCAACGCGGTGTAGCCAGTAATAAATCCCTGGCGTTCCAAGCGACGAACCCGCTCCAAACAAGGTGTTGGTGACAACCCTACCCGTTTAGACAGTTCTACGTTAGAAATTCTACCATCTTTCTGCAACTCATTGAGTATATTACGATCTATACGATCAAGATCTTTTCCCGGACGCTTTTTATTATCTATCATCTTAATGATCTCTCTTTATTTTCCTACACCCATAACATTTTCCCCTATCTCTCTTGAGTTTGAGTTGGAAAAGATGTCCTAAATTAAAGCCCGCCTTATCACAGTCATGTAGCTCACAGGCCATTTTTTTAGTGCTATACCGAGGATTATCCGCATGTCGATTTGTCGATTTTTATAGAAACGAATTTAGCGAAGTGGATAATTATCTCTTACAGTGATGTTTTCGCAAATGCACAGCCGATTGTCAAAGTAAATGAATAAAAATCAGAACAACCTGTGGAACAAATTTTCAGTTAATCGTTTCAATAGCCTACCATTGATTAAAAAGAAGCAAATCAAATTCAAACCGCATTAAAAGAACACTTTTCTCAGGTTAAAATCATTATTAGCTAATATCTATCGGTAAAATCGTTAGTAACATGAGTATTTTAGCTTTTTTTACCCTCCTATTTCTCCTACAATCGCCCGATATATGATGTGATAAATGGAAATGAGGTATTCATGAGCACCGCCCACCACAAACTCATTATTCTTGGCTCTGGCCCGGCCGGTTATACGGCTGCGGTTTATGCTGCCCGGGCAAACTTAAATCCAGCTCTTATTACCGGAGTAGAAAAAGGCGGTCAGTTGACTACCACCACTGAAGTCGAGAACTGGCCAGGTGATCCTGAAGGTCTGACCGGCCCTGGGTTAATGGAACGTATGCACCAACATGCCGAAAAATTCCAGACCGAAATCATTTTTGACCATATTCAAAAAGTTGATCTGCAAAACCGACCTTTCCGCCTTTATGGTGATGAACAAGAATATACCTGTGACGCATTGATTATCGCAACAGGGGCTTCTGCACGTTATCTTGGTCTGCCTTCTGAAGACGCATTCAAAGGCCGTGGTATTTCAGCCTGTGCAACCTGCGATGGTTTCTTTTATCGTAACCAGAAAGTTGCCGTTGTCGGTGGCGGTAATACCGCTGTAGAAGAAACCTTATACTTGGCTAATATTGCATCAGAAGTTCATCTAATTCATCGCCGGGATACATTCCGCTCAGAAAAGATCCTGATTAGCCGTCTGATGGATAAAGTAAAAAACGGCAATATCGTCTTGCACACTGATCGTACTCTGGATGAAGTTCTTGGTGATGATATGGGTGTTACCGGTGTTCGCCTGCGCGATACCAAAAGCGACACCACAGAAGAATTAGCCGTTACCGGTACATTCATTGCTATCGGACATACTCCCAACACAGCTATCTTTGAAGGCCAATTAGAACTGGATAATGGTTACATTCAAGTGCAATCTGGTTTACAAGGTAACGCTACTCAAACCTCAATTCCCGGTGTATTTGCCGCCGGTGATGTGATGGACCACACCTATCGTCAGGCAATTACATCTGCCGGTACGGGTTGTATGGCTGCCCTTGATGCAGAACGGTTCCTGGATGAGCTGGCAACTAAATCTAAATAAATTCTTTTTCTTTCAAGGCGCTATTTCGGTAGCACCTTTTAACATGTAACATATCGGCAGGCTGCTGACACCAGTCCAGCCTCTTTAGTACATCGTTATCATCACCCGCTAAATCAGAAGTTTTTCCTATGGATAAAACAAGACAGTATGAATTGATTCGCTGGCTAAAGCAGCAAAGTGCTCCAGCCCAGCGCTGGCTCCGCCTGTCCATGCTATTTGGCTTAATCAGTGGATTGTTGATCATCACCCAAGCCTGGTTACTGGCCTCAATCCTGCAAGCTTTAATCATGGATAATATCCCCCGCGAACACATCACAGATAAATTTTTGATGTTGGCAGCGACTTTTGCTCTACGGGCAATGATCAGTGCTATCCGGGAACGAATTGGTTTTATTTGTGGCAAAATCGTGCGCCAGAAAATCCGCGCTATGGTATTAGATAAGCTTGAACAACTTGGCCCGGTATGGGTTAAAGGCAAACCAGCAGGTAGCTGGGCAACAATTATTCTTGAGCAGATTGAAGATATGCAAGATTATTACTCCCGCTATCTGCCTCAGATGTATCTCGCCGTGATGATCCCTATTCTCATCCTGATTACCTTATTTCCGATTAATTGGGCTGCCGGGCTGATTTTGTTCGCGACCGCCCCACTTATTCCCTTGTTTATGGCATTAGTTGGTTTAGGTGCAGCAGATGCTAACCGACGCAATTTCGTCGCTTTAGGACGATTGAGCGGTAATTTCCTTGATCGTCTGCGCGGATTGGAAACACTGCGCCTGTTTTATCGTGGTAAAGCAGAAATACAACAGATCAGCGAATCCACTGATAACTTCCGCCGCAGAACGATGGAAGTTCTGCGGATGGCGTTTCTCTCTTCAGCTGTGCTGGAATTCTTTGCGGCTATTTCCATTGCCGTCGTCGCTGTCTATTTTGGTTTTTCCTATCTTGGTGAACTTAATTTTGGCAGTTACGGTATGGGAATCACTCTATTTGCGGGTTTTTTAGTGTTGATCCTCGCGCCGGAGTTTTTCCAGCCACTACGTGATCTTGGTACTTATTATCACGCTAAAGCACAAGCCATTGGAGCAGCCGAATCATTAGTCACGTTGTTAAGCAGTGATGGTGAGCAAGCCCCCTCCGGTGGCGGTAAAACGCTATCCCCCCAAGATTCAGTGACGATAATCGCTAATAATCTGGAAATTCTGGCTCATAATGGCAGTCTGCTCGCCGGTCCGTTAAATTTTACTATAGCGAAAAATCAACGAGTTGCATTAGTTGGTCAAAGCGGTGCGGGCAAAAGCTCCCTCTTGAATTTATTGTTAGGGTTTTTACCCTATCGTGGCTCAGTCCAAATCAATGGCACCGAACTGCGAGAATTAGAGCCACAAAAATGGCGAGATCAACTAAGTTGGGTTGGGCAAAACCCACATCTACCTGAACAAACTTTGCTTGATAATATTCGGCTTAACCAACCTGATGCTAATCAACAACAAATCGATCAGGTTATGGAACGGGCATATGTCACCGAATTTGTTAATGATTTTCCTAATGGGCTGAATACCATTATCGGTGATAATGCAGCACGGTTGTCCGTTGGTCAGGCTCAGCGTATCGCTGTCGCCCGTGCCTTATTAAAACCTTGCCAGTTATTATTACTGGATGAACCTGCCGCTAGTCTGGATGCTCATAGTGAGCAACGGGTGATGGAAACACTGAATCAAGCATCTCATTATCAGACAACTCTATTAGTGACTCACCAACTGGAAGAAACGCTGGGATATGATCAGATCTGGGTCATGGAAAAGGGATTAATCATTGAACAAGGAGATTACCAGACGCTAAGTCAGTCTGGGGAAGTATTCACCCGTCTGTTATCCCATCGGAATGAGGAGCTTTAATTATGCAGGTATTGCTTCCATTTCTGGCGCTCTATCGCCGCCATTGGTTTCTTATCAGTCTGGGAATGGTATTAGCTACGGTGACTATGCTCGCCAGCATAGGCTTGCTGACGCTCTCTGGTTGGTTCCTTGCAGGCACAGCATTGGCCGGTTTTAGCGGAATCTATACATTCAACTATATGTTACCGGCTGCGGGTGTCCGTGGATCTGCCATTCTGCGTACTGCCGGGCGTTATGCTGAACGGTTGGTCAGCCATGATGCAACGTTCCGTGTACTGGCTCATTTGCGAGTATTTGCATTTCAGAAAATTTTACCCCTTTCTCCGGGAGGCATTGCCCGTTTTCGCCAAGGTGAATTACTAAATCGGTTGGTTGCTGATGTTGAAACACTGGATCATCTCTATTTACGGGTCATTTCACCGATATTTGCCGCCTTTGTTATCATCATCATACTGACTTTCGGCCTTGGTTTTCTGGATCTCACGCTGGCTTATACTCTCGGCGGTATTATGCTGGCTCTGCTGCTCCTGCTACCCTTTGTATTCTATAACGCAGGTAAACCCATTGGCCGCGATTTAACTATTCTGCGTGGTCAGTACCGTACTCAACTCACTGCGGCATTACAGGGGCAAGCCGAATTAATGGTATTCGGTGCACTTGGCCGCTTCCGCAAGTCGATGGAGGATATTGAGTCCCGTTGGTTAAAGCGTCAGCAACAGCAAGCTAATCTAACAGGCTTGTCACAAGCAATCATGATTTTTGCTACCGGGATGACTGTCACGTTGATCCTATGGATGGCAGCTAATGGTGTCGGTGATAACCACCAGCCAGGAGCATTGATTGCGCTGTTTGTTTTCTGCTCTCTTGCGGCTTTTGAAGCCCTAGGTCCTGTCACTGCCGCATTCCAGCATCTGGGGCAAGTTATTACCTCGGCAACCCGCGTTTCCCAATTGATGCAACAACAGCCGGAAATTATTTTCCCCGCATCAGGGCCAAAAAGCTCAGAGCAGGTCAATGTTGACATTGAAAATCTCAGTTTCACTTATCCCGGTCAGGCATTACCGGTCTTGAAAAACATTTCTCTCTCCTTGCAAGCAGGAGAGCATATCGCTCTGTTAGGAAAAACAGGTTGCGGTAAATCGACTTTGTTACAGTTACTAACACGCGCATGGAATAGTGATGCAGGCACTATCTGTCTGAACCAGCATCCTGTTTCTATTTATGACGAACCCACTCTGCGCAGTATGATGTCTGTCGTTTCACAACGTGTTCATGTATTCAGCCATACTTTACGTGAAAATTTATTATTGGCAAAACCCAATGCAACCGATAATGAATTGGAAATTGTGTTGAAACAGGTAGGTTTAAGCAATTTGCTGGCAACAGATGAAGGGCTGAACTGCTGGATGGGCGAAGGCGGTCGTCAGTTATCAGGCGGTGAACAACGCCGTCTGGGAATTGCCAGAGCATTATTGCACTCAGCACCACTGATGTTATTAGATGAACCCACTGAAGGGCTTGATGCAGACACTGAGCAGCAAATTCTGTCCCTGCTGCACCAACACTGTCAGCATAAGACATTGATTATTGTTACTCATCGTCTGTACGGGCTTCACCATATGAACCGTATTTACGTTATGGACGGAGGTACAATTGTTGAACAAGGACAGCATGATGAGTTATTGGCTCAACAAGGCCACTATTATCAGTTTTATCAGCAACAATATCGTATTGGTCCTGAATCGGAGCTGTAATACACAATGCCAATAATTCAACTGGATGATTCATATGGCTTTCCTCTGCCAGAAGAGGCATTAACGGAACCTAATGGCCTGCTGGCAGTAGGAGGAGATTTATCTGCTGGACGATTGAATGCAGCTTACAATGAAGGAATTTTCCCCTGGTTTTTACCAAATGAAGTGCCGCTTTGGTGGTCTCCTGATCCGCGAGCGGTAATCATTAAGGGTGAATTACATACTGGTCGGACATTACGTCGGTTTCTGCGAAATCACCCATACCGTATTACGGTAAATCATGCTTTTGAACAAGTGATCGACTCCTGCGCACAACGGCAGGAAGGAACCTGGATAGGCAGGGATGTTAAGCAAGGTTATCAGGTATTACATCAGACAGGACAGGCGCATTCAGTAGAAGTCTGGCATGATGAACGGCTTGTTGGTGGCCTGTACGGTGTCAGCGTTGGTACACTATTTTGCGGTGAGTCTATGTTCAGCAAAATGGAGAATGCATCCAAATGCGCGCTTATTGCTTTTTATCACCACTTCCTGCGACACTATGGTGACCTAATTGATTGCCAGGTTCTGAACCATCACACCGCGTCATTAGGAGCGAAAGAAATCTCCAGGGAAAAATTCATTCAGTATCTTTATCAATTTAGAAATCGACCATTAAAACCAGGCTGCTGGTTGCAACAAGTACTGGAATTATAATCAACATTTTACCCATTAATGTTGATTTTGATGGACCTGTCACTTTGCGCTGTTTGCAAAATAGTGGTTCAAAATACAACATTCCTTTACATAATGAGGGTTTTTCGGCATTATCTTGCCCGTTAAAAACGATGGTTGTTAAACTTAGAGGATTAGATGGCCAAAGAAGACAATATTGAAATGCAAGGTACCGTGCTAGACACACTACCAAACACTATGTTCCGCGTTGAATTAGAAAACGGGCACGTAGTTACTGCTCACATCTCAGGTAAAATGCGTAAAAACTACATTCGCATCCTGACAGGCGACAAGGTTACAGTTGAGCTGACCCCATATGACCTGAGCAAAGGCCGTATCGTCTTCCGTAGCCGCTGATTCATTACCGTTTTTAGGTATTACACCACAGGCAATAGCAGTTTTATATTCGCCTGTGGTGCGATCCTATATCAGTGCACTACATCTTCTGGTTTCTGCTTATAAGCATTACTGAAATCATAAGTCAGCACTTGTTTTGCCTTATCCAGACCAATACTAACTGAACCGCCGTGAACTAATGAGCCAAACAACAATTCATTTGCCAGCGGTTTCTTCAAACTATCCTGAATAACCCGAGCCATTGGACGAGCACCCATCGTTTTATCATATCCTTTATCACACAACCATTGACGGGCATCTGCACTGACCTCCAGTGAAACGCCTTTTTCATCCAATTGTGCTTGCAGTGCAACAATAAATTTATCTACTACCTGCTGAATAACCTCAATAGAAAGCGCATTAAACCAGATGATGCCATCAAGGCGGTTACGGAATTCTGGTGTAAATACCTTCTTGATCTCTTCCATTGCATCAGAACTGTTATCCTGCTGCTTAAATCCAATGGATGTGCGCTGAGTTTCACGTACACCCGCGTTCGTTGTCATGACCAAAATAACATTGCGGAAATCCGCTTTACGGCCATTGTTATCGGTCAGGGTACCGTTATCCATGACCTGTAATAACAGATTAAATACATCGGGATGCGCTTTTTCGATCTCATCAAGCAACAATACTGAATGAGGGTGTTTAATCACAGCATCTGTCAGTAATCCTCCCTGATCAAAACCAACATATCCCGGCGGTGCACCAATCAGACGGCTTACGGTATGGCGCTCCATATATTCCGACATATCAAAGCGCAATAATTTAATATTCAGCACCCTGGCAAGTTGGACGGTGACCTCTGTCTTACCAACACCTGTCGGGCCTGCAAGCAGAAAAGAACCCACTGGTTTATTATCCTGCCCTAATCCTGCACGACTCATTTTAATGGCTTCAGTCAATGCCGCAATTGCGGTGTCCTGACCAAACACCAACATTTTCAACCGATCATCCAGCGTCTTCAGAACATCCTTATCACTGGCAGAAACGGTTTTCTCAGGAATACGAGCAATACGCGCGACAACAGATTCAATATCCGATACATTGATTGTTTTCTTACGACGGCTGACTGGCACCAAACGAGTACGCGCTCCTGCCTCATCAATAACATCTATGGCTTTATCCGGTAAATGACGGTCAGTAATGTATTTCACTGACAAATCAACCGCAGCACGAATAGCTTTCGTGGTATAACGCACATCATGGTGCGCCTCATATTTGGTCCGCAACCCTTTAATAATCTGTACTGTCTCTTCTGGTGATGGCTCCACAATATCAATCTTCTGAAAACGACGAGCCAGCGCCCGATCTTTTTCAAAAATATTACTGAACTCATGATAGGTCGTGGACCCAATCACCCTGATTCGACCACTGGATAATAGTGGCTTAATCAGATTGGCCGCATCTACTTGCCCCCCTGACGCCGCACCCGCACCAATAATGGTATGGATTTCATCTATGAATAGAATACTTTTTCTATCCTGCTCAAGGGTTTTTAACAGAGATTTGAAGCGCTTCTCAAAATCACCACGATATTTAGTCCCTGCCAGCAATGAACCTATATCCAGTGAATAAATCGTACAATCCGCCATCACTTCCGGCACATCTTTTTGCACAATCCGCCATGCTAACCCTTCAGCAATAGCTGTCTTACCAACCCCCGATTCACCTACCAACAATGGGTTATTTTTCCGGCGACGGCACAATACTTGAATCGTTCTCTCTAACTCGCCCTGGCGACCAATCAATGGATCAATCTGCCCTTTCTGAGCGAGTTGATTAAGATTAGCGGTAAAATTCTCCAGACGATCTTCACCTACCGGCGGTTCTTCCGCAGCCTGCGCACCTGTTCCTAGATGATCCGATTCAGTGTCTTCTTTCTGAGCCCCATGAGAAATGAAATTAACCACATCCAGGCGGCTGACATCATGTTTACGCAGCAAATAAGCCGCCTGAGACTCCTGCTCGCTGAAAATAGCCACCAGTACATTAGCCCCTGACACTTCGGAACGCCCAGAAGACTGAACATGAAATACCGCACGTTGAAGAACACGCTGAAAACTCAATGTCGGCTGAGTCTCCCGTTCATCATTTTCAGGCAATAATGGTGTGGTTTGTGAAATGAAATTCTCCAGTTCCTGGCGCAATTGAACCAGATCGACCTTGCAAGCTTCCAATGCTTCACGCGCTGATGAATTGCTTAACAACGCCAGCAACAGGTGCTCCACGGTCATAAACTCATGTCTGTTATCCCGCGCTTTAGCAAAAGCAATATTAAGACTAAGTTCAAGCTCTTGGTTGAGCATAAGCACCTCCCCCTAAAATCAGTATGACTGGTCAGATTTTTTCCAGCGTACAAAGTAATGGATGCTGATGCTCCCTGGCATACATATTTACTTGAGCCGCTTTCGTTTCTGCCACCTCAGCAGTATAAACCCCACAAACAGCCTTTCCCTGATAATGGACATCCAACATTAATTGCGTTGCCCGTTCAATATCATAAGAAAAGAACTTTCGTAATACGTCAACTACAAACTCCATCGGAGTGTAATCATCATTGTTAAGAATGACCTGATACATTGACGGCGGCTGCAATTTTTGCTGTCGTTCATCCTTAACTGATTCCTTATTTTTCAAACTATTATGATAATCGTTCATTATTTTCCCAACAGGATTAATCTCTAATACCAGCCACTACCAGCAAATAAATTATGTTCCCATTTATCTTATCATTATCTGGTTAACTCCTTTTACCACAGACTATTCCCCTATGAAAACTCGGTATAAAAGTGAATGAACGAAACTCATATCGTTATCTATATCAAACTTTAGTCATTCAAAACAACCAGACATTTGTTCTGTGCTTGACGGGAATTTGATTTTTATTACAGTATGTTTTGTGAACAAACACAGATAATGTAACTGTTTATACCCAATAGATTTCAAGATGCAGTGCGAGACGGCAAGGGAGCGAATCCCCGGGTGCATAGCGAACTCTGTGACTGGGGTGAGTGAGTGCAGCCAACAAAGAGGCAACTTGAAAGATAACAGGTATATACCCAATAGATTTCAAGATGTATCGCGACGGCAAGGGAGCGAATCCCCAGGAGCATAGATAACTATGTGACTGGGGTGAGTGAGTGCAGCCAACAAAGAGGCAACTTGAAAGATAACAGGTATACATGTGATTGTTTACGACTGTTATATTAATGACTCATCTCAACCGAAATTATTAAACGAGGGATGTCGAAGTATGGAGACAGGTACTGTTAAGTGGTTCAATAATGCTAAGGGCTTTGGGTTTATTTGTCCTGCAAGCGGCGGAGAAGATATATTCGCTCATTACTCAACCATTCAGATGGACGGTTACAGGACGCTGAAAGCAGGCCAGAAGGTGAATTTCAGCGTTCACCAAGGCCCAAAGGGAAATCATGCCAGCATGATTGTTCCTCTTGAAAACGAACCCAAAGGCTAAATAACTTAGCCTATGAGTTATAACCAGGTATTACCTTACACGCCGCAGGCAATTGTCTGCGGCATAGCATTTTTTCACTTATTCTCTTGCCAGAGCTTCTATTGGATCAAGGCGAGCAGCATTACGGGCGGGCAGAAACCCAAATATCACCCCAATCGCGGTAGAACAAGCAAAAGCACTCAGTAAAGCAATGGGCTGGAAGACAAAATGCCAACCAGGTAGCGCTAATTGAGCAATAAATGCAATCGTATAGGAAAGTGCAATTCCTAAAACACCACCAACTAGACAAACCAAAATAGCTTCTATCAGAAATTGCTGCATGACATCACTGGTTCTGGCCCCTACTGCCATACGAATACCGATCTCTCTCGTGCGTTCTGTCACCGAAACCAACATAATATTCATAACACCAATACCGCCAACGATCAGTGAAATGACTGCCACCATTGTCAAGAAGAGTTGTAAGGTACGGGTGGTTTTTTCCACTGTTTTTATCAGCATATCCGTGTTATAGGTGAAAATATCCTTTTTTCCATGGCGTAGAGTCAGCAATTGAACAATCTTCTGTTCCGCATCTTTGGAATTATGGCCATCCTTTATTCTCACGGTAATAGAATCCAGGTAATTGCGGTTCATCAAGCGACTGGTCATTGTGCTGTAAGGCAACCAGACATGTAATGAACTATCACTGCCAAATGCAGATTTTCTTTCAGCTATCACCCCTACAATGGTAGCGGGCATATTCCCCATCAGGATGACTTCCCCAATCACATTTTTTTGGTGAGGAAATAACTTACACTGGGTATTTTTATCAATAACCACAACTTGTCCCTGACGGCGTACCATATCCGATGTGAAACTCATTCCCTGAGCAAAACGCAGAGCATAAACCTGAAAATATTCATCACCAATACCCGATACTCTCGCCGCAACATCAATGTTTCCTTTACGCAGACGCATTCCCCCCTCAATCACAGGTGAAACCGCCAGAATATAGGGCTGCACTTTAATAGCATCGACATCCGCTATTTTCAGCGCTTGCTTACTGACCGGATCGTCACTACCAAAATCTTCTCCCGGATAAACACTAATGGTATTTGTTGCAATCTCTTTAATATTAGATAACACCAATGCCTTGGCCGCATCTCCGATGACCAAAATAGTCACTACCGATGCGATACCAATAATAATCCCCAACATGGTCAACAAAGTTCGCATCTTGTTGGCAACCATTGCCCGCCACGCCATCAATAAAGCCTCGTTAAACCGCCCAAAGATTTGGCGGATTGATGATATTTTTGATGTCACTGACGGGACCTCAGTTACTTTTTTACGCAGTTGCGGACCAGAGTCGCTCATAATGAGACCATCTTTTATCTCAATAACCCTCTGTGCCTGAGCCGCAATTTTCGGATCATGAGTGACAATAATGACGGTATGCCCTTGTTCACACAGTTGTTTGAGAATTACCATCACCTCTTCACCGGAATGGCTATCCAACGCCCCTGTTGGCTCATCAGCTAAAATAACCTGACCACCATTCATCAGCGCTCTGGCAATACTGACTCTCTGTTGCTGTCCCCCAGAGAGCTGCCCTGGCCGATAGTTGATTCTCTCTTCTAGCCCCAGACGACTAAGCAATTCTATCGCTCTCTGCCTGCGCTCTGTTTTAACCGCTCCTGCATAAACAGCAGGAATCTCTACATTCTGTTCAGCGGTTAAATGGGTCAGCAAATGATAGCGCTGAAAAATGAATCCAAAATGCTCCCGTCTCAATGCAGCCAGTTCATCATTATTCAGTTCAGCAATATTCTGCCCCGCAACCCGGTATTCACCATGACTGGGTTTATCAAGACAGCCAAGGATATTCATCAGTGTCGATTTACCCGATCCTGAAGCGCCAATGATCGCGACCATCTCACCGGCATAAATAGATAAAGTGACATTATCCAGTACTTTTACCTGTTCCTCGCCAGCCGGGTAACTGCGCTCTATGTTTTTTAGCTCAAGTAACGCATTCATTACTCATCCCCTGCTTCACCACGGCTGGTAATCACCTGCTCATTTTCTTTCAGACCGGATAAAATCTGTACATCTACATCATTGCGTACACCAATGTTCACTTCCTTCTTCTCTTCTTTACCCCCATTCAAAACATCCACTTCATAACGGGTTGATGTAATTTGCCTACCCAAAGCAGAAAGCGGGATCATTAAAATGCCATGATAGGAATCCAGCTGAATTTTCACTTGAGCAGTCATTTGCAAACGCAAAAGTTGTTCAGGATTAGCCACTTCAAAGCGGGCATAAAAGAAAATTGCATCATTAATCTTTTCTGGCGTCGGCAAAACATCTTTCAACACTCCTGGAAAATTTTTATCTGGTGCACCTAATACAGTAAATGAAGCTTTCTGACCCGGTTTCAGGTAAATCACATCAGCCTCTGATACTTCCGCTTTTACCAACATCGTTCCTAGATCAGCCAATGTCAGAATAGTAGGCGCTTCCTGTGCCGCAATTACCGTTTGCCCTTGAAGTGTTTTGATATTGACAACAATGCCATCCATCGGGGCAGTAATACGAGTGTATTGCAAATTAGTTTGGGCAGTATCTAGGCTGGCCTGATTTTTACTTATTTGCGCCAGCAATGTTTCTACCTTCGCTCTTTTTACTTCAACATCCGTTTTAGCCTGGTCCAATTCCTGATGAGATACCGCCTGCACTTTTGCCAGATTATTCTGACGTTGCAATGTCAGCTGTGCCAGTTTCAATTGTGCTCTAGCTTCCATCAAATTGGCATTCAGCTCTTTGATCGTCGCTTCAACTTCTTTTACTTGGTTTTGGGCAGGTTTAGGATCGATCAACGCCAGTAACTGGCCTTTTGTCACCTTATCTCCCTCTTCAACATACAAGTTCTGCAACTGTCCGCTAACTTGTGCTCCAACATCCACTTTTCTGACCGCATCCAGTTTACCTGTTGCTAATACATTCTTTTGCAAATCGCCTTTAATGACGGATACAGTCTGATATTTAACCGTTTCTGGCCTATGCAGAAAATACGCCAAAACTAACGCGATAACTGCCACAATAACTAACAACACCATCCATCGACGTTTCGAACGAATAAAATTCATTTAAATATCACCATCTTAAACATTAGATCAGAAGGAATGACAAAAACTATGTTTCTTGTAATGCCACGAAAAACAGAAATTTCCACTCATCCCAAATATACCTGTTATCTTTCAAGTTGCCTCTTTGTTAGCAGCACTCACTCACCCCAGTCACAGAGTTATCTATGCTCCCGGGGATTCGCTCCCTTGCCGTCGCGATGCATCTTGAAATCTATTGGGTATAGATGCAATTCCGTTTGAGTTTTATACCCACTAAAAGTTATTAATAACACACCAACATTAAGAATAAAAAATTCTTTAAGCAGCAACCTGCTTCTCCCTACCTTGACTATTCTCTTAGTGTAAAAAAATTGTTATATTTATTTTTGTGGTCTTTCAGGTTAATTTCCGCACTAAACTTGGATAAAAAAGACGTTAACTGTTTTATAAGGATGTTAATTATGTATTCTGGGCTGTTGATCATTCTTTTACCGTTAACGCTTGGTTATTTTTTCCGTTCGAATAATCAAACACTGCTAAATGCTGTTCATCGCCTCCTCAATGCGATGGTATACGTTATTTTGTTTTTAATGGGGGTAAGCCTTGCTTTGCTAGAAGATTTAGGCCGTAACCTCTTCTCTATTTTTCAGTATGCAACTATATTCTTCTTGTGTATTTTTGCCACCAATATGCTGGCATTATTCCTTCTTGAAAAACGTGATCCATGGATTGCCGGTCCGCACAAACAGGAAAAGCCCCCTGCCCGCTTACATATGGTTTTTGAATCACTGAAATTATGTGGCGTTCTGATTTTAGGTTTCCTACTTGGACTAACCGGCTGGTCGTGGCTGCATTTCGCCAGTCGTGCCAGTGAAATTGCTCTGGTTATTTTGCTGTTACTGGTAGGTATTCAATTACGTAACAGCGGTATGAACCTGAAACAAATATTGCTGAACCGCCGAGGTATGATTATTGCGATTATTGTCGCGATCAGTGCGCTTGTTGGTGGTGCAATTGCAGCATTTATCCTTGGACTGCCAGTGAAAACAGGTTTAGCACTTGCTTCCGGTTATGGCTGGTATTCCCTCTCTGGTATCTTGCTTTCTGATGCTTATGGGCCAGTAATCGGCAGTGCCGCATTCTTTAACGACCTGGCACGTGAACTGGCAGCGATTATGCTAATTCCAGCCTTGGTCAATCGATATCGCTCAAGCGCAATAGGGTTAAGTGGTGCAACTTCTATGGATTTCACCCTACCAGTGTTACAACGGTGTGGTGGTGTCAGTATCGTTCCAGCAGCTATTGTTCACGGTTTTGTATTGAGCTTACTGGCTCCTTTACTGATAGCATTCTTTACTTAACCAGAATTTCAGCCACAATAATATTTGATGTCATAAATTATGATTCTAGGACTTGATCGCCATCAGTAGTAAGCGATAACTATTCACCTTAATTGCTTATCAATGGACGTCTTACTCAATCTTTTTAGCATGAAAACAGCATAAATAAGCTCTTGTTAAAGAACAGTGTCAACAGCGAATAGAACAAGTTAATCAGATATGTAATTGAAATATCAATTGGTGATATTATATGTATAAAATATTGCATAATTATGCCAACAGGTTTAGCATCATACTAAATCACTGACTATTCAGAAATAAAGCATGAGTATTCAATTAAAAAACATTGATTGCTATTACGGTGCGCATCAAGCACTGTTTGACATTAATCTTGAGTGTTCCTCAGGGGAAACCGTGGTTTTGCTGGGACCGAGTGGTGCTGGTAAAAGCACTTTATTGCGGGTATTAAACTTGCTGGAAATACCGTGTTCCGGTCAGTTGAATATCGCTAATCATCAATTCGATTTTGAACAGACACCCGGCCCCAAAGAGATTCGCTCTCTACGTCAGAATGTAGGTATGGTTTTTCAACAATATAACTTGTGGCCCCACCTGACTGTTATGAATAATCTAATCGAAGCGCCTTGCCGTGTGCTCGGTTTATCCAAACAACAGGCGCTGGCAAAAGCAGATAAGATACTTTCCCGTTTGCGCTTAAATGATTTTGCTGGCCGCTTTCCGCAACATTTATCTGGAGGGCAACAACAACGGGTCGCTATTGCCCGAGCATTGATGATGGAACCACAGGTTTTGTTATTTGATGAACCCACTGCCGCACTAGATCCGGAAATTACAGCACAGGTTGTGAACATTATTCATGAATTGTCCGAAACAGGTATCACACAGATTATCGTTACTCATGAAGTGGAAATTGCCCGTAAAGCCGCAAACCGTGTCGTATATATGGAAAACGGCCACATTATAGAACAAGGTGATACCCGTCATTTTACTCAACCACAAACCAAAGCCTTTGCTAATTATCTGTCACACTAACTATTAATAGGATATAGCGATGAAAAAATTACTGTTTGCAGCCCTCTTCGGTGCAGTGACTTTATCTGCAACCGCCACGGAAAAAGAGACCATTCGTTTTGCTACGGAAGCGACTTATCCGCCGTTTGAGTTCATTGATGCAAACAACAAAATACAAGGCTTTGACATAGATCTGGCAAATGCCCTCTGTACGAAAATTAATGCTACATGCACTTTCACTAACCAATCATTTGATAGTCTAATTCCAAGCCTGAAATTTCGTCGTTTTGATGCTTTAGCGGCAGGTATAGACATCACACCTGAGCGTCAGAAACAGGTTGATTTTACTGATACTTATTATGACAACTCAGCGATATTTATCACAATTAAAGGCAAAATCTCCGGTATCGAGGAATTGAAAGGCAAACAAGTGGGCATCCAGAACGGAACAACTCACCAGAAATACTTGATAGAACAACGGAAAGAAATTAAAACCGTTCCTTATGATAGCTATCAGAATGCAATTCTGGATCTGAAAAACGGTCGTCTGGATGCTATCTTCGGTGACACTGCCGTTATAAATGAGTGGCTGAAAAAGAATGAAAACTTAAGTACAGTGGGTAATAAAGTCACTGATCAAAACTACTTTGGCATCGGCTTAGGCTTTGCAGTTCGTAAAGGTAACAAAGCGCTACAGGAGAAGCTGAACAAAGCATTAACTGATATCAAACAAGATGGCACTTATGACATCATCTATAAAAAATGGTTTGAATAATAACTGAATCTCAATGAATGAATTTCAATCTTTAGTCAACGCCGCCGGCATCACCGTCGGCCTTGCCATTTCTGCATTAGTGCTTGGTCTGATTCTGGCAATGATCTTTGCGGCTTGGGAATCAGCTCGCTGGAAACCCTTCGCCATGCTTGGCACCTGCTGGGTTACGCTGTGCAGAGGATTACCGGAAATTTTGGTTGTGCTGTTTGTCTACTCCGGCGCATCACAATTCCTGATGATGTTGGCTGATGGCTTTGATGTTTATCTTATTTTCTGGCATCCCAGAATTCAGATAGATATTCAAGATTTTTATGTCAGCCCATTCCTCTGTGGTGTTATTGCACTTTCCCTGCTCTATTCAGCTTATGCATCCCAGACACTGAGAGGGGCGATAAAAGCCATTCCTATCGGCCAATGGGAAGCCGGTCTTGCATTGGGTCTTGGTCGCGCAGAAATATTTTTCCGCCTGATAATGCCCCAAATGTGGCGACATGCTCTACCCGGGCTTAGCAATCAGTGGTTAGTTTTGCTGAAAGATACTGCGTTGGTATCGCTTATCAGCGTCAATGATCTGATGTTGCAAACCAAAAGTATTGCAACACGTACTCAAGAACCCTTTACCTGGTATATGATTGTGGCGCTTATCTATCTGGCTATCACCCTGATCAGTCAATTGATTCTGAAGAAAATTGAGATGCATACCACTCGCTTTGATCGGAGTGCTTCCTGATGCTTGAATATATTCAACAAATTTTGCCAGGGCTGCAAATCAGCCTGAGTTTAACTATTGCCGCTCTTTTTGTCGCTTTCACGCTATCCGCGCTGTTCACTATGGTTCTGACCATGAAATTGCCGGTACTGACACAACTGGTAAAAATCTACGTTACTCTATTTACCGGCACTCCTTTGCTGGTGCAATTCTTTTTGGTTTATTACGGGCCTGGGCAATTTCCATCCATAAAAGAGTATCCGTTATTTTGGCAGCTACTGTCTGAACCCTGGTTCTGTGCAATGGTGACGCTAGCGCTTAACAGTGCAGCCTATTCTACTCAGCTATTTTACGGTGCAGTAAAAGCAATCCCTGCCGGTCAGTGGCACTCCTGCCAAGCGTTGGGAATGTCTAAAGCACAATCTATGCAGATCTTGCTGCCATATGCCTTCAAACGAGCGTTGTCTTCCTATTCCAACGAAGTCATATTAATTTTCAAAAGTACTTCTCTTGCCAGCACAATTACTCTGTTGGAAGTAATGGGATACAGCCAGCTTTTGTTTGGCCGTAATTATGATGCAATGGCTTTTGTTGCCGCTGGTGTGATTTACTTGTGTGTTAACGGTATCTTGACCTTACTGATGAGGATGATTGAGCGCCGTGCACTGGCTTTTGAGCATCGCAATTAAATGTTTGGCTATCACGGGATGGCGTATTACAACCCCATCCCTTTCTTCACAATACAAAATCAGCAACGATTTAATACCAATAACGTTAAAACTTCATAGTGCTCAGTATGAGGGAACATATCAAACAACTGTATCTTTTCCACACGATAATTAGCTAACGCAGCGATATCTTTCGCCATCGTCTGAGCATTGCAGCTTGAATAAAGAATATAGCCAGGTGCCATTTTGCTGAGATAATCACATAGCTCTTTACCAATTCCCCGACGAGGTGGATTTACCAGAACCAGTTGCGGAATCTGATCTTTTGCTACCGCAAAATGGGTTGAATCCAAAGCCTGAAACTCGATATTTTCCAAACCTAGTGTTTTGGCCGAATCACGAGCACAATCAATCGCTTCAGGACTGATTTCTATTCCCGTTAAACGGGTGTTTTTATCTGCACAATGAAGCCCAAAGCCACCAACGCCACAGAACAGATCCCACATGCTGTTAATTTTCAGCTCACGGACCCAACGCCCTGCTGTCGCATATAATTCAGAAGCAATTTTGGGGTTAGTCTGGAAAAAACTATGTGGACGAATGTAAAGAGGAATACCATTAAATTCTTCTTTTAGTGATTTTTCCTCAGTAAAAAGGATCTCCTTTTCACCTTCCAAAATCGCCATATGGATTGGCTGAATATTGGCAGAGATAACCGTAAGCTGTGGCAACTGCGTTCTCAATTGGGGCAAAGCACGTTCCAATTGAACAATTTTTGTTTCAGAACGCAGTACAAAACGCAGCATCATTTCACCACTATTACGGCTTTCTGTCAGCAACAGATATTTCAGTTCACCCCGTTTACGGGCAACGTTATACGGCGTCAACCCGGCACAGGCAATGAAAGATTTAACGACATCGAATACGCGCTGAAAATACGGTGGATAAAGGGGGCAGTTGCACAGATCAACTGCGATACCATCACGATGTAACATTCCCAGCAATGGCCGCTCTACGCTGCCACTGACGACCATTTTAGCTTTATTGCGAAAGGTACTTTGTTCACTGGCAATCGGAGACAACCATTGACCAACGGTGGTTTGGGCCAATAATTGTTTTAAATTCTGCTGATTATCTTCTAACTGCTGAGAATAGGTTTTCTCAAGCCACTGACAGGAGTGACAATGCCCCGAAGAATACTGTGCACATTGCATTATTGAATGACCGCGTTTGAAATATTAGTGCAAAGTAAAAGTTGGTTCTTTAGCCGAAACCTGTGACTCTTCGTCCTCTTCAATGTCACCTTCGACTTCAATATCACGACTAACATACAACAGATTATTACTGTGAATTTCAAAAACCACACCCGCAATTTGCTCTTCACTTTGTTGTAAGAAATGAGAAAACTGGGAAAAGGTGAGTCCGGCTGAAACCAAGAAAGACTGGCATACTACCAATTTCGGTAGGTTTTCATCCTGAATATCAAGAAAAGCCTTAATAGTCAGCGAACTCGCGTTAATCTGGCTTAGATTAGCCATCAGAGGAATAATTGCTGTTGGCTTAACCTCAGCCAAAGCAGAGAACAAGATGACGTTATCGAGCAAATCAATTTTAGCATCGAATAAACCATCAATATTCTGCATATGAGGTAGATGCAATGCCTGGCACGAATCACACTCAAAGTAGGAAATTTTGAGCTGATCCAACCACTCACGTAACACTGGTAAGTCAGGAATGACAAGTGAACCCATCTAACAACCCCATACAACGGAAAATGAAAAAGCGCTATAGCTTACGAAATAATTCTTTATCGCGCTATCACCAATAACTGATAAATTATTTTTCTTTACCGTTATCGATACCTTTCGACTTATTTTTACCCTCTTTTTTTAAGATCGACTCCCAGAAAAAAGAGGCCATACACTGCGCACCAGATGATATTGACCGCAGCAGGAATCAGACAACCAATACCTGCAAAAATCATAACAATATGCGCTTCTGGAGTCATTAGTAGATCTGTTAAGGACAATATCATTAATAGTCAAATATGCCAGGAGCAACCCGCCAATGCCCATGATTTCCAGCAGGATAACCTGTTTTGACATATCTGCCAACGAACTCATACTACCCTGTCGCTCACTCTTCATTGCATCCTCACTGACAATTTTAGTGCGGTATTATACTACCGTAAATCTATTGCTAAAATCGGTATGATTAATTAAAACAAAAGGCAATTCCTGCTTTTTTTTACAGATCTATGCAGGCATAGTAGCTATCAATGAACATGAGCAACACACCAATTTAAGATTATTTTTATATAACCACTAGAGGAGTTTATATGTTTACTGTGATTTTTGGCCGTCCTGGTTGCCCGTATTGTGTCCGCGCGCAAGAGCTAGCTGAAAGACTGAAAGAACAACGTGATGATTTTGATTTCAATTATGTTGACATTCACGCAGAAGGTATCACTAAAGCTGATCTAGAAAAAACTGTTGGTAAACCGGTCGAAACTGTTCCACAAATTTTCGTTGATGAGAAACACATTGGTGGCTGCACAGATTTCGAAGCATACGTAAAAGAGCACCATTTGTTATAACAATCGACCTTCACACTTTACTTTTTCGCTGTAAAAGTAACCATTGATTAACGACAGCTTACTCCGTTGATTTGTGCAAAAAATGTTATTTTCATCAAACCGAAAAAAATCTGTATTTTTTTCTTATCACGAAGAACTTTCTTGCCAAATCGTAGTCTGAGTTAATGCCACTGCTTTTCTTTGATATCCCCATATTGAGGAACCCGATAGTTGATCCATTTTGGTTTAAGGCTATCGGGTTTTTTTATTGCCTGAAGAATCTGACTTTCGCAAACGCATAACCCATTTCTCAGATGATCTAAACTCTTAAGTATCGGTAATATTATGCAGTCTAATTATAGATATATTATATATATCAATATATTGGCCGATTTTTTTACTATCACCACCCAACTTTTTTCTGGTGTAAATATAAACAAAAAATAAATAACACCAAATAATTATGACAATTATTCTTTACTCATACTTCTTCCAACTTTAACCTTCTACGCCCAATTGTCGTTATGTACACAAGTGACTGACTGTATGTGAGGCCCGATTTGTTAGAGCAAACAAACCATAATCTATTTACTTTTTTCAATGCCACGCCTGAATCATCACCTTTGATGATTGCAATGGCGATTTTCATTGCGAAATATCTGGTTCTAATTTTTCCTCTGATATTGGCAGGTTTTTGGTTTTGGGGTTCAGAACGTGCCCTTCCCCATCACCGGGTTATCGTCAGTAAAACCACCATTGCTTTTTGTTTTGCTATGCTAACCTCATTCTGCATTGGTTTACTTTGCCCTCACGACCGCCCTTTCGCAGAAGGCTTTGGTTATAACTTTCTTCTTCACGCGCCAACAACCTCATTCCCAAGTAATCACGGCACAGCTGTCTTCACGTTCGCTCTATCTTTTCTACTCTGGTATAGGGTTTGGCCCGGCTTGTGTATGATGGCAATCGCGTTGGTTGTCGCATGGTCCAGAGTCTATTTAGGTGTCCACTGGCCGATGGATATGGTTGGAGCATTTCTCGTCAGTCTGATGGCATGCGCTTTCACACAAATGATATGGTTCTTATTTGGTGAAAATTTACAAAAAATACTGAATAATCTGTATCAACGCTGCTGCGCTTTTCCTATCCGTAAAGGCTGGATAAAAAATTAATGCATACTACCAACTTGAGTTCACTGACATGCTAATATTGTACTTTTAATCAGCAATATAGATGCAAACTCATTATTCCAGACAAGTAAACGCGACTTCAATCAAGATCTTTTTATCAGAAGTCATTGGTTAATTTCACCCCCAAAAATGAACATTAGTTAAACAACAGAATAATATTTTGGACCATATTTAACATTTATCTATTCTTTAAATTCAATTCAAAACTTTTCATCAATCAAGAAACCTACACTAAACCACTATGTAAATAGATATACAACGGCAGGAATTATTAATATTTGATCGAAGAATACATAGCTCATATTTCACTCATATCATTGACGCTACCAATCTGTTATTCTGGCTTTATATATATTTTTCACAAAGATACAAATACAACATAAGATGTAAATATTTTTAAATCCAGTAACAAATTGATATTTGTCAACTTATTTATTCTTACTTCTCTTTTTCATTTCCATTCATTAATATGTAAACAAAAGACAATGAAATAGCAAAAACATAAGATAATAATGAGAGTTGAGTAATGATTCGATTCAGGTTATAATTTGACCTTATTAAAATTGCAATATTTAGACAACAATTACACTAAATTTCGTAACATGATGACTTTACGGGATTTATTTGGCATTTGAGACTATGATCACTGTACTATTCACTAAAAATCGCTATCTTGCCGCTATCAAAAGTCTGAAATTAAAATTTTCTGATTTTCTTTCAAAAAAGAAAGTAAAGCGAAATTTTTGGCTTGCTAATTTAAAGTCTAATTTTCGACCATATGTTAATGTGGTAATAAAAACCAGAGATATTTAAAGAATTTGTTATTTATAAAGAAAGAGTTAAACCACATGCATTTACTGAATGCTTGCGGTACTGTAATTTTATTTTTTTAATTTACCGCGTTATTCTCGGAGATAATTATGGATATGACTCAAACAGGTACGATCGCATCCAAGGGCGCCAACCCAAGCGATTATAAAACCTGGCGTAAATCAGATACAGTATGGATGCTTGGTTTATATGGTACTGCGATTGGTGCCGGTGTACTGTTCTTACCAATCAACGCAGGTATTGGTGGCTTGCTACCTCTGCTGGTGATGGCACTACTGGCTTTCCCAATGACATTCTTTGCTCACCGCGGGATGTGCCGTTTCGTTCTGTCTGGTAAAAATCCTGGTGAAGATATTACTGAAGTCGTGGAAGAGCATTTTGGCAGCCTGGCAGGTAAACTCATCACCTTGCTCTACTTCTTTGCTATCTACCCGATATTACTGGTTTACAGTGTTGCCATTACCAACACCGTAGATAGCTTCATTGTTCACCAATTACATTTGCCATCTCCGCCTCGTGCCCTATTGGCTCTGATCCTAATTGTTGGTGTAATGGCCATCGTTCGTTTCGGCGAACAAGCTATCGTTAAAGCAATGAGCGTACTGGTATTCCCATTTGTTGCAGTTCTGATGTTACTGGCGTTTTATCTGATCCCTAACTGGAACACCTCAATCTTCGAAAACATCACTATTTCTGCAACAGGTGCAGGCCATGGGCTATTGATTACTCTGTGGCTGGCGATCCCAGTAATGGTATTCTCCTTTAACCACTCACCAATCATCTCTGCATTTGCTGTAGCAAAACGTGAAGAGTACGGCGAAAATGCGGAGAAAAAATGTTCCCGCATTCTATCGTATGCTCACATCATGATGGTTGTGACCGTCATGTTCTTCGTATTCAGTTGCGTACTGAGTCTGTCTCCAGAAAACCTGGCAGAAGCTAAAGCACAAAACATCTCTATTCTGTCTTATTTGGCTAATCACTTTAATACACCAGTGGTTGCCTACATTGCTCCGTTCATTGCATTCATAGCGATTACCAAATCTTTCCTTGGGCATTATCTGGGTGCTCGTGAAGGCTTTAACGGTATGGTGGTTAAGACACTACGTGACCAAGGTAAAACCATTGAACCGAATAAACTGAATCGCATCACATCCATTTTCATGTTAGTCACTACTTGGATAGTTGCTACTCTGAACCCAAGTATCTTGGAAATGATCGAAAGATTGGGCGGTCCAATTATCGCAATGCTGCTGTTCATCATGCCAATGTATGCGATCCGCAAAGTTCCTGCTATGCGCAAATATAGCGGCAAACTAAGCAATACTTTTGTTGCCTTCATGGGCTTAGTGGCTATCTCTGCTGTTCTGTATTCACTATTTGCATAATCAATTCCTGGTTGCTGCTCTCTTCAGCGGGCAGCAACCGCATACTTACACGGAACTGCTTCACAACTTCCAACAGTGTACCCCCGCATGATCCCACAAAGTATTTACACTTCCTGATTAATATTATTCTTAGATATATATTCCTGATGTGTTAAATGAACATTTCTATTATTAACAGCATTAATTAATATGCATATTTCTCCGACATAGTTGATGCTTATATTGAAATAACCACTAACAATTCTATTTATATTCTAATAAGTTATTTAAAGAATATAAGAATATAAGAATAATTATCATAGAAAAGTATTTCTTGTAAGAAAAGACACATAACAACTCTTTCATATTGATATTTATAGAAATTTCAAGAAAATAAAAAACAATATTATTTTCCATGATTAAAAATGCAATTATATTTTAATTATCACACTAATCATCCCAATATAAATATATTATCAACAATATCTTAATTCCATCCAATTATACAAAATGTAAGAAATTACAACTATTTCATATTTACCATTTATTTTCTTCCTTTGGCAATATAATTATATTTATCAATCAATTAAATTATTTTCTTAAATTTAATTGACAACCTCCAAATGGCACCTATAGTTATATGTGTCAGACAAAATGTTATATGCCAATTAAAAACGTTAACTGTCCTATATTTTTAGTGCAAAAATATTTCTTATGTAGATTGCTTTTTTATAGTAGAAGTACCAACCAACTTATATTTCTCAATCTAGCGGTTTTCCGTTCTTTTCTTGAGAGAATATAAGTTTATTTATCAAAAAATTACAATATATTATGGAGTTTATTATGATGATTAACGATATGCACCCTTCTTTAGTAAAAGATAAAGATATGATGAATGATATGATCTTACGTAGCTGTAAAGTCATTAGCATGAAAGTTATGCCTGATAATGTCATGCAAGTCATGGTGACCATATTACTACTTGATGGCGGCTCTGAAGAGATGCTTTTAAAATGGAATCTTATGGACAATAGAGGCATGGCTATTTATAAGGTTCTGATGGAAGCTCTTTGTGCTAAGAAAGATATAAAAATAGGAACCGTAGGAAAAATAGGACCTCTCGATCGTGATTATATCAATCACGTAGAATTATCTATGTAAAATAATCATCCGTTGTTAAATGTCTGTGCTAACTAATAGATTCCTAATAAAAACTTAATCTGATTTTAAGCGATTTGATTGGTCGTAAAATACAGTACAGTTGTAAACAGGAATTAGGCGCAACATTTTTCTGGTAGAATAACGCTGATTTTCATAAAGATGTATCCTACCAGATTTAGGGCAGAACATAATCTCAACGTTCTGCCCGTCAATATTCTACTCAATGTTATTTAAAAATAGGAACCTATAAAATAACAAAAATAAATTTATAAATTAATTCACCTAACTATATAAATAGCTTTCTAAAATAGTGCTACACCTTACACACGCTACATAAAATATAACTCTATACCCGTCATCTTTCAAGTTGCTTCTTTGTTGGCTGCACTCACTCACCCCGGTCACATAGTTATCTATGCTCCCGGGGATTCGCTCCCTTGCCGCCGCGATGCATCTTGAAATCTATTGGGTATATGTATAACAATTGGTTGAAGAAAGCCACGTGTAGCAGAATTATGAAACCTTATTTATTTCGTCAATATCAACCCTAATATATCACCTGCGAATTAATTTTTACCAAAAAGTAATTATTTATTCAGAATTGTCTATGAAATAACACATACTATCAATTCAACTTCTAAAAACAAGATGGAATAATATTCCTCTTTTATACATCGTTAATATTTCATAATGAAAGAATAACTTTAGTAACTTATTAACAAATCAAGTTATTTTATTTGATATTATTAACCATGCAAGGTAAATAGCTTTCCAAAATAGTGCTACACCTTACACACGCTACATAACATATAACTCTATGTATAACAATTGGTTGAAGAAAGCTACGTGTAGCAGAATTATGAAACCTTATTTACCACAACTATTAATCCCCAAATTTATAATTATATAATTACCTAAATTCATAATATTTGAAAAAAATATCCTCTAAGAAATAGAAATGAAGAAAAAAAAAGAAAATAATTTCTCACGTACCACGAGTGCACTCCAACTCCTATACGATATTCAAATCTCCAATTTATTAACAATAATACCTTGAAATAATAACACCCATGGAGGTAAATCATTAACCCCCCATTCAGATAATCAGCAAAAAATATCAATATTATTTTTAATAATCGCTATGCATTTTATTATCATACATCTAACTATTTAGAGGAAAAATATCACCGTCAACATTTTAACAGCATCAATAATTATATAACACAGATAAACTTTTAATATAGATTACAATTACCAATTATCTTATATTTCTTCGGCGGGTAACTTATTGCTTCGCATCTTTAAGTAATAAAAATTTATTTTTTCAACTACATTAAATTATAGGATTAATACAATGAACCATGCACATCCTTCTTCAAACAGTGAAGTGGCAACAGAAAATAAAACTGAGACTACTCAGGCTCCTAATTACTATTTCGCAGTCGGTACAGTAAGTTCAATTCAAGCTGCACCTGATCAAAATCAATTGCAGATTACTGTTACTATGCAACTCCCTAACGGCAGATTTAACTACCTCTTATGGTGGAATGCTCAGGACTACAGAGGCGCAGCGCTGTATCATCTTCTTCTGAACGCTTGTGGTAATAACAAACGTGTAAATATCACTTCTTCATCAGTTGTTTCTCCTGGTGGATACAATTATATCTACAACGCAACACTGTTAGCTTCTTAAGATAAATCTATAAACTGCTAAATATCTACACCGAATACAGTATTGCCACAATGTAAATTTGGCGTAGTATTTCCTTGGCAGAATGAGGCTGACGTTTTTTCAAAGCTAAAAAACAACCTCTATCAGACATCACTCTTTCCAGGCAGAGCTGCAATATCAGGGTTCTGCCTGTTTCAACAGAATTTTTTCGAATTCAATATCATAAATAAAAAAACAAAAATCAATCCAAACATATTCATTTATTACACATTTAATAACTTAACAACAATATACCCGTCATCTTTCAAGTTGCTTCTTTGTTGGCTGCACTCACTCACCCCGGTC
This sequence comes from Photorhabdus heterorhabditis, assembly GCF_018448905.1. Taxonomy (GTDB): domain Bacteria; phylum Pseudomonadota; class Gammaproteobacteria; order Enterobacterales; family Enterobacteriaceae; genus Photorhabdus; species Photorhabdus heterorhabditis. The sequence continues at coordinate 223,082 of NZ_RCWA01000002.1, read as the reverse complement.
ACAGAGTTATCTATGCTCCCGGGGATTCGCTCCCTTGCCGCCGCGATGCATCTTGAAATCCATAGGGTATATATTGTAATAATTAAATCAATTCCATTTGCAACTATAGAATTCTAATTTATCAAAAATAAATTCCTAATTAAACATTACCTATAAAATATTAAATTAAACTCATTTCTTTGACAGATATCAATAACGTTTACTACTATTTTTAATGTTCAAAAAAATATCTACTTTCTCCCACTCATCACTCTTTATACCCTTCATCCTTCAAGTTGCTGCTTGTTGGCTGTGTTCACTTACCCCAGTCACAGAGTTATCTATGCTCCTGGGGATGCGTTCTCTTGCCACCGCGCTGCAAATTGAAATCTATTGGGTATACATTAAATCAACCAAAAATTGCATTAAACCAGCTGCCAACTTTCATGACGATAAAATCCCAGATACGACTGAAAAAACCGCCTTCTTCAACCGTTTCTTTAACAACCAATGGGCGCTGTTCAATAACTTTATCCCCTAATTGAAAATTAATCACACCCACAACCTGATTTTTAGCCAAAGGTGCTTCTAATAGCGTCTGATTCAACGTGTAACTGGCCTTCAAGTTTTTCAGTTGACCGCGGGGAATAGTGATTGCCGCATCTTTTTCCACCCCAAGAGCAACATCTGAACGATCACCATACCAGACCTTTTCTGAAACAAATGGCTCACTGACTTTAATTGGTGTCACTGTTTCATAAAAACGGAATCCCCATGAAAGTAACTTTTCGCTCTCTGCAAAACGAACCCGATCACTTGGTGCCCCCAGTACAACAGAAATCAGCCTCATTGGTCCCTCCGTCGCTGAAGCAACCAGATTATGACCCGCACCACGGGTATATCCTGTTTTCACACCATCCACATTCATATTTTTATTCCATAGCAATCGATTACGATTAGGCTGTTGGATGTTATTAAAAGTGAACGCTTTCTCTTTATGAAGGACATACTCGTCAGGAACATCACGGATCATTGCCTGGCTTAATACCGCCATATCACGAGCAGTACTGAATTGCCCTTCAGCATCCAATCCATGAACGGTTTGAAAATGGGTATTAGTCAATCCAAGTGCTTTTGCATAATTATTCATCAGACTGACAAACACATCCTGACTACCTGCCACATAATCAGCTAAAGCAATACTGGCGTCATTACCCGACTGAATAACAATGCCACGATTCAGGTCAATCACTTTTACCCGATCACCAGGCTTGAGAAACATCAGAGAAGAACCTTTCAATACCGGATTACCCGTTGCCCAAGCATCCTTTCCCACAATAACCACGTCTTCTAGCGTGATTTTTCCTGCTTTTATCGCCTGACCAACCACATAACTGGTCATAATTTTTGTCAGACTCGCTGGATCAAGCCGTTCATCAGGATGATGAGAAGCCAGGATTTTACCGCTGTCATAATCCATCAGCACATAAGCTTTAGCATCCACCGAAGGAACAACCGGTTCATCCGACGCATAAGCGTGAGTATTTGTTACTAATATTACTGTCAGCACAGCAGTAACACATTTCATCGTCATAGCCAGATTTCTCTTCATTAAATGTTCCCCCTCTTACTTGCAAGAAAAATATCAAATTTCTACTAATATATGATGTTGTACGATAAGAAACCAATGTAACGATGTAAAGATTGTGCTAATCATTAGTTTTAATTTAAGCTGATTGATAAGAAAGGAATGACAGATAGCAATAAATGATTTCCTAATATTCCAATTCAAGGAGAAACCAATGCTAACCGTTTGGGGCCGTAAAAACTCTTCTAATGTAAAAAAAGTACTTTGGTGCCTGAAAGAACTTAATGTGCCGTATAACCAGATAGATATTGGCGGTAAATTTGGCAAACTGGATGATCCGCAATATCTGAAAATGAACCCGAATAAACAGATTCCCTGTTTACAAGAAGGTGATTTTATCTTGTGGGAATCTAACGCGATTGTCCGTTATCTTGCAGCAAAATTCGGTGAAAATGTTCTCTATCCGCAAAACTTACAAGAGAGAGCAAATGCGGAAAAATGGATGGATTGGTGCGGTTCACATTTATTTCCTCACATCAGACAGCTAATGATAGGTATTATTCGCACACCTGAAGCAGAACGGGATCAAAAGCAAATAGAACAAACAATGACTGAAATTGAAAAACTGATGGAAATAGCAGATAACGCCTTAACAGAACAAGAATACTTTTCCGGCGATAAATTTGGTATGGCAGATATTGCATTAGGACCCATGATCTACCCTTGGCTTAATGTCCATATCAAACGTCCATCTTTGCCAAATATTGAACGCTGGTATCATCTGATGACAGAAAGACCAGCGTTCAGAGAAATTGTCATGATTGAATTAACTTAATAAAAATCAACTCATTGGCATCCATCCAGGGTCTGGATATTGATATTTAAATCCTAACTCCTTACAAATACGACTACCATCAACAATCTTACTCTCCACCTGAGTTTTTTCTCTGACAAATTCAGGTGGAATTAAATCAAGCTGACCACTGACTTTAGGATAAAATTCCGCTTTGGTTGGATGAACAGGCGCACATAAATTATAAATATGACCACCTTTGGACCTTTGAAGTAACAAATTAATGGCTGAAATAACATCATCCTGATGAACCAGATTTACCAGCTGAGCACCACCTTTTACTTCTTTCTTCCCCGCCAAAAAACGCCCGGCATGACGGCCACTGCCCACCAGCCCCGCCAAACGCAGAATATCAACGGAAATATTTGGTAATTTATGCAACCAGTTTTCCAATTCAACCAATGCCTGAGCTGATGGTGTTTCAGGGCGAAAAGGAGCATCTTCATTGAGTTTACCGGCCATAACCCCATAAACAGAAGTGGAACTGGTGAAAATAATCCTCGGCACCGAGTATGACAGGGCAGTATCAACCACTAACTGAACCGCCTTGACATAGTTATAACTGCCACCTGCGGTACGACTTGCCGGTAAAGTAATAATCAACACATCGGCTGTCATCAGTTGTTCCAAGTCATCAGAAGCACAGTTAATCTGAGGTTCCAGTTGTAACAGATAACATTCAATGCCGCACATACGTGCTGCTTCTACGCCATCTGGCGTTGTTTTACTACCAACAACCTGCATACCGCTATAGCTCAATGATTTGGCTAATGGCATCCCCAACCAACCCAGACCGATAATGGAAACTTTTTTCATCACCACGCCTTCTATGTCTGATATTGCGTTGATTATGCAAACAATCTGAACATTAAGCTACTGTTATTATTGACCCTGTATTTTTCCTATGGAAAACGATATCTCAAGTAAAAACAAGATATTATTAAAATATAAATTTCTTTTTAAAAATAGGTTGCTTTTAACCTGCCAAATCGTATAGGTTGAATAGCAAGCAAAAAATTGAACCACTGCTGGTCAACCACAAAACAATCGGCAGCAAGCAGTCACTAATAGAAATATACCCAATAGATTTCAATTTGCAGCGCGGCGGCAAGAGAACGCATCCCCAAGAGCATAGATAACGATGTGACTGGGGTAAGTGAACGCAGCCAACAAAGCAACAGCTTGAAAGATGAAGGGTATATATAGAAAAAGAGAAGCCATTATGATCCGTATTCAGTTCAACCATCATCACCATCATCCTGATTAGTCTTTCAGGCTGTTGTGTACTGGAAGACGTTTAGCGGGTCTTCCGGTGGCATGAATGCGATACAAAACCCTCGGAAGAATTCTTCCGAGGTTTTTTTTATGTTTCCAATTTTCAATGGGGATAAAAATGTTAGATAAATCACGTTTACGTATAGCAATGCAAAAATCTGGCCGGTTGAGTGAAGATTCCCGCGAGTTGTTATCTCGCTGTGGTATTAAAATCAATCTGCAACAACAACGCCTGATTGCATTCTCAGAAAATATGCCTATCGATATCCTACGGGTACGTGATGACGACATTCCGGGGCTGGTTATGGATGGCGTCGTTGATCTGGGCATTATTGGTGAAAACGTACTGGAAGAAGAGTTATTAAATCGTCGTGCCCAGGGAGAAGATCCACAATATTTCACTTTACGCCGTCTCGATTTCGGCACTTGTCGTCTTTCACTGGCGACTCCACTGGGTTACAACTATACCGATGTCGAATGCCTACAAGACACCCGTATCGCCACCTCTTATCCTCACCTGCTAAAACGTTACCTCGACCAGAAAAAAATCCGCTTTAAATCCTGTCTGCTAAATGGCTCAGTCGAAGTTGCACCTCGTGCCGGATTAGCAGATGCCATCTGTGATCTCGTTTCAACGGGTGCAACACTGGAAGCAAATGGTCTGAGGGAAGTGGAAGTTATCTACCGTTCAAAAGCCTGTCTTATTCAACGTGACGGTGAAATGCCAGCCGAGAAACAGCAATTGATCGATAAACTGATGACTCGCATTCAAGGGGTAATTCAGGCCCGTGAATCTAAATACATTATGTTGCACGCCCCCAGTGAGAAACTCGAAGAAATCATTTCTCTGCTACCCGGGGCAGAGCATCCAACTATTCTTCCTCTGGCTGGTGATCAAAACCGTATTGCCATGCACATGGTGAGCAGTGAAACGCTATTTTGGGAAACCATGGAGAAACTTAAATCTCTTGGCGCAAGTTCTATTTTGGTTTTGCCAATTGAAAAAATGATGGAGTAAACAAAGATGATGACATGCTTCAAGCCCCTAGTTCGTTGGCAAGAATATAATGGTAAACAGCAACAAGCTTTACTGACACGTCCTGCTGTTGGCGCTTGCGAAGAAATTTCCCACACAGTGGAACAGATTCTGGATGCGGTCAAAGAACGGGGCGATCACACCCTGCGCGAACTTAGTCTACGTTTCGACAAAACCGTCATTGAAAATATCCGTATTTCGCCGGAAGAAATAACTGCCGCAGATAACCGCCTCAATAAAAATATTAAACAGGCAATGCAGCAAGCAATGAATAATATCCGCATCTTCCACGAAGCTCAAAAACCTGTAAAGATTGAAGTAGAAACTCAACCAGGGGTCCGTTGCCAGCAAGTAACACGGCCTATCGATTCTGTCGGGTTGTATATCCCTGGCGGTTCAGCGCCATTACCCTCTACAGTTTTGATGCTTGGAACACCTGCCAAAATAGCAGGCTGCCGTAAAGTTGTGCTTTGTTCTCCACCTCCTATTGCAGATGAAATTCTCTATGCTGCCAAATTATGTGGGATTACAGAAATATTCCAGATTGGCGGTGCTCAAGCCATTGCAGCTATGGCGTTCGGAACAGAATCCGTCCCTAAAATAGACAAAATTTTTGGCCCAGGTAATGCTTATGTCACTGAAGCTAAGAGGCAAATTAGCCAACGAATAGATGGCGCCGCCATTGATATGCCCGCAGGCCCGTCGGAAGTGCTTATTATTGCTGATAAGGATGCAAACCCAGTATTTACTGCCGCCGATTTACTTTCACAAGCAGAACATGGCCCAGATTCACAAGTCATATTGGTAACTCCTGACGAAAAGCTAGCCAAAGAAGTTGTAAAGGAAATCGAGAAACAACTGTCCCAACTTTCCCGCAATCTGATAGCGACTAAGGCGCTAGAACATAGCCGCATTATCGTGACAGAAAGCCTGCAACAGTGTGTAGAAATCAGCAACTGCTATGGCCCTGAGCACCTGATTATCCAAACTCGTCAGCCAGAACAATGGGTTGAAAAAATCACCAATGCGGGGTCTATTTTCCTCGGTGACTGGTCGCCGGAATCTGCGGGAGATTACGCTTCAGGAACCAACCACGTCCTGCCAACCTATGGCTACACCGCAACTTATTCCAGCCTTGGTCTGGCTGATTTCCTGAAACGTATGACTATTCAGCAACTGACTCCGCAAGGATTATTAAACCTATCTCAGACCATTGAAACACTGGCGCAGGCAGAACAACTAACCGCTCACAAAAACGCAGTAACTTTACGCGTAGCAGCACTAAATATTGCAGATAAGGAGTAAACATGGATAACATTTTTGATGTCAATCTGTTAGCACGGGAAAATGTGCGCAAATTAATACCTTATATGTCCGCCCGTCGCCTCGGAGGCAACGGGGATGTCTGGTTGAATGCCAATGAATACCCACTGGCACCTGATTTCCAGTTCACTGAGCAGACACTAAACCGCTATCCTGACTGTCAGCCGGTATCCGTCATTCGCCGTTATGCTGCCTATGCTGGTTTACAACCTGAGCAAGTACTTGCCTGTCGTGGTGCCGATGAATCCATTGAACTCCTGATCCGCGTATTTTGTGAACCTGGGCAAGATGCTGTTCTGTTCTGCCCTCCGACTTATGGCATGTACAGTGTCAGCGCTGAAGCTTTTGGTGTCGAACAAAAGAAAATTGCCACTCAGGAAAATTGGCAACTGGATATCAAAGAAATTGAAAATAACCTCGACCAAGTAAAACTGCTCTACATTTGTAGCCCTAATAACCCAACAGGGAATCCCATTAATCCTACTTCACTGCGCAAAATTCTGGAACTGACCACCAACCGCGCAATCGTCGCGATTGATGAAGCATATATTGAATTCTGCCCGGAAAATAGTATCGCAGGCTGGCTAAAAAACTATCCGAATTTAGTTATTTTGCGAACCCTCTCGAAAGCTTTTGCTTTAGCTGGTTTGCGCTGTGGATTTACTCTCGCCTCTGTGGATATTATCGCCCTGTTATTGAAAGTCATTGCGCCTTACCCGCTTTCTACTCCCGTTGCGAATATTGCAGCACAAGCACTGACAGCAGAAGGTATCGCCGTTATGCAAAAACGGGTTGTTGAAATAAAGGAGAACCGCGACTATTTGCAGTATGCCCTGAATAAATTAGCAATCGTTGAAAAGGTATTTTCCAGTGAAACCAACTACATACTAGTGAAATTCTATGATGCTGAAATAGTTTTCAGAACCTTATGGCATCAGGGGATTATCCTGCGCGACCAGCGCAAACAGTCCGGTTTGGATGGTTGCCTGCGGATCACTATAGGCACTCGTGAAGAGTGTGAACAGGTGGTTGAAGCCATTAGCGCCCTTTCCACTAAAAACAAACAACCAAAGGAAATAGAAAGCTGATGAACCAGAAACTACTTTTTATTGACCGAGATGGCACGCTGATTACTGAACCACCAGCAGACTTTCAAGTTGATCGCTTGGACAAACTAGCACTGGAAACTAACGTTATTCCCGCATTGCTTGCCCTGCAAAAATCAGGTTTCAAACTGATTATGATCACCAATCAGGATGGGCTGGGTACAGAAAATTTTCCATTAGCGGAGTTTGAACCGCCACACAACCTGATGATGCAAATTTTTCACTCTCAGGGGATCAATTTCGATGAAGTTTTAATCTGTCCTCACAAACCCGCAGACAACTGCAATTGTCGTAAGCCAAAAACAAAACTGGTGGAAAAATATCTGGCAGAGGGTTTAATGGATACAGCTAACAGTTATGTTATTGGTGATCGGGAAACCGATCTGCAACTGGCTAAAAATATGGGTATTCAGGGATTGCGCTATCATCCTGAAAGTCTTAGCTGGTCAACCATAAGTGAACAATTGACTCGTCAAAATCGTTACGCTTACATTCAACGTGTCACTAAAGAAACATCCATCGACATTGAAGTTTGGCTCGATCGTGAAGGTGGCAGCAAAATCAATACTGGCGTCGGATTTTTTGATCATATGCTGGATCAAATTGCAACCCATGGTGGTTTCCGCATGAATATTCAGGTTAAAGGCGATCTCTGTATTGATGATCACCACACCGTTGAGGACACCGGACTAGCACTCGGAGAAGCATTAAAACTGGCTCTGGGCGATAAACGAGGCATCTCTCGTTTTGGTTTTGTATTACCCATGGATGAATGCCTTGCTCGCTGTGCTCTCGATATCTCCGGTCGCCCGCATCTTGGATATAACGCTGAATTCAAATATCAGCGAGTAGGTGATCTGAGCACCGAAATGATCGAGCACTTCTTCCGCTCACTCTCTTATACAATGGCCTGCACACTGCACCTGAAGACAAAAGGCAATAATGATCACCACAGAGCGGAAAGCCTATTTAAAGTCTTTGGCCGGACACTACGTCAGGCGATTCGGATAGAAGGCGATACACTGCCAAGTTCCAAAGGGGTTTTGTGATGAAAGTCGTCATTCTTGATACTGGCTGCGCCAACTTATCATCTGTGGCTTATGCCATCCGCAGATTAGGTTATGAACCAGAAATCAGCCGAGAAACAGCAACGATCCTGGCAGCAGATAAATTACTTTTACCCGGCGTTGGTACTGCCAGTGCAGCAATGGATCAATTGAAACAACGGGAACTTATACCGTTGATTAAAGTACTGAACCAGCCTGTATTAGGTATTTGCCTTGGAATGCAGTTATTCGCGACTACTAGCGAAGAAAGCAATAATGTAACGATGCTTGGACTTATTGATTCACCCGTCAAAAAAATGGCTACCAATCAGCTTCCGTTACCACATATGGGCTGGAATCAGGTACTGCCAAAAGCGGGACATCCGCTATTTCGGGGCATTGGAGACTATGCCTACTTTTACTTTGTCCATAGTTACGCAATGCCAATCAATGCACACACAATTGCTCAAACTAAATATGGCAATACTTTCAGCGGCGCAATCGCTAAAGACAACTTCTTTGGGGTGCAATTCCACCCTGAACGTTCCGGCGCTGCTGGAGCCAAGCTACTAAAAAACTTTTTGGAGATGTAAGTGCAATGATTATACCGGCATTAGATTTGATTGATGGTAAAGTAGTACGGTTACATCAGGGAAATTATTGTCAACAGCGAGACTATGGACATGATCCTCTGTCCTATTTTCAACAATATGAACAACAGGGAGCAAAATTGCTCCATCTGGTCGATCTGACAGGTGCTAAAGAACCGTCAGCTCGTCAAATCCCTTTACTCAGTAAGTTACTTTCAGCTGTTTCCATCCCTGTTCAGGTCGGTGGCGGCATCCGCACAGAAGAAGATATAAAAGTACTACTTGATGCCGGAGCTAAACGAGTTGTTATCGGTTCTACCGCCATAAAACAATCCACATTAGTTACTCAATGGTTTAAACATTATGGTCCAGAAGCTATTGTACTGGCGCTGGATGTTCGCATCGATGATGCAGGTGTAAAGCAAATCGCTATCAATGGCTGGCAAGAGAATTCAGCAGCCACTCTGGAACAAGTTATTGAACAATATCTACCGTTTGGATTGAAACATGTACTCTGTACCGATATTTCCCGTGATGGCACGCTGAACGGCTCAAACATTGAATTATATCGGGAAATTTGCCAATGCTATCCACAAATTGCACTTCAGGCTTCCGGGGGCATTGGAGCATTAAATGATATCGCATCCCTACCTGCCAGCGGTGTAGCTGGGGTTATTATTGGCCGTGCATTACTTGATGGGAAATTTACCCTGACGGAGGCAATTCAATGTTGGCAAAACGCATAATCCCTTGTCTTGACATCCATGATGGACAAGTAGTTAAAGGTGTTCAATTTCGTCATCACGAAATCATCGGCGATATTGTTCCACTCGCTCAGCGCTATGCGAAAGAAGGCGCAGATGAATTAGTTTTCTACGATATCACCGCTTCATCTGATGGACGAGTAGTAGATAAAAGTTGGGTATCCAGAGTCGCAGAAGTGATTGACATTCCTTTCTGCGTTGCTGGTGGTATTAAGACTGTCGAAGATGCAGGACAAATCCTCTCATTTGGTGCAGATAAAATCTCCATTAACTCCCCTGCACTTACTGACCCAACCTTGATTACCCGCCTGGCAGATCGCTACGGCGTTCAGTGCGTAGTCGTCGGGGTTGATACCTGGTTTGATGAAATTACTGGTGGCTATCGGGTTTATCAATTCACTGGTGATGAGAAACGTACAACAGCCACTCAATGGCAAACTCTTGATTGGGTAACAGAAGCACAACGCCGTGGCGCAGGTGAAATCGTGTTAAATATGATGAATCAAGATGGTGTACGCAATGGCTACGATCTGGTTCAGCTGAAACAGGTACGCGACATCTGTCATGTTCCTCTCATTGCCTCTGGCGGAGCAGGAGCACCAGAACACTTCCTTGACGCCTTTAAACAAGCAAATGTCGATGGTGCACTAGCCGCATCTGTATTCCATAAACACATTATTAATATTGGTGAATTAAAACAGTACCTTTCACAACAAGGCGTGGAGATAAGAACTTGCTGACCATACAACAAATCGAAAAATTGGATTGGGAAAAAGTCTCCTACATGATGCCAGTTATCGTGCAACATGCGGTATCCGGGGATGTCCTAATGATGGGATATATGAATAAAGAGGCGCTTAATATCACTATTAGCTCGGGCAAAATCACTTTCTTTTCCCGTCGCAAACAACGTTTGTGGACCAAAGGTGAAAGCTCTGGACATTTTCTTAACTTAGTTAAGATTTATCCAGATTGTGACAATGATACTCTACTGGCACTCGCTGATCCGATCGGCCCTACCTGCCATTCTGGTACAAACAGTTGCTTCGCTCCGGCACAAACTGAATCGGGCTTTCTCTTTCAACTTGAAAAATTGCTGGCTAGCCGTAAAACAGCCGACCCAAACAGCTCATACACAGCAAAGTTATATGCCAGCGGCACTAAACGAATCGCTCAAAAAGTCGGTGAAGAAGGCGTAGAAACTGCTCTGGCAGCTACAGTTAATAACAGAGAAGAACTTACAAATGAAGCGGCTGACCTGATGTATCACTTAATGGTTCTGCTGCAAGATCAAAATCTGGATCTCAGTTGTATTATTCGCCGGTTAAGGGAAAGATGAGCGAGAAATCAGGTAACTTGCTCCCACTACTAAATCACAAGTGATTAAATTCCCAGAAAGTTGCAGGGTACTAGTAATAATGCCCGCTTATCTCCATATGGTAATCAGCATGTACCTTGACTTTTTTTACCCATGTGTAGCTGCAATTATTGTTAAGAAAATATGCCACCAAGAATATGTTCTTACGGGAAGCAAGAGCAATTGTATAGCTCATTGATGAGCACAGTTGTAGGACAGCCGAGAAACTGACCCAATTAGCCACAAATATTTTGGGTCAGTTTAACAATGTGTAGATAATTATGCCCTATGAAATGAGGATTTACATCACATGGCAGCTTTGAAAATTGCAACGATTTCTTCGTGGGTAGCCTGAACTGGGGTAGTCAAACAACATATATCTTTCAAAGCATTAGTTGCCAACATTGGCAGATCTTCCAGTTTGACATTCAGTTCAGCCAAACCAGCTGGAATGCCAATATCTTTTGACAGTTTACGAATTTCATCAATACACGCTGCCGCCCCTTGCTGATCATCCATGGTTCTTACATCTACCCCCATTGCCGCAGCAATATCCTTCAAACGACCAGCAGATACTTTGGCATTAAATTCCTGAACATGCGGTAATAAAACCGCATTACATACACCATGTGGTAAATCATAGGAACCACCCAATTGGTGAGACATGGCATGAACATATCCCAGTAACGCACTATTAAATGCCATACCCGCCAGAAATTGTGCATAGGCCATGTTTTCACGGGCTTCTATGTTACTCCCATCTTCTACTGCTTGGCGTAAGGACTGACTAATCATAGTGATCGCTTTTAGTGCACAAGCATCCGTTATTGGATTGGATTCTTTAGAGAGATAAGCTTCAACCGCATGGGTCATTGCATCCATTCCCGTCGCCGCAGTTAAACTTTTCGGCATTCCTACCATCAATTCTGGATCATTCACCGACAAAATAGGGGTTATATTTTTATCAGCGATAACCATTTTAATATGGTGCTCAACATCAGTAATGACAGAGAAACGTGTCATTTCTGACGCAGTACCCGCAGTAGTATTAATGGCAATTAACGGCAAATGTGGTTTAGATGATCGATCAATACCTACATAATCCCGGATATCTCCGCCATTGGCTGCTAGTAACACAATAGCTTTTGCACAATCATGCGGTGAACCACCACCTAATGAAATAATGCAATCGCTATTATTCTGACGCAATATAGTCAGACCTTCAGAAACGTTAACCGTCGTCGGATTCGGGTTTGTACCATCGTAAATCGTACTTTCAATACCCACATCAGCCAGCAAAGATTGAACTTTTGCTACTATTCCAAGTTCATTTAAAATATGGTCAGTCACAATTAATGCTCGCTTGTAACCATAATCTTTCATCGAATTTACCGCTTCAACCAGACAGCCAACTCCAATCATATTGACTAATGGCATAAAAAATTTAGTCGTCATCATTGACAATACCTTAATATTAAATAGTTATAATATGGAAATATATAAAAAAACCCCAAGACTTAAAAATCACCTCATAGAACTATAAATAATAGCTCCATTTAAACCATACATCTCAAAAAACCATATACCCAATGAATTTCAGTAAGATCAGATGATATCCATTCGGATACATATCTTATAATGTTTTTATTTGGTAATATGTTTTGGTGAAAATATAATTAATAAAATAATTATGAAAACTCATAGATCAATTCATTACATTATTACTATTACTTAGGAGTTTATTTTGTCCTCTAACGAAATATTTAGCAATCTAACTACATTACTGGATGAAAATCATGCCTGTTATCGAGTCATTGAACATCCAACCGCAGAGCGCTCTGAAGAAGTTGCAAAAATCCGTGGCACACAGCTTGGACAAGGAGCAAAAGGACTGGTTTGTCATGTCAAAGGAGAAGGATTTCGTCAATATGTGCTTGCTGCTCTTCCTGCGGATCAACAAGCTGACCTCTCTTTACTAGCAAAACAGATTGGGGGTTCTCGCGCATCACTGGCAAGCCCTAAAGAAGTTTCTAAACTGACACAATGTGTATTCGGTGCTATTCCACCGTTTAGTTTCCATCCAGATCTGAAACTGGTTGCTGACCCTTTACTGTTTGAACGTTTTGATGAACTGGCATTCAATGCTGGAAGCCTTGAATGCTCAGTAATTCTCAACACCAAAGATTATCTCCGGATCGCACAACCTGAACTGGTTAATTTTCGTCGGGTAGAATAAACATCATTAAAGAAAATTAAAGTAGCCATAGACAGGGAGCAGAAACATCATAAGTTAATTCCACTTCTAACTTGAAGTAAATAGATGATCATCTAATTCAATTAATCAAAAACTAATTAAACAGCCTATAAAAATAGGCTATTTAAGATATTATCTTAAATATATTCATTCAAAATGTTAACTATCCTACTTCCCTGTAAATTTATATCATTAGGTAAAGACACCATTACAAACATGTTATATAAACGTAAAGTTCATAGATATAGTTATCAAATGCTACAAACATCTAATTATTCAATGTTTAGCCATATATTCAAAAGCATAAATTACATTTCGTAATAATTTTCCCATCCACAGAAAAGTGTTTTTTGATAATAATTCTCAATTACGTCAATCTCAGAGATTTTATTTTAAATATCGACCAGAAATGATTTATCAATTATATTAATGCTATATTGCCAATAATTTAATACATCTTCTCGTTATATTTTATTAATACAAAATTTCCATAATCATTGTATTCTAAAACCGCTTTAGGAAAGAAAGATTATACTCTTTTAAAATACATCTTAAGGAACAGACAAATATGACAAATAAGCTAATTACAGGTGCAACCTTTTTCGATAGAAAATACTTTCTGGGCGAATCACACCATTACCCAGAAAACGATAGTATTATTCCTCTTCCTTACGATCTTAATGATAGATTTCGTTCAGTAAGAATCGGAACGCTATCAAAAGTTTATGCATGGCGTCACCTTAGTGATTGTGAGCCAGGTCAGCGCTACCGTGAATGGGAATTTGATCACCCAGATATTGATAGAGAAATTAGAGGATTATCTAAGTTTAAAGTGACATCAAAAGATACATGCTTGGTTGCATTAAGAGTCATTGATGATACTAATTCAGGCATAAAATTTTCCATGTACACGAATACCCATTGCGTAGGTCCGGTTGAAACGACAACTGATGATGATTATGCGCTTGTTGGCATACTCCCATTTAATACAGAATTAGTCACCGCTATTGCAATAAGAAATACCCATACTGGAGAATATATTAATAACGGATCATTCTATTTTTATCGTGATTCAAATGGTGTTGTTACTATTGATGAGAAGGCTAATTTCCCTAAAAATCTTAGCATAGTCAATGCAGGTAATAATCGCTTTGACATTCATATCATTAGTACCGAGTTTTCTCACTAATCCTGGCGTAATATAACGATAATTAATTATCGTTTTCAGACAAGCTACGTTCTGAAAATTTAAGCTACACCGTTGCGGCATAGCATCAAGAACCGCAACGGTGTATTCTATTATTCTTGAAATTTTTCGTTGCTAAAAATAATTTTTTATTTATCTCAACGTAATGAAATAAGGGATTATGAATAATTTATATACCTGTTATCTTTCAAGTTGCCTCTGTTCACTTACCCCAGTCACAGAGTTATCTATGCTCCTGGGGATGTGTTCTCTTGCCGCCGCACTGCAACTTGAAATCTATTGGGTATAGGCTCCCAGGGATTCGCTCCCTTGCCGTCGCGATCCATCTTGAAATCTATTGGGTATAAAAGTGATGTTCTTTTACGGAAGACTAAGTTTTTAATAATAAGTCATTCTTTGCTATAAATGGCTTTCTTCATAAATTATCATATAAATTTTTAACACCTTAAAATAAGACATCAAATTAAGCCATACTAAAATAATTATCATGACCTGTATTTATTCAGATAGATATTTCTCTAATGATTAATTTCATAAATTATATATAAATCCAATTATTAAATTACTAAACATTTTTCAAATGGAATTTTCCCAACATTATCAACAAGTAATAATTTTATAATTCATTCTAAAAACACCAAACATGAAAAACATTCATAATAAAATGATAACACGAAAGATAAATTAAAAAAATCATCAAACATTCACATTCCAAACAGTGTATTACATTATATTAACATGATTAAAAAGACATTATTCATGTGTTTTTCTGACTGACTTTACTTTATACATTTTTGTGCTATTTTTAATATTACTTAGTCTAATATTATTATTTTTTAAATGGGAGTTTAACATCTAAAGATAAGGAATAAATGCATTACCAGTGACAAATATTACATCAAAAAGCACTCGCTAATTCGCATGAAAATTATAACCAAGTAAATACTATAACTCTAATATGATCAGGTATGCTTTCAAGAAAGTGTCACAAAGTAACTTAATAATTATTATATTGTTTTTTTGATAAATTAAATCAACTTTAAGGAGTAGAGAATAATGGTAAAAAAATCAATTACAGGTGTAACCTTCTTCGAAGGAAGAAACTATCAAGGTAAATCACACGATTACCAAGAGCTAGATAAAATTATATCGCTTCCTTCTCATCTTAACGATAAATTCCTTTCAGTAAAAATTGGAAAATTATCAAAAGTTCAGGCATGGCGTCACTATAACGATCCAGAGAATAGATATTATGAATGGGTAGTCGACAATCCAGATATTGATAAAGAAATTAGAGGGTTATCTAAATTTAGAGTCACTCAGAAAGATACCAGACTGATTGCTCTAAGAGTCATTGATGATACTCATTCAGATATAAAATTCTCCCTAACCACTAAAATATATAATGGAGAAGGACAAGATAAAATTGAAGTTAATACTGCGACAGGTGAAGATTATGTTGTCGTAGATGAACTCCTTATACAGGAAAAGTTAGTAACTTCAATTTACGTAAGAAATGTCAACACCGGAGAATATATTGGGAACGGATCATTCTATTTTTCTTATGATGTACATGGTATCGCAACTATTGATGAAGGTCTCAATTTCCCAAGAAATCTGAAATTGGTCCACGTAGGAAAGAATCGCTTTGATTTTCATATCATCAATACCAATCCCATTGCTTAATGTGATAAGACAATGATCTACTGTCTCTTTTAGGTTGGTCATATTCAAATTTAGGCCACACCGTTGCGGTAAATATTGATTATAACCGCAACAGTGTGTTTCTGGATTATCACAGAGGGCAATGCTATATCATCCCTGACGAACGCTTCACTCTCCTTGCTCATTACCTCACTTTAAATTGTGATAACCGAATTCACTCCATCCATTCAGTATGAAAGACACCTTCTTTATCAGTACGCTTGTAAGTATGAGCACCAAAGTAGTCACGCTGTGCCTGAATCAAGTTTGCGGGTAATACCGCTGAACGGTAGCTATCGTAGTAAGAAATAGCTGCGGAAAAAGTAGGAGTCGGGATACCATTCTGCACACCATAAGACACAACATCACGCAGTGCCTGCTGATACTCATCAGCAATTTTCTTGAAATAGGGTGCCAACAACAGGTTAGCAATATCAGCATTTTCAGTATATGCATCAGTAATTTTTTGCAAGAACTGAGCACGAATAATACAACCTGCCCGGAAAATCCCAGCGATCTCGCCATAGTTCAATGCCCACTGATATTCATCGGATGCAGTTTTCAACTGCTGGAAGCCTTGAGCATAAGAAACTATTTTACCCAGATAAAGCGCACGGCGTACTTTCTCAATAAATTCAGCTTTATCCCCCTTGAATGGTTGTATTACCGGCCCACTCAGAACTTTAGCAGCCGCGATACGCTGATCTTTCAGAGAAGAAATATAACGTGCAAATACAGATTCCGTGATCAAAGTAACTGGAATGCCTAGGTCAAGGGAACTCTGGCTGGTCCATTTACCCGTACCTTTATTTGCCGCTTCATCCAAGATCACATCAACCAGATATTGACCGTTTTCATCCTTCTTACGGAAAATGTCAGCTGTGATTTCAATCAAATAGCTACTCAATTCACCGTTATTCCAATCGGTGAAAATCTCAGATAGCTCTTCATTGCTCAAGTTCAGAGAATATTTCAATAAAGAATAGGCTTCAGCAATAAGCTGCATATCACCATATTCAATCCCATTGTGGACCATTTTCACATAATGACCGGCGCCATCCTGACCAATATACGCGACACAAGGCTCCCCTTCAGCCTTAGCCGCAATCTCTTGCAAAATTGGAGCAACTAACTCATACGCTGCTTTCTGACCACCAGGCATGATAGAAGGGCCTTTCAATGCCCCCTCTTCTCCCCCGGAAACCCCAGTACCGATAAAATTAAAGCCTTGAGCAGAAAGTTCCCGATTACGGCGGATAGTATCCTGAAAATAAGTATTACCACCATCAATCAAAATGTCACCTTTATCCAGATGTGGTGTCAGTGAGGCAATAGTTTTATCAGTTGCTTCACCAGCCTTAACCATTAGCAGAATACGACGCGGTTTTTCCAGTGAATCGACAAATTCTTCGATAGTGTAATTTGGAACTAATTTTTTCCCTGGATTCTCGGCAATGACTTCGTCAGTTTTATCACTGGAACGGTTAAATATAGATACGGAATAACCACGGCTCTCAATATTCAGTGCCAGGTTACGCCCCATCACTGCCATACCAACAACACCAATCTGCTGCTTGGACATGAATAACTCCTGTCTGATGATAATACTGCCCACCAATAATGATTATTGCTGGACAATTTGTTAATGTGATCACATGTTAACTCAGGATTAGGCTTAGTGGATAGTTCATTGGTGCAATCGATACTGCCATCCCTCATTTTTTTAAAAAAACTTCCTCATATGAAAAATCAACTATTGAAATTTTATGAGTCAATGCCCATTATTCATAGCTCGGCATAAGCCGTCATATTAAAAGGTAAAACAAACTGTATGGAATGGATCGCAGATCCAACGATATGGGCCGGACTGGCTACTCTTATCGTTCTAGAAATTGTCCTCGGAATCGACAACTTGGTTTTTATTGCCATTCTGGCAGATAAACTTCCTGAAAAACAAAGAGATAAAGCACGTATTACAGGGCTAACCTGTGCACTACTGATGCGTGTCGTACTACTTTTTAGTCTCTCTTGGCTGATAACGCTAACTAATCCATTAATTACGCTTTGGGAACATCCATTCAGTGCCCGTGACCTGATTATGTTAGTGGGCGGCCTCTTCCTGCTATTCAAAGCAACTATGGAGTTGAATGAACGGCTGGAAGGGAAAGATGCGCACTCAGGACAACAACACAAAACTTCTAAATTTTGGACGGTTGTCGTTCAAATAATTGTCCTTGATGCCGTATTTTCATTAGATTCAGTGATTACCGCTGTCGGTATGGTGGATAATATCGGTGTCATGATCGCGGCAGTAACCATTGCGATGTTCCTGATGATACTGGCAAGTAAGCCGCTAACAACCTTCGTCAATGCCCACCCGACAATCGTGATTCTCTGTCTAAGTTTCTTACTGATGATTGGCTTCAGTCTGGTAGCAGAAGGCTTTGGTTATCACATACCAAAAGGTTACTTGTATGCCGCTATCGGCTTCTCAATTATGATTGAATCCCTAAACCAATTCGCTCAGTTTAACCGCCGCAGATTTCTTACTGCTTCCCGCTCACTACGTGAAAGAACCGCAGAAGCCGTTTTACGTATCCTTAGCGGTAAACATGAAAATGCAGAATTGGATAATCACACATCCAATCTGATTTCTGACAATCAAGAAGTGTTTGATCCACAAGAGCGCCAGATGATTGCCCGAGTGCTGGGTATGGCTCAACGTAACGTCAACAGTATCATGACCTCCCGCCACGATGTGGAGTATCTTGATATTAATGCCCCAGCAGAAAACCTGACGCAAATACTGAGTAAAAGTCCTCATACACGCATTGTTGTAACAGATGAAAATACCAGTGATGAACCATTAGGTGTTGTCCATGTTATTGATCTGCTCAACCAACAACTTAATCAACAGCCTTTTGATTTACAGTCGCTGATAAAACAACCTCTGATTTTCCCAGAGCATCTTTCACTCCTTCAAGCGTTAGAACAGTTCCGTCGGGCACAAACTCATTTTGCGTTTGTGGTTGACGAATTTGGTTCCGTGGAAGGTGTGGTTACTCTGACAGATGTCATGGAAACTATCGCAGGTAATTTGCCAGTAGATGGTGAAGAAACTGATGCCCGACATGACATACAAGCAACTGAAAATGGTTGCTGGATTGCCAATGGTTATATGCCACTGGATGATTTGATCCTTTATGTTCCTTTGCAACTGGATGAAAAGCGTGAATATCAAACCTTGGCAGGTTTATTAATGGAACATTCACAACATATTCCACAACAAGGTGAACAATTTCAGATTGGTAATTACTTGTTTGAACCACTGGAAGTTACCAGTCACCGGATCAATAAGGTAAAAATTACACCGCTCGTTTCAGAGGAAGAAAATAAAGAATAATTCAGTGCTATTGTTCACTAAGAGTATTTCCCATCACTGAGTTTTTCCTCTGGGACAAAATAAAACCCGGTCAGTTTAAACTGTACCGGGTTATTTTTAGCTTTTGTTATCAATACCATATACAGATACGGTTAATAGTTCATCTCATAAAAACTTGCTCAAATACTCAATGTTAAGTGACCTAAAATTATAGGAATGGAAAACACAGTCCCATAGCTTTGCAATTCAATAAACTTCATATAAACTGCCAATCGGTAATACTATTAATCTATACCCAATAGATTTCAAGAGGCAACTTGAAAGATAACAGATATAAAAGGATATTACGTGAATATAGCCCTTACAGATGTGAATAAAGACAATTATGAAGATGTCTGTGACTTAACGGTAACCAAAGACCAATATGAATATGTTGCAGATAATACATGGTCACTGGTTGAATCAAAATTCAACCCATCATATCAAACACGCGCAATTTGCTTAGACGGCAAACCTGTTGGATTTTTTATGTGGGTACCAGAAACAAACAGAAGAATATCGATTTGGCGTTTTATGGTAGATAAACACCATCAAAACAAAGGTATTGGACGCAAAGCAATGCAGCTAGCCCTTCACGAAATTAAACAGACAGGTGGATTGGAAGAAATCGAAATCTGTTACAAGCCAAATAATCTTGTAGCGAAAGACTTTTATGCCAGTTTTGGTTTCGTTGAAGTCGGCATGGATGAAAACAATGAAGAAATGCTAGCAATTATTAAAATGTAAACTGGCAACTCCTCTTGATGTTCAAATTGGCTCTTCAGGTAACCATAAGAATATTATTTATGCATCCAACTAAGCTGAGTAGTTAATTGTCATATATGAATACCACTCAATGCTCAGCTTCTTAACGATACACTATACCCTTCATCTTTCAAGCTGCTGCTTTGTTGGCTGCGTTCACTTACCCCAGTCACATAGTTATCTATGCTCCTGGGGATGCGCTCCCTTGCCGCCGCGCTGCAATTTGAAATCTATTGGGTATAGATCAAACACGGGCTAACTGTTATTACGTTCAACCCAATCGGAAATTGCCTGTTTTGCTTTATTTTCCAACTCATTACGTAGTAATTGTTCTATATCAAGATGGTATTGCAGATTATCCCAATTACCGTAAATCCGTAATGGTACTTTCAGCTTTCTCAAACGGCGAACCAGCTCATTATCCGCACCCCACTCTTGAGTTATCTGTACTTTTAAGGCGACATCAACATTTTGTTTAAGTAAATTAGCTTTACCCTGACCGTTAATATTCAACAAATCAGATACAGCATAAAGCTGATTGATTTTTATATCACCCTGGTTAAGCACAGCTTTAACATTAAGCTTTTTAGCGCCAGTAAAGTTACCCACATTATCTGGAATATTCACTTTATTCGTTATACGGGCAACAGATTGCTGGATTAATTGTGGAATATTCAACCCATGCATTTTGGCATCAACTAAACTGAAATTAAGATCACCCTGCCAAGCATGCGAAATAGCATAATCGTCGTATCCTTTACCAGAAAGATCCCCGTTCAGATTGAATTTACCACTAAATACCAGTGGTAAAGAAAATGCTTTTAGTACGGGTTCCAATTCTATATTTTGCAGTAAAGGCTTTGTATGTAATCTAAGCTGATCACCTGTTGCATCCAGAATAGCTGGAATAGAGAAGTGACCACCAAACAATTCTCCACTCAGGGAAGAAATTTCAGCAAGCCCCCTATGACTGACCGCCTTAAATATCAGGTTATCGATCTCCATTCCCCGATAAATAAATTTGTCCGCATTAATGGTAACATTAGCATTAAAATCATTCAGAAATTTAGCACTATAATCAGGCTGCGCAGAGCTTGAAACTGCGATCACAGGTTTGGCTAAGCTATTTTCTACTCGATAATAGCGTTTAATTTCCGAATCATCTTTAGGAGGCAGATCCCATCCCACCAAATTATCTAAGTTCAGCTTTTTGGAAGATAAATTTATCTGATAATCAGGATATGCTGCTAATATTGCCTTTATACTGCCAGACAACTCACTCTCATTGGCAGTGAAATTAAGCGCCTGTAAAGAGATTGTTTGTGGCTCCCCAGTGGTTTCTTCCTGGTAAACTGCATTAACTTTCCCTGAACCACTGATGCCCCCCGTGGGGATACCAACCCCTTGAAGCTGATAATCAAAAGAATCAATATTACCGGCAACACGATAAGGATAATCAGCAATATCTACGTCTGCATTAAGATTAAAAGCAAGTTCTTGCTGATTTTTACTGACCTTACTGCTCAACTCCACGCTGATATGGTTTTGGTCGTCCCGCTCCATCAGCAGATTAATATCACGGATATTTAATTGAGAATGATCACTATCCTGCCAGATAAGCAAACTATCCGCGATCTTAATTTTGTCAATATCAAGCTTCCAGCGTTCACCTTTGCCTACAGGATTTACTATATTTCCTTTCGGTGCAACGGGTTCATTCTCTTTTTGCTGAGACTTGCTCTCAGGAGTGAATTGCAACACCGCCCCTTTCAGCATGACCTCTTTAACCGCAAGCCGATGCGAAAAAAGTGGCCACAACTCAACATCCAAACGCATATTTTCTGCCGTAACCGTTGGCTGTATCGCATTTGGTGCAGTCAATGACATACGTCCGGTAATGATGCTAAGTTTTGGCCAGACATGCCAGCGCATACTATCTTGCATGACGAGATGATAGCCACTCTTCTTTTGCACCTGTTTAATCATATAAGCACGAAAGTCATTCGGATTTACTAACATGACTAATGCTACCAAACCGGCAATAATCACGACCAGCAAAATAACCAGTGTCGTTAGTAATCTCTTCATGACTTCCTCAGCTAATGTCAAAGCGGTAAATGTAACTCAGTAACCATTGCCGTATTAATCTTCATCAATACGGCTACCTACCGCGCCTTGCTGGTTTTTATATTTCGCATCCTGACGACGGTTATATGGACGATCAGCCGAACCAGACAACGGTTCAAAACTCAAAGCCCCAATCACCATACCCGGACGTAATGCCAGAGGCAACTTACCAGAATTATAGAATTCGAGAACAATCTGACCATGCCAGCCCGGATCAATCCGATGTGCTGTCACATGTACCATTAATCCAAGACGGGCAAGAGAAGAACGCCCATCAAGCCACCCCACCAAATCATCAGGCAGCGTAACGGATTCCAAAGTGACAGCCAGTGCCAACTCTCCAGGATGAAGGAAAAAAACTTCATTATCAGACAGAATAATTTCATCACTCATCACGCGATCAAGAGCAGCACTAACTTCATCTTTTGGGCCACTCAAATCAATATATGCGGCAGTATGACCACGGAAAACACGAAACTGATTTCCAAGGCGAACATCAGCAGTTGCCCCATTAATTCGTTCAATCGGCGGACGTGGAGAAATGACCAGTTTACCTTCATCAAGCCATTTAATAATGTCGCGATCACAGAGTCGCATTATTTTCCCTCTCAAATACGATGATGCTCATCAACGCCTGATAAGCAAAGCTTTATTATTCGCAGAACTGACCAATTTTGGCTTTCAATACATCAATCGCTACCCGGTTTTTACCTCCGCGCGGCACAATAATATCTGCATATTGTTTTGATGGTTCAATAAATTGCAGAAACATTGGACGCACGGTTTTATGATATTGCTCAATAACAGAATCTAAAGAACGTCCCCGTTCATGAACATCCCGTTTAATCCGGCGCATAAGACAAATATCCAATGGCGTATCAATGAAAATAGAGAAGTCCATCTCCTGACGCAAGCGTTTATCTGTCAGTAACAAAATACCTTCCAGAATGATAACTCTTTTTGGTGCAAAATGAATCGCTTCTGGTTTGCGGGTATGAGCAACATAGTCGTACTGTGGTAATTCAATTGATTTACCGGCTTTCAAAGCTTGCAGGTGAGCAAAGAGCAGATTGTGATCCATTGAACTTGGATGGTCATAATTGGTCTTATAACGCTCCTCCATTGATAGATCGCTTTGGTCTTTATAGTAGCAATCTTCTGGTATAATACCGATATTGTGATCACCAACCTGAGCGCGTAATTCACGGTAAAGTGTATTAGCAATGAGACTTTTACCTGAGGCAGATGCACCGGAAATTCCTACAATTGTGCACTGGTGTGCTTCGTCAGCCATAATAGAGATAACCTGATTCTAGAAAAAATGGGGAACAAAGCACCGATGAGTGCTGAGTCGGGCGAGATTATAGGGAGTTAATTGTATCTGTTCCAGTGTAAACAAGATTAAGTCTCATTTTTTCGAAGCGTTTCGCATAAAAAGCATGCAACAAGTAAAATCTGAAAAGAATTTTTTCTTCATATACACAAAAAACGGGCAATGAAAAGCTCAATTACCCGTTCCATCAGTCAAATTAGATTCTTAAACCGCGCGGAATGAAATCTCCGTCGGAATCTTCTCACCCTGCCAGTACATTTGTGCAGAAATATTCGCTGCAATTTCACGGTAAATATC
This sequence comes from Photorhabdus heterorhabditis, assembly GCF_018448905.1. Lineage (GTDB taxonomy): Bacteria > Pseudomonadota > Gammaproteobacteria > Enterobacterales > Enterobacteriaceae > Photorhabdus > Photorhabdus heterorhabditis. The sequence goes on along the minus strand of NZ_RCWA01000002.1, from coordinate 199,057 downwards.
CGTGAATTCACTATCAGGATTACTGATAACGGTTGGTTCACCACGGTCTAGATCTTCACGTAAGGAAATATGCAGGGGGATTTGTCCCAGTAATTTGCAGTTATATTTAGCTGCCAATTTTTCCGCCCCTCCAGTACCGAAGATAGGCTCCAGATGACCGCAGTTGCTGCAAATATGCGCACTCATGTTTTCAATAATACCCAGTACAGGAACCTTAACTTTTTGGAACATCACGATGCCTTTCATCGCATCAATCAATGCAATATCCTGTGGCGTTGTTACCACCAGAGCGCCAGTTACCGGAATATTTTGTGACAAAGTAAGCTGAATATCACCGGTTCCTGGTGGCATATCAATAACCAGATAATCAAGATCCGGCCACAATGTATCTTGTAGCATCTGCATCAATGCTTTACTGGCCATCGGGCCGCGCCATACCATTGCATTGTCATCGGTCACCAGATAACCAATTGAGTTAGTGGCAAGGCCGTGAGTCATGATAGGCGCCATATGCTGCCCATCTGGAGAAGTTGGGCGCTCTTTAGTTGTTCCCAGCATATTCGGGACAGAAGGACCGTAGATATCTGCATCCAAAATACCCACTTTTGCACCTTCCTGAGCCAGCGCCAGTGCCAGATTTACGGCTGTACTGGATTTACCTACACCGCCTTTGCCTGAACTGACCGCTAAAATATTACGGACACCATTAATTCCCGGCAGATCGTTAGCACGACGTAATGTGCTGATATCATGGTTCAGTTTCCACGCAACAGATTTTGCACCCGTTATCGCCTGCAATTTTTGGGTTGTTGCCTGTTTCAACGCTTCAAAGCCACGCTGCCACACGAACGGCATTATCAATTCAATATGTAGAACACCATCAAGCATCGTGCAGTGATGCAGTGCTTTTAGAGTTGTCAGATCGTGTTCCAATGTCAGATGTGTAAAGGTAGCAAGTATTTTTGTTACCTGAGATTTCAGCAGGTCAGGATTGGTCTGCTCGGGGGATTGTGAGTTCATCCCGGCTCCTTTGATTATCGCTATTACCTAAAAACCATCTTTTCATCATAACAGAACCAAACGAGTTCGGATAAGATCAGGTATAAAAACTCATTTCCAGCTCACTGATTCGATTTTTATTCAATAAAACTCGCTAAGATTAAGTGTTACCCTAGCGACAATTTTTCTGATCAGGTAACATCGAATTCCCTTTTTCACTTATGGAAGTCAGATCCTTATTATGTCTCAAGTCGCAAAAAAATTATTGGTGACGTGTGCGTTACCATATGCTAACGGTCCAATCCATCTCGGTCACATGCTGGAACATATCCAGGCAGATATTTGGGTCCGTTTTCAGCGAATGCGCGGCAAAGAGGTTCACTTTATCTGCGCCGACGATGCTCATGGAACACCAGTCATGCTGAAAGCTCAGCAAATGGGTATTGCTCCTGAAGAGATGATCGCAGCCGTGAACCAAGAACATCATCAGGATTTTACTGGCTTTTCAGTTAGCTATGATAACTATCACTCCACGCACAGCAAAGAGAACCAAGAGTTATCAACTAAAATTTATCTGGAGCTGAAAAAGAACGGTCATATTAAGAATCGTACTATTTCTCAGTTATATGATCCTGAGAAAGGTATGTTCCTGCCGGATCGCTTTGTAAAAGGCAATTGCCCGAAATGCAAAGCAGAAGATCAATACGGCGATAACTGTGAAGTTTGCGGTTCTACTTACAGTCCTACTGAGCTGATCAACCCACGTTCGGCTGTCTCTGGTGCGACACCAGAAATGCGTGAAACAGAACACTTTTTCTTCGATTTACCTGCATTCAGTAACATGCTACAAGCATGGACCCGCTCCGGTGCATTACAGGAACAAGTTGCTAACAAAATGCAAGAATGGTTTGAGTCCGGTTTACAACAGTGGGATATCACCCGTGATGCCCCTTATTTTGGTTTTGAAGTTCCTGATGCGCCCGGCAAATATTTCTATGTTTGGCTGGATGCTCCTATTGGCTATATGGGTTCCTTCCAAAATTTATGTGACAAACGCGGAAATCTGAGCTTTGATGATTTCTGGGCAAAAGATTCCACCGCTGATCTTTATCACTTTATCGGTAAAGATATTGTCTATTTCCACAGTCTGTTCTGGCCTGCCATGCTGGAAGGCAGCGGTTATCGTAAGCCAACAAATATATTTGTTCACGGCTATGTGACCGTAAACGGTGCAAAAATGTCCAAATCCCGGGGTACTTTTATTAAGGCCAGCACTTACTTGGATCATCTGGATGCAGACTGCCTGCGCTATTACTATGCAGCTAAACTCTCTTCCCGTATTGACGATATCGATTTGAATCTGGAAGATTTTGTTCAGCGTGTTAACAGCGATATCGTTAACAAAGTTGTTAACTTGGCATCCCGTAATGCAGGTTTCATTAATAAACGGTTTAGTGGCAAGCTGGCGGATAAACTGGCTGATCCAGCGCTTTACCAGAAGTTTATTGATGGGGCGAAAGTGATCGAAGAAGAGTTCAATAACCGCGAATTCAGTAAAGCAATCCGTGAAATCATGACTCTGGCTGATTTAGCAAACCGTTATGTGGATGAACAAGCGCCATGGGTTGTGGCAAAAGAAGAAGGCCGTGATGCAGATCTTCAAGCTATCTGTTCAATGGGAATCAACCTGTTCCGTGTTCTAATGACTTTCCTTAAACCGGTTTTGCCAAGTCTGGCAGAACGTGCCGAAGCGTTCCTGAACACAGAATTAACTTGGAATGACATTGAACAACCTCTACTGGATCATCAGGTTTCCGCCTTTAAGGCTCTGTTCAGCCGTATGGATATGGACAAAGTGAATGTTATGGTTGCTGCATCTAAGGAAAACATTAACACACCACAGAAAGTCAGTGGCCCATTGGCAGATGATCCCATTCAAGACACGATCACCTTTGATGATTTCGCTAAAGTTGATATGCGAATCGCCCTTATTAAACAAGCTGATTTCGTAGAAGGTTCAGATAAGTTACTGAAACTGAATCTGGATCTGGGTGGCGAAACTCGTCAGGTGTTTTCCGGTATCCGCTCCAGTTATCCTGATCCAAAAGCGCTGGAAGGCCGTTTGACCGTGATGGTGGCTAACCTAGCGCCGCGTAAAATGCGCTTTGGTGTTTCTGAAGGTATGATAATGGCTGCTGGCCCTGGCGGAAAAGATATTTTCCTACTCAGCCCTGACAGCGGTGCACAACCCGGTATGCAAGTGAAATAGCAATAAATTCATCTTATGAATATATCTTAGCGGGGATCAGCCATGATCCCCGCTTTTTTAAATGTGATTTATGGCACATTTTCAGCGTTAATTGTATGATGAATGCCTCACTGGAATTAGGAATTTTGTTATGTCGTTTCGTGAAGTACTGATTATAGGTTGGCAGTACCTGCGAGCATTTGTACTGATTTATCTGTGTCTACTGGCAGGTAATGCCGTCTCTGCCCTGCTACCCATCGCTATCCCTGGCAGTATTATCGGTATGTTGATATTGTTCGTTTTACTCGCTTTCCAGCTTATCCCTGCTCACTGGGCAAAACCCGGTTGTAGCCTGTTACTGAAAAATATGACCCTGCTGTTTCTGCCTATCGGTGTAGGCATTATGAATTATTACGATCAGATCAGCCAACAGATGCTACCGATTGTCCTTTCATGCTTGATCAGCACCGCCGTTGTTATGATTATCGTTGCTTACAGTTCCCATTATATTCACCGTGAACGTCCGGTTATTGGCTCCGTATCAGAAGTGAAGATTGAACAACAGAAACAAGAGAAATAAAAATGTTAAGTCATATTTGGTGGTCACTACCACTGACATTGATTGTATTCTACATTGCAAGAAAACTTTCACTACAGCTCAAAGTTCCCATTCTTAATCCTTTATTGGTTTCTATCGCAGTGCTTATTCCGATATTGATAATAACCAATACCCCCTATGATCACTATTTCGCAGGCAGCCGGATTTTAAATGATCTGCTCCAGCCCGCCGTGGTTGCGTTGGCATTTCCTTTATATGAACAGCTGCACCAGATCCGGGCCCAATGGAAATCCATCATCAGTATCTGTTTTATCGGCAGTATCGTTGCTATGGTGACAGGTACTGCTATTGCACTGTGGACAGGCGCCACACCTGAAATGGCAGCCTCTATACTTCCTAAATCAGTCACTACGCCTATCGCAATGGCAGTCGCCGATGCTATCGGCGGTATTCCTGCAATTAGCGCCGCTTGTGTCATTTTTGTCGGTATTCTTGGCGCCGTATTTGGTCATAACCTATTCGATATTTTGCAGGTAAAAACTAAAGCATCCCGCGGCTTAGCAATGGGAACCGCATCACATGCTTTAGGTACCGCCCGTTGCGCGGAAGTTAATTTTATTGAAGGCGCATATAGCTCATTAGCACTGATGACCTGCGGTATCATTACTTCACTGACGGCCCCTTTTGTGTTCCCAGTGCTACTATACTTATTTGGCTAGTTATAGTTAAAAAATTTGATGCAGATCTCTAAATTACTGGCTTTAATTACAAAAATTTCACCATCTATACCCAATAGATTTCAAGATGGATCGCGACGGCAAAGGAGCGAATCCCCGGGAGCATAGATAACTATGTCATAGATAACACTGTGACCGGGGTGAGTGAGTGCAGCCAACAAAGAGACAACTTGAAAGATAACAGGTATATATGATGTTAATCACATTAAAAACCTGACCAAACAGCCTAAAATTATCTTAACTTAATTTGGAGATCGTTCTATGCAAGCTCGTTTTCACTCTATCTGGGCACAGTTGCCATCTAAACTACAGGATGCACTTTTGCCCTATGCAGGAAACGACAACTTTCCTGCTATGCTTACCGCTGAACAAGCGAAATCCATCAAGAAAGCCTGTGGCTTTGACGATAACACATTGGCGATTGCTCTGCTGCCATTAGCAGCAGCATGTTCCCTCACGCCGATATCGCATTTTAATGTCGGTGCAATTGCCCGTGGAGAAAGCGGAAACCTCTACTTTGGTGCCAATATGGAATTTACCGGCGTGCCGTTACAGCAAACAATTCATGCTGAACAATGTGCTATCACCCACGCTTGGTTGCGGGGCGAGAAAAAATTGACATCCATTACCGTGAATTACTCTCCATGCGGTCACTGCCGTCAGTTTATGAACGAACTTAATAGTGGCACACAACTAGAGGTCCATCTACCAAAGCAAACACCTTCAACATTAGGTGACTATTTACCCGATTCATTTGGTCCAAACGATCTGGGGATTACCACTCTGTTAATGGACCCGATTAATCATGGCTATAAATTAGAAACCACCGATAAACTGGTACTAACTGCACTAGATGCAGCAAACCAGAGCCATGCCCCATACAGCAATTCATACAGTGGTATCGCACTTTTGGGAAAAAACGGAAAAATCTATTCTGGCCGTTACGCAGAAAATGCTGCATTTAACCCAAGCTTACCCCCACTACAAGCAGCACTGATTTTGATGAATATGTCTGGTGGTGATTATTTGGCTATCGAAAGAGCGGTACTCATTGAGGGAAAACACAGCCACTTATCCCAACGAAGCGCAACTCAATCCATACTCGCTACTTTGGGTTGTAGTAAATTTGAGCACTACACCCTCTAAGTTCGATGAAAAATTCAATTTTCCCTCTATATCAGATAGAGGGTTTTCCTCAATGAAAACAGTGAACGTAACATTTTATTAGCCAAATCTGGATGTTATCTCTCATTTTCACCCATAATACCTCTAATTAAGTAACATTTACTGTACATATTTTTCCTATCTCTTAGGATCTATAATTGACCTTGTTATCCATTTAGTTCAAAGAGTAAGATTCATGGAACTGGAACACGAAAGTAAACGTCCATTATATATTCCCTATGCAGGCCCAATCCTGTTGGAATTCCCCCTGCTGAATAAAGGCAGTGCCTTTACTGAAGAAGAGCGTAGCAACTTTAACCTGCATGGTTTATTACCTGAAGCCGTCGAAACCATCGAAGAGCAAGCTGAACGAGCCTATCGACAGTACCTTGATTTCGAAAATGATGCAGACAAACACATTTATCTGCGAAATATTCAGGACACTAACGAAACCCTGTTCTACCGCCTGCTGGATGCACATTTGAACGAAATGATGCCAATCATCTACACCCCAACTGTAGGTGAGGCTTGTGAACACTTTTCCGATATTTATCGCCGCGCCCGAGGCTTGTTCATCTCATACCCAAACAAAGCCCATATTGATGACATGCTGCAAAACGCGACCAAACAAAATGTAAAAGTTATCGTTGTTACCGATGGCGAACGCATTCTTGGCCTGGGTGACCAAGGTATTGGCGGGATGGGTATTCCTATCGGTAAGCTTTCCCTGTATACCGCCTGTGGTGGCATTAGCCCAGCCTATACGCTGCCAGTGGTACTGGATGTGGGAACTAATAACCCACAGCGCCTGAATGACCCACTATATATGGGCTGGCGTCATCCACGTATTACTGGTCAAGAATATGATGAATTCGTTGATGAATTTATTCAGGCCGTTAAACGCCGCTGGCCAAACGTATTGTTGCAATTTGAGGATTTTGCGCAAAAAAATGCCATGCCGCTACTCAACCGCTATCGCCATGAGATTTGCTGCTTTAATGATGATATTCAGGGAACGGCTGCTGTTACTCTGGGTAGCTTGATTGCAGCCAGCCGCGCTGCGGGTCGTCAATTGAAAGATCAAACTGTTACTTTCTTGGGAGCAGGTTCCGCCGGTTGTGGTATCGCAGAACAGATCGTTGCTCAGATGAAATCTGAAGGTTTAAGTGAAGAACAAGCTCGCGCTCGTATTTTCATGGTTGACCGTTTTGGTTTACTGACAGATAAGCTGCCAAATCTGTTGGATTTTCAGAACAAACTGGTACAAAAAAGCGACTCACTGATTGCATGGGATGTGAATAGCGATACAATCTCTCTACTCGATGTTGTTCGTAACGCCAAACCGACTGTCTTGATTGGTGTTTCAGGTCAAGCTGGCCTGTTTACAGAAGAGATCATCCGTGAGATGCACAAACACTGCGAACGTCCAATCGTAATGCCATTATCCAACCCGACCTCCCGTGTTGAAGCCCGCCCCGAAGATATTGTCAACTGGACCGATGGTGCCGCCTTGGTTGCAACAGGAAGCCCATTCCATCCGGTAAAATACAAAGGTCAGGAGTATCCAATCGCTCAGTGTAACAACTCCTACATCTTCCCTGGGATTGGCCTAGGTGCCATTGCATCAGGAGCCAAACTCGTCACTGATGGTATGTTGATGGCGGCAAGTCGGACACTGGCTGATTGTTCACCGTTGGCTCAAGAGGGTAAAGGCCCATTACTACCACTCATTGATGATATTCAGGCAGTTTCACGCAAAATTGCTAAACAAGTTGCAAAAGAAGCACAAATACAAGGTGTTGCAACTGTCACGTCAGATGGTGCACTGGATGAAGCTATTGAGCGAAACTTCTGGAAACCTGAATATCGCGTGTATAAACGCACTTCATTCTGATTTTTAGCCTTAAAAAGACCTAAAAAAGCCTGTCAGTCTTGCTGTCAGGCTTTTTTCTTACAGAGAAAACTTGCTTAGGCATTTCAGGTAAAGTAGCCTTTATTGAATTCAGTCATTGATGTATATAAAGGCAAAAGCATGTGGAAGCGCCTGATAATTGGTCTGTTATTCTTCTCAGGGGTGCTGATACTGACAGCCATTGCACTTGACCGCTGGATTAGTTGGAAAACGGCTCCCTATATCTTTGATGACCTCAAACAACTTCCTCAACGTGAAGTAGGTATGGTGCTTGGTACTTCTAAATATTACCTCTCTGGCGCACCCAATCAGTATTATATGTACCGTATTCAGGGAGCAGTGAATGCTTATAACAGTGACAAAATCAAATATCTGTTGCTAAGTGGTGACAATGCTCAGCAAAGCTATAACGAACCAGTAACCATGCGTAGGGATTTGGTAAGAGCGGGTATTCCTGCTGCAAATATCGTTTTGGATTTTGCTGGTTTCAGAACACTTGATTCAATCGTCAGAACCCGTAAAGTTTTTGATACCAATGATTTTACTATTATCACTCAACGATTCCATTGCGAACGGGCTATGTTTATCGCTATACATATGGGAATTGCCGCTCAGTGTTATGCGGTTTCTACACCCAAAAATATGATCACCGTTCGGTTACGCGAAATAATTGCTCGTCTTGGTGCCTTGACTGATCTTTATATTCTGAAACGTGAGCCTCGCTTCCTTGGCCCTTTGATCCCAATCCCTGCTCCGCACAAAGTACCGGAAGGCATAACGGGTTACCCGGCAGTAGCACCAGAAGAGTTACGCGAAATGGATCAAGCCCAGCCTAAGAGCGCCGGGCCAATGCAGCCGTAACATCACGCCAGCACCGTTCTAACGGTCCTTGTTGGTGACGGCGTAGCCACCAGCATGAAAAAAGAATATTCACCGCCCAGATGAGAGGAATAAATGCAAGTAACTCCAAGCGGCTAAATTGGCCAAACAACCCAAAGTGATAAAACAGCGTTGTGCAGACTAAGGTTTGCAGTAAATAATTACTCATAGCCATTCGTCCAACCTGGCTGAGCCAATAATTAATTCGCCAACCTGAAATCACCGGCCAAAAGCCATATATTAGCGCCATATAACCCAATGCCTGGAAAGGTATTACCAACTCGGAAAGAATATAGCCGACAATACCTGACCAAAAGTAATCCCAGCCATAAGCACATTGGATGACTACAGAAAGTATCTGAATGGCAGCACTAAGTGGTATCAGCAATAACGCTACGTTTCGATAATGGCTCACTGAAAACTCACCTTTTAGCCAGCCATTACGCACTAATCCAGCCCCACATAACATAATGCCAATAAGCTGCCAGCCATACTGAGCAAACATCATGACCATCATCGATATGACTTGATTGAAACGCTCTTCTATTGCCAGCCAGCCACCACTTGTTTTCCAGAATGTTTCGTATAGCACATGGAATTCCGTCGGTTGCCAGCCATTATTATTAGATTCACCTCTTGATAAAAGCCCAAGAATAAATAACAGCGCTAATCCAACCAAATAAAAAATAGCGCCTTTCATAAACAACCTGTTGCTGGCGTTATTTTGACTAATCAGATAAAAACTAAAAAAACCCGCTAAACTGTAAGAGAGCAAGATATCACCATCCCACAGCAAAATGCCATGTATCCCCCCTATCAGGGCGAGTATGAGCAATCGCGGATAATTCCAGATTTTGCCCCTTGGCAGTAGTAACTCCAGTGTTGCACCAAATAAAAAGGCAAAAATACACAGGAATTTTCCCTGAGCAAAAACGCTGAGTACAGACCAAATAAGCAAATCAGATGAGGAAGCCGAGCCATTATATTCCGGGTTCAGATAAGCAGCAGATGGCAAAGCAAAACCAGAGATATTGAGTAGCAATATTCCCAGAATCGCCAGACCACGAATACTATCCAGTGTATCAATTCTCTGGCGAATCATGTTTATATCCCGATGTAAAAATTATCAATGGCGAGTCGTGCGTAAAAACTCCTGACGGGTATTCTGACTGGATTTAAACAGACCACCCAGAGACGTTGTTGTCGTGGTACTGGTTGCATCACGGATGCCTCGTGCCTTCACACAGTAATGGACCGCATCAATAGATACTGCGACATTATTGGTGCCAAGCAGTGTTTGTAATGCAATCAAAATCTGTTGTGTCAGGCGTTCTTGTACCTGCGGGCGCTGTGAGAAAAACTGCACAATGCGGTTAATTTTAGACAATCCAATCACTTTATCCTTTGGAATATAAGCAACGGTAGCTTTACCATCAATAGTCACAAAATGGTGTTCGCAAGTACTGGTCAACGTGATATCACGCACGGTCACCATTTCATCCACTTTCATTTTGTTTTCTATCAGTGTAATTTTCGGGAAATTACTGTAATCCAGCCCTGAAAAAATTTCGTCAACATACATTTTTGCAATACGGCTAGGAGTTTCCGCCAAACTGTCATCACTTAGATCAAGATTCAACAGTTTCATAATTTCCGTCATATGCTCCTCAATCCGCACCTTACGTACTTCCGGTGCCAACGCCTGACCACGCAAAGGAGTTTCAAGACCACGAGCTTCCAGCGCCGAATGCACAAGCTCAGCTTCTTTACTTAGGGATGACATTATTTTCTCCAAAGATATTACTTTCCATCATCTGGCGGGTAGTAAAATTGATGTTTGAATCATGGGTACCACAACAAGGTAATCACAACGCATTGGTAACTATTTCATACACTGTAAATGAGCACGTGGTGATTATCCAGTGATTGCTTTTCATTATCGTATGAATTTTTTACACACAAACTTCGCTGTTTGGTTTCTTCCTATTGCAAACTAACAACCCAGCAATCACCAGTGTAATAAATGCAACATACAGAGCGGGTTCCAATTTCCCAGTTACCGCAGTAGAAACCGCAGATAACATTGGCCCAACCAACTGCCCGATAGCATATACTGTAGTTAACAACCCAGCCATGTAGCGACTATGTTCTGGGGCTAATTCACGTCCATACTGAAACGCCATTTGCACCACGCACATAAAACCACCACCAACCAGCAAAGATCCTAACGCCAGACCACTTATTCCCGGCATAATCTCAGGCATAAGCACACCTACCGCCTGAATCCATAAAGTGATCGCCAGCCGGATTTGGGTTGTCAGTATACCACGGGTTAGAATAGCGAAACCAATGCCGATTACCGCAGCGGCACCAAATATAGGCCAGACAAACTGAGCAAACAAACTGCCAGGAAAACGCTCACTTGCCATTTGTGAAAGAAAAGTGGCAGGTAAAATATAACCAAACCCCGCCAAACTATAGCTCCATACCAATCGCTTAATTGCAGGTGTCAAAATCAGTTTTTTCACCTCTGTCTGCGAACGGTGTAGCTCACCACTACGAGGCAAATGCCGACTAACATAAACACTAAGTATCAGAGCCAAAATGCCATACAGTATCCATGCTTCGGCAGCATTCAGTTGCCATGCTTGAATACCTACCGCAAGGATGCCACTGATAAATATCCCCACGCCAGGTCCCGCAAACACAGCAGCACCCAACGCAGGACGGTTTAATCTGGCTAACTGTTCATTGACCCATGCCGCCGCCAACACTAATGTCCAGCCACTTGCCCAACCGATAAAAAAACGAGCGATACCGTGTAATACCGGTCCATTTAATAGCGCAGAAAGCAACGTAATGGTCACCGCTCCCCATAATCCTGTCCAGAGTCGATATTCAATAAATCTGCGCGCCCGCATCGCGTCATAGGAGCCAGCCAGGTAACCCAAATAGTTTAAAGCTGCGACGATACCCGCCCCGGTCAGGTTCAATTGGGATTCTGCAATCATTAAAGGAACTTGAGGCGTGAAGGTAAAACGCCCGATCCCCATAGCAACAACCAGAGCTAAAAACCCACTCATTGCGATATGGAAAGACTGATAGCTATGGCTCAGTTGGGAAGATTTTATATTGCTCATAGTGATGAAGACATTATTTTTAATTTATCATCATAAGCTATAACAAAAAATAAATATAATAGACACTTTTGACCAACAAAATTCTCCTCAAAGAACGTAAACTATTTCTGCCTATAATTAAAGAACAAGTAAGCTATGAATTACAGTACTGGAAATAGCAAAGTATATTATTTCTCATGTTCTGCATCATGAATTCACCTTGTTAAATTAAGTCCACACAAAATCACATCGAGCATTTACAACGTAATATTAACCAGACCTCTATCTAATAGTTCTATGCCCTTCATCTTTCAAGCAGCTGCTTTGTTGGCTGCGTTCACTCACCCCAGTCACAGAGTTATCTATGCTCACGGGGATTCACTCCCTTGCCGTCGCGATACATCTTGAAATCCATTGGGGATATAATGATACTGGCAAGCCTGTCTATAGGAGAGGTATGATTCGTCAAGCTACGTACTAAATTATTGAGGAGGTTTTTATGCATAAAGAATTCCAAGGTAAGACAGCCATTATTACTGGCGGTGCGACCGGTATCGGGCGAGCCATCAGTGTTATGTTGGCGAAACAAGGTGCAGCTGTAGCAGTGATCTATTCACAAAGTGAACTTGAGGCATTGGAAACAACCGAATCTATTATTAGAGATGGGGGACAAGCCATAGCAATAAAAGCGGATGTTGCCGACGAATCAGCAGTAAAAACCATGATAAACACCGTCGTGGAAAAATTTAACGGAATCGACTATCTAGTTAATAATGCAGGGACAACAAAGCAACTTCAATTTGAAGATCTTGAGGCTATATCTGATGATATTTGGGATACCATTATCGACGTTAATGTGAAAGGCACATTTCATTGCTGCCGATATGCTGCCCCCTATCTCAAAGCAAGAGCAGGAAGTGCTATTGTGAATGTTGGAAGTATCGCTGGCGAAACTGGCCTTGGTTCTTCTATTCCCTATGCAGTTTCCAAATCAGCGGTTCACGGACTAACAAGATCCCTAGCTCGGGCACTGGCTCCATCGATAAGGGTTAACTGCGTGGCACCTGGAGCGGTCGAAACAAGATGGTGGAAAGGAAGAGAGGAAAAAATGCAGATGCTCTGTACGCATTTGCCTTTAGGACGAATCGCAACACCAGAAGATATTGCAGAAGTCACCTTGATGTTATTAAAAGCAGAAGCAATGACAGGACAGATCATTAAGGTTGAATGTGGTCAAACTTTATAGACCCCACCGGCTTTTTAACCTGGCTATTACAACAGCAAACTTCAAGATACTAGGTTAATCGCAATATTCTATCTGTTTGTTACCTATTGTTTGCGGCGTTTTGGGCAACCAACACCCATATCGCCGCATTTATGCAATACATGAAACCTCGCCAAAGTTAAATATCGCTAACACATACGATGATCTCTGCCATAATAGCGCAATTACAAAATGCTATCTGGGAGTATCATTATGGATCACTGTCATACCTCTGAATTGATCTCTTTGGAACAAGCGCTGGAAAAAATTCTGACGCAAACGACACCACTGACTGACACAGAAACCGTCAGCCTTACCCAATCATCGGGGCGCATTACTGCTACAGATATTATTTCTCCTATTGATGTTCCACCTTTTGCTAACTCAGCAATGGATGGTTATGCAGTACGCTATGTCGATTTAAACAGCAATAAGCCACTACCTCTGGCAGGAAAAGCCCTAGCAGGTGTTCCTTTTCAAGGAGAATGGTCAGCGACAACCTGTATCCGAATTATGACTGGAGCGCCTATTCCTACTGGTGCTGATACTGTCATTATGCAAGAACACGCAGCAATTGCTGTTGATGGTATCGTTTTCACTCAACCAGCCAAACAAGGCCAGAATATCCGTTTGGCAGGCGAAGATATGACTAAAGGTGCAGTGGTACTACCGGCAGGCAGTAAATTATCCACTGCTCAATTGCCACTGATTGCATCTTTGGGAATCGCCAAAGTTGAAGTGGTCCGCAAATTGAAAGTTGCTATTTTTTCCACCGGTGATGAATTGCAAGCTATCGGTCAACCGCTTAAAGAAGGCCAAATTTATGATACCAATCGTTTTGCCATTCGCTTAATGCTGGAAAAACTGGGTTGCGACATAATTGATTTAGGTGTTATTGCAGATACCCCCGAAGCACTGCGCAATACTTTTGAAATAGCGGATCAAGGAGCTGATTTAGTTATCAGCAGTGGTGGCGTTTCTGTAGGTGAAGCAGACTACACCAAACAAATTCTGGATGCACTGGGAGAAATCAGCTTCTGGAAACTGGCAATAAAACCCGGCAAACCTTTTGCTTTTGGCAAACTAAAAAATTCCTGGTTCTGTGGTTTGCCCGGCAATCCGGTTTCAGCCGCCCTCACCTTCTACCAATTGGTTCAACCTTTAATCGCCCGCCTGTCTGGTTTTACTGCATGGCAACCACCAATGCGTATCCGTGCTAAGGTTACGACCCCCTTAAAAAAGACACCGGGAAGAACGGATTTCCAACGCGGGGTTGCTTCTGTGAATGAACAAGGGGAATTGGAAGTTCTTACTACAGGGCATCAAGGCTCTCATATATTCAGCTCATTTAGCTTGGGTAACTGCTTTATCGTTCTGGAACGCGAACGTGGACGGGTAGAAGCTGGCGAAAATGTCGAAATCGAATTGTTCAATCACTTACTAAAAAACGAATAATGACCATTGAACTGACAGACGAAGAAACCCTACGCTATAACCGTCAAATTGTCCTACGCGGATTTGATTTTGATGGTCAGGAAAAGCTGAAATCATCGAAAATACTGATAGTCGGTGCGGGTGGGTTAGGTTGTGCAGCATCCCAGTATTTGACAGCAGCAGGCGTAGGAACAATAACACTACTGGATTTTGATACTGTTTCTCTCTCAAACTTACAACGGCAGATCCTGCATCGAGACGAACGCATTGGGATGGCTAAAGTACAATCGGCACAAATAACTCTTCAAGCAATAAACCCACACGTCACAATCAAAACTGTTAATGCATTACTGGAAGATCAAGCGCTGGAGGAACTTATCGGTCAGAATGATGTGATATTGGATTGCTCTGATAATGTGGCGATTCGTGAACAACTAAACTGCCTGTGTCTCGCAAAGAAAATGCCTCTGATTTCTGGGGCAGCAATTCGTATGGAAGGACAACTGACAACATTTACTTATCAGCCGGATTCCCCTTGCTACCATTGCCTGAGTAGGCTGTTTGGTGAAAACAATTTAACTTGTGTAGAAATGGGTGTTATGGCACCACTGGTAGGAACCATCGGTACATTGCAGGCCATGGAAGCCATCAAACTACTTACCGGATACGGTAAGATAAACAGCGGAAAAGTTTTACTGTTTGATGCCATGACGATGCAATTTCGCAATATTACATTACTTAAAGATCCAAACTGCGAAGTGTGTAGTTGTTAATCCACTCATAGATGGAAATAACATACCCCGATTATCTGAACCGGGGTACGTTATTCTGCCAGGATATTACCCAATAATTCCCTGACTTCTCAAATACTCATCATAAGTCCCTTTAAAATCAACAACTTTATCAGATTTGATTTCCAGAATACGGCTTGCTAATGAGCTGACAAACTCCCGATCATGAGAAACAAATATCAAAGTACCTTTATACAATTCAAGAGCAAGGTTCAGGGATTCAATGGATTCCATATCCAGGTGGTTTGTTGGTTCATCCATTATCAGAATATTTGGCTGTTGCATCATCAGCTTGCCAAATAGCATCCGGCCCTTTTCACCACCAGATAATACTTTAACTTTCTTCTTAATATCATCCTGACCGAACAATAAACGCCCCAGTACACTGCGAACGGATTGTTCATCATCACCTTCTTTCTTCCACTGGCCCATCCAGTCAAAAACCGTCAGGTCGCAATCAAAATCGCCGGCATGATCCTGAGCATAGTAACCAATACTGCTATTTTCAGACCATTTAACCGTGCCACTGTTTAGTTCTGTTTCACCAACCAAGCTTTTCAGGAAAGTCGTTTTACCTATGCCGTTAGCACCGATAACTGCCATTTTCTCGCCAACTTCTGACAAAAGGCTGAGATTTTTAAACAAAGGACCATTGTCATAACCTTTAGTCAAACCTTCCAGTTCCAGAGCATTACGGAATAATTTTTTATCCTGTTCAAAACGGATATACGGATTTTGACGGCTGGATGCTTTAACTTCTTCCAATTGGATCTTATCAATCTGACGGGCACGGGAAGTCGCTTGTTTTGATTTAGAAGCATTAGCACTGAAGCGGCTGACGAAAGACTGCAACTCCGCAATTTGTGCTTTCTTCTTCGCATTATCAGCCACCAAACGTTCACGAGCCTGAGTTGCGGCAACCATATATTCATCATAATTACCGGGGAATAGACGTAATTCACCATAATCAAGATCTGCCATGTGAGTACAGACCGTATTCAGGAAGTGACGATCATGGGAAATAATGATCATGGTGCTGTCTCGATCATTCAGCACCTGTTCCAACCAACGAATAGTATCAATATCCAGGTTGTTAGTTGGCTCATCTAATAACAGAACATCAGGATTAGAAAACAGTGCCTGAGCCAGCAATACACGCAATTTCCAGCCTGGAGCCACTTCGCTCATCAAGCCATAATGCTGCTCTACCGGGATACCAACACCCAGCAGCAGCTCCCCGGCACGCGCTTCGGCACTATAACCATCCATCTCACCATAGGCTACTTCCAAATCCGCAACACGATAGCCATCTTCTTCACTCATTTCTGCCAGCGCATAGATACGGTCACGTTCCTGTTTCACCTGCCACAATTCCGTGTGCCCCATAATCACGGTATCCAGTACAGTGAACTCTTCAAAGGCAAATTGATCCTGACGTAGTTTACCAATACGCTCATTGGGGTCCATGCTGACATTGCCAGCAGTTGGTGCCAGATCGCCACCAAGAATTTTCATAAAAGTGGATTTACCAGAACCATTAGCGCCAATCAGACCATAACGGTTACCGTTACCAAATTTGACAGAAATGTTTTCAAACAGGGGCTTACTGCCAAATTGCATGGTGATGTTGTTTGTACTTAACACAGCATTCGCTCTTAAATTAGAAACAAAAGGGAAATCGGAAAAATCGATAGCGGCGCATTATGCCACAACAAGAGTAAGAGGTCGCGGGAAGTTTTGAGCATTCTTTGAGCTAACAAAGGCGCAATATAGAGTTATGTTGTAACTGTAAGAAAACAATGCACATGTTCCCGGGGATTCACTCCCTTGCCGTCGCGATCCATCTTGAAATCCATTAGGTATAGATCTATTTAATTGATTTTCTGAAAAAAACCACCCGCTCTGTTTCCATAAATCCAAGTGATAAATGAAGATTCTGTGATTGTTGATTATTTATATCGGTATCAGATGCCATTTCAGTACATCCATGAGCATTAGCCCAACGATTAATATGTGTAACAAGTTGAGTCGCCAAACCTTTCCTTCTGAATTCCGGGGTAATATAGATCCCTTCAAGATAAGCTACAGGTGAAGAATTACACCCATTTACATATTCAAAGCGCAGTGAAGCCTCTGCAAAACCACAAAAATCACCGGTACCAGATTGGATCATAAAAGCGACTTGATTATCAGAATCTAAAATCGAGTTCATCTCTTCGCTATGCTCTTCTTCTGATGCCGCAGGCCATAATGCACTACGCAGATATAACCAATCATTAAAATTATAACTATTACTTATCACAATCTGGTAGAGATCATTTTTAGACTGAATATATGGTGGTTGCTGATGTTTTCTATTCATTCTTGGCTCAGACATTCTTTCTTAGTCAATAAAGTTGTTAATTCGTTGGTGAAAATAATTTCTATATCTTATATACCTGTTATCTTTCAAGTTGCTTCTTTGTTGGCTGCACTCACTCACCCCGGTCACAAAGTTATCTATGCTCCCGGGGATTCGCTCCCTTGCCGTCGCGATCCATCTTGAAATCTATTGGGTATAGACACTTTATCAAGATTATCTTCGATATCTATTCATTTATAAATCTTTAGGGACAACACAACAAGTTATTACTCGGAGAATTCAATTTCTTATTTTATTGTAGAGAAGCCCCGGGCAACCCGAGGCATTCTTCCAGCTCAAAGACTTGCTTGCAAGATACGATAGCTAATATCTAGCGTGATATCCCCTTTAATTCTCCTCGCAGGATTTAATTATCAGGGCCAACACGGACAACTAATTTGCCGAAATTATGACCTTGTAACAGACCAATAAACGCCTCTGGAGCATTTTCCAAACCTGTCACTATCTCTTCACGGTATTTGATCTGCCCTTCAGCGAGCCAAGTGGACATATCACGCCAGAATTCATCAAAACGCCGAGCATAATGATCAGAAATAATGAACCCCTCCATTCGAATTCGCTTCTGTAACAATTGCCCCATTAACAAAGGCGAACGATCTGGCCCTTTCGGAACACGGGTCGCGTTGTAGAGAGACACCATCCCACAAATCGGAATGCGAGCAAAAGTATTGAGCAATGGCAAAACTGCGTTAAACACTTTGCCCCCCACGTTTTCAAAATAAATATCGATACCTTTAGGACAAGCACTATTCAATTGGTCAGCAAAGTCTGGATCATGGTGGTCAAGGCAAGCATCAAATCCTAACACATCAACAGCATAGCGGCATTTTTCTGTACCACCTGCGACACCAACGACGTAACAGCCTTTAAGCTTACCAATTTGACCAACTGTTGCCCCTACCGGACCCGTTGCAGCCGCAACAACTAATGTTTCACCCGCTTTAGGTTGACCAATATCTAATAGCCCCGTATAAGCAGTAAAGCCAGGCATACCCAGCACGCCTAATGTATAAGACGGATGAGAAGGCGATTGCCCTAAATTGGTAAGATTACTACCATCGGAAATGGCATAATCCTGCCAACCGCCATCCGCCAATACCCAATCACCAATCTGATATCCCGGATGATTTGAAGACACTACCCGGCTTATCGTTGAACCAACCATGACATCATCAAGTTCTACCGATGGAGTATAAGAGGCTTCATCATTCATACGCCCGCGCATGTAAGGGTCCAGCGAAAGAAAAACACTACGTAACAAAAGTTCCCCCTCCTTAATCTCAGGAATAGGTTGCTGTTCCTGACGAAAATTAGAGGATGTAGGAGCACCATGCGGACGTGAAGCTAGTACGATACGGCGATTTATTTGTTGCGTTTGAAACATTCATATTCTCCTTCAACATAACGTCAATATCATCGAAATATCCTAAAAGTAGACTAGTCGTCTAACGCTTAGGTATAAAAAAACACAGGTGAATAGTGATATCTCCAACAGTGTTTTTGCCTTTTATGCCTCCAGCAATCGTTTCGTAGTCACCAAAGCATTCTATAACGGTGCGCTACTCTCCGTGATCTTAGCCATCTAAACTGGTGCTCAACCCAATCTGGAATAAGGTTTCAGTCAATGGAAAGATTTCTTCAGCAGTACAATTCAACCCACCTTCTTGACATCCTCTACTCCCACCTTCTCACTTCGTGACTCAGGCGGGTGGGGAGCGCTATCACCTGACCGCCTCGCCAGCGCTGCTTGTACTTTAGATTTTCCTTAGCAGTCCGCTATGATGTTATTCATCTTTTCTAGATAATGCGTCAAGCAATCTTCAAGCATAGTAGCGTCAAATACCTCTTTTAACGCCAAATAATAGCAAAACGCGCCTTTTAACAATCTTGACACTTTCAAAATTTTATTGAGTCTAACCGCTACAAAACCTTTACACCCAATAATTTGTTGAGCGATTTCTAGAATGTGCTGACATATATCTTGGGAGTTTCTGTTCGTTTGCATGGACATAGCGTACACATTATTAAAACAGTCGTCTATAATTAAACCGAAATTTCCCTGTCGACAAAAAAAGGTATGAAATTACATTTTAATACAACTTACTATCCTCTTCCCGCTGACCTATAACTTAATTCTGAAACATAATTACTGCTCCAAAATTTCATCAATAGAATAATCCAGTAATGATGGAAACCTTTAATTTTCACTTTTAACAGAATAGCGAGAAGTTCCTTGCTTATTGATATTGTAAATTATAAAACAATACCGTAATGTGATTTCAATTTAACGTAAAACGCAATCCTTAATTAAAACAATAAGTAAAATATACCCAATAGATTTCAAGATGCATCGCGACAGCAAGGGAGCGAATCCCCGGGAGCATAGATAACTATGTCATAGATAACACTGTGACCGGGGTGAGTAAGTGCAGCCAACAAAGAGGCAACTTGAAAGATAACAGGTATAAATAGCTAAATATCATTCACTCTCCCAATATTAAGCATTGATGATATCGCGTTTACAATAATTCCCTTTTTCTGATATTTTTATCAAACATGTAATAATACCCTCAGTGAATATAATCTTGGATCATTATATAATTTTCTCTTAATCAATAAGTAAATAAACCTATAATCAATAATCGGGAATTATCAAATTAGTGTATATGATTATCGTTGTGTCAAATAAATACAGCTTGTTACCAAATTATACTCATTCAATATCACAACGCATTAACATTTCATCAATAAAATTGCAAATTCATGCTCGATAAATAATAAAATAATCATTAATTAACCATAAACCTGGCAACCAAATTTTGTTTTTCATTACAATCACTTTGTATATAAATTATTAAAAACATAGATATATTTTATCATCTACATTTATGTTTTTAAGTATAAAAATATAATTAATCTCTTATTATTTTATAATAAAACTCAAAGGGTAAAAAAATTGCATTCATCTCAAATAAAAGGTATCTTTAAAAAACACCGAAATTAAGAAAAGTTTTTATTTGTATAGTTAATAGATAGTTTGTCTTTTTAGTATTTAAAATAGATAAGAATTATCACTAACTATAATGTAGATGGTTACAGTAGTGAATAAGAAGTTCTAAATACAAATAAATTAACTTTAAGGAAAAATTATGAAACGGAATTCTAATGAGTCGGTTCCACTCAAGATATTTATCTAATCAAATAGGTTAAATTTAAATCTTGGTATTTTTTAAACATATTTTTAGAATTAATCACAAGAGGTAATACCATGTCAGAGATCGAAGCAATTTCATTAAAAGCACCAATCAGTGTTATTGCAAAAGTAACGAATAAATCAGAATATAAACTCAAACTTATCCAAGATTCTATTCGCTTAGATCAAGGTGAGTGGACAACTCTTCCTCCCCAAGTAATTAATAGAAACAATGATAGCACTCCTGGAAAAGCGATTTGGAGAAGTGACTCAAATAGTATCATTAGTGGTGTTTCAGGACGCTGTACTTATGTATTTGTAGATAGCAAAGGCGAAATCTATAGCATTTATATTACATGGAATAATCCTCTGATTGGAAGCAGCAGCTATTCAATATCAACAGATTATGAAGGTGATGATTTACATCTGTCCTATACAGCAGACATTGGTAATAACCCAATAGTAGAATATACTATTGTAAGCTAATATTTAATAATCTATATTAACAACCATTCCTGTGAAAAATATTTCAATCAATATTTCCTCAACAGGAATGGTTTATTTAAATATGTAACATCTCCCATTTCAATCAAAGATTAATTTCCGTTATGCTGCCACCTTCTAAATAACGCCCTTTTTCATAAAAGTTTGTATTATTTTCCTATAATCCCATTGATACTTCTTTTTATTATATACCCTTCATCCTTCAAGTTGCTGCTTTGTTGGCTGCGTTCACTTGCCACCTCGCTGCAAATTGAAATCTATTGGGTACAAAATGGTCATTAATAAGTTTTTACAGATGGTGCCTGGTAGGTGTTAAAACGATCAAGTAAGATGATAGGATCTTGTTCGATTATTGCCATATGACGATATTTTTCATGCAAAAATTGTTCATCGGCCATTCTATTAATCATAGAAACCAACGGATCATAAAAATTATTAATATTCAGAATACCACAGGGCTTAGTGTGCAACCCAATCTGGTTCCAAGTAAATACTTCGCTGAACTCTTCTAACGTACCAAAGCCACCAGGTAAAGCAACAAAAGCATCAGCTAATTCAATCATCTTACTTTTACGCTGATGCATAGTTTCGACAATGTATAATTCTGTTAAGTTCTTATGTGATATTTCACGCTTTTCCAACAATGTTGGTATAACACCAATAACTTTACCGCCCTCTTTCAGAACAGTATCAGCAACAGTTCCCATAATGCCTACACTGGCCCCACCATAAATTAAAGTAATCTCACGCTTAACTAATTCTTTCGCAAAAAGAATAGCATTTTCTTTATAGATTTCAGATATACCGAGGCTTGAACCACAATAAACGGCAATACTTTTCATTATCTAAGTCCCTGTTACTTTATATTCACTGTAATAAATATAATTATACATTGATATAACTATTACACAACTCATTTATGTATAGAGATAATATAAATTAGAAAATTAATTCCAGTAAAATCAGAATAATAAAGAAATTATCAATCATCGATGAATTAACCACATTTCATAATGCTATTTGATTTTTTAGAGAATAATCACCCAATACTGAAAAACAATTTTACTATTTTATATAATCTAATCTAATCTAATCTAATGAATGGATAATATTTACTTAAAATTATATTTCTCAAACCTATTGAGTTATCTGCCTTTCACTGAGAAAATTGCCAACCAGATCACTTAATTTTCATTGAGGTTTTGTCCGGATGTCTTCTTCCAAGCTCCAAAAGAGTGCTTTTCCGTTAATACCGATAATACTGTTATTACTTGCCATGACGTCAATTCAGAGCGGTGCTTCTCTTGCTAAAATGTTGTTTCCGGTCATCGGCGCACCTGGCGTTACTGCTTTACGACTGGGTCTTGGAACTATCATTCTATTTCTTATTTTTAAACCCTGGCGCCTGCGTTTTCGCCGAGATTCAATTATGCCACTACTTACCTATGGCATTGCGCTCGGGGCAATGAACTATTCGTTTTATATGGCATTAACCACGATTCCTTTAGGTATTGCCGTTGCTCTTGAGTTTACCGGCCCACTAGCCGTAGCTATGTTCTCATCACGCCGGCCAATAGATTTTCTCTGGGTTGCGCTGGTTATCGCAGGTCTGGCTTTCCTGTTACCGATTGGCAATAATATTAATGGCTTAGACCCTGTGGGGATTATTTATGCACTCAGTGCTGGTGTTTGCTGGGCACTATATATTATTTTCGGCCAACGCGCGGGAGCAGGTTACGGAGCAGCAACAGTCTCTATCGGTTCACTTATCGCTGCCTTAATATTTTTCCCTGTTGGGCTGATACAAACGGGTCCAGAACTGTTATTTGATATGTCAATTATGCCTCTGGCTCTGGCAATCGCTATTCTGTCTACTGCATTCCCATATACATTAGAAATGATTGCTCTAACCCGTTTACCCGCACAAACATTTGGTACCTTGATGAGTCTTGAACCCGCCCTCGGCGCTTTATCTGGTATTGCGTTCCTCAATGAACATCTAACGACAACTCAATGGCTGGCCCTATTTTGCATTATTTTCTCCTCTATCGGTTCTACATCAACCATTAAAAGGAAGTCTAAAATAGTAGAAGTCGATTAATAATTTTATTTAATTGAAATAAAATGGCGACCGGAGTAATTAATAGGATAATTCTCCGGTTATTTATCAAAAAAATCGCTATTATTCACCACTTAATGAGTCCTGCATATTTTTCTAAATAATCATCCTGTTTTTTGAATTATTATATTGATATATACCCAATAGATTTCAATTTGCAGCGCGGCGGCAAGTGAACGCATCCCTAGGAGCATAGATAACTATGTGACTAGGGTAAGTGAACGCAGCCAACAAAGCAGCAACTTGAAGGATGAAGGGTATATAATTACATGACTTCATTGTTAATGTATTAATTCTAATTTTACCTAAAATCTTTTATAAGAATAGACTATTGATTTAATAGGAATAAGCTATATGATTCAAGCTCAATGTCGAGTTATACTCGTTATCTTTCAAGTTGCCTCTTTGTTGGCTGCACTCACCCGGTCACAGAGTTCTCTATGACATAGTTATCTATGCTCCCGGGGATTCGCTCCCTTGCCGTCGCGATGCATCTTGAAATCCATAGGGTATATATTAATTTCAATAAATGAGAAATTCATTATTAATACTAAGGGAAAACTATTATGGATACGGCCAGATTAATTAAAACACAACCATCCACACTACTTTATACTCGTAATGATGTTGACGATGATATTAAGCAGGAAACAATTGAAATTCTGAATCATATGGTGATCCATTTTATTGATCTTTCCCTGCTCACCAAACAAGCACATTGGAATATGCGTGGCAGAAACTTCATTTCTATCCACGAAATGCTAGATAATTTCCATGTAACTATTACTGAACACATGGATACTTTCGCAGAAAGAGTTGTGCAACTGGGTGGAATCACGCTTGGAACTGTACAAGCCGTGAATAAACATACTTTACTGAGAAGCTACCCGATAGATATCCATAACGTGCAAGATCATCTGAAAGCACTGGCTGACCGTTACGCCGTTGTTGCTAATGATATACGCACAACTATTGATGAAATTGAAGACGAAAATACGGCAGATATAATTACCGCAGCCTCCCGTGACCTCGACAAATTCTTATGGTTTATTGAAGCAAACATTGAGCAATAAAACATCATAACAGCTCTGCGTTACTTACAGGACTATGCTAACACCGTGGTCCTGTTTATATCAGCCTTGCACCACCGAAGGCTCCGGCATTGAAAAACATCATAAAATTCCCGTCATGCAGACAAATTTCGTCATATCCTTTAAAAATAAGCATAAATTGTCTATAATCTACGCTTTATTTCATAAATAACTTGAGGAAATAATAAAATGGATACCGAAGTAAAAGACAGTAATGGTACTGTGCTTAATGATGGTGATTCTGTTCAAGTCATCAAAGACCTGAAAGTCAAAGGCACATCTGCAACTTTAAAACGCGGTACTGTGATTAAAAATATCCGCTTAAACCATCGTGAAGATGAAATCGAATGTAACGCAGACAAAATCAAAGGTTTAGTGTTGAAAACCTGCTTTCTAAAAAAAGTAGGATAAACAACACGTTCTGCCGATTTTATTCATAAAGGATAAATAAATTACAAATTTTCGTGTAAGTTATTTATCCTTTTCATTTTCTGAAAGAATTTCCGGTTGCTCAATCGGGAAAACCGGCAGAGCATTTAATAACCTCAATCCATATTTTTTGCTTAGCAAACGCCGGTCATAAATAACCACATCACCATAACATTCATGGCTACGAATAAGCCTTCCTACCTGCTGAATAAGGCTGAAAGAAGCACTTGGCAAACTTTGAACCTCAAAGGGGTAACGTTTAAGCGATTTCAACCATTCACCTTCAGTAATAATTACCGGATTGTTAACTGGAGGAAATGCGATTTTATGAATGTGAACCTGAGACAGATAATCACCCTTTAAATCCAGACCTTCAGCAAAAGATTGCAACCCAACCAACACACTACATTGCCCTTCATTTATACGCTGACAATGCGTTTCAACTAACCGATAACGCGGCTGATCCCCCTGAACAAGTAACATCAAACGTAAATCCGTCACATAAGTGAGAAAAATATCCATAGCTCTCTGACTGCTGAACAAAATCAGCATCCCTTTATGTTTCCGACTCAACAATTGGGCCCTGAAATAACGCGCCATTTCTTCCAAATGAGCAGTTTCATTGTCAATTGTCGGCTCCAGCGACATTTTGGGAATAACCAGCTTTCCCTGCCGTACATGATCAAAAGGTGATGATAACGTGACAAAACGGTCACCCGCTTTTTCAGTTAACCCAGTCAATTCCTGAATACGGGAAAAACTGTTCAGGGAACGAAGTGTTGCTGATGTCACAACCACATGAGGAATATTACGCCAAAGCAACTGATGGAGCTGTTCACTAACTCTGATACCTGCGCAATAGAAATAAAGGTGTGACTGATTCTTTTCATAGCGGCGTCTCAACCATTTTGATACCGGTGCACTAGATGACTCTTCCAATGAAGCCAACCGCCATAATTTGGTCATATTTTCAAAATATCCAAGCGTGCGACTAGTATGCAAAATAGCCCGATGCAATCTGCCAATATCCTGTTTAGCTGTCTGTTCAGTCAAATCATTCAGTATCGCTTCTGCCAACCCACGTAAACCATCGGTCAATTTGAACAATTGCTGACAGCAAAGTAGCAAGTTATCCGGTAACTTCCCCATCTCAAATAAATACTCATCTATCTTACTTTTCTCAGGTAAGAGTGCCTGAGTCACAGTAGCAAGTTCTTTAAAACATTCCCGTAGTTTTTCACTATGTTCATTAAGACGGCCAGCATTAGCCAGACGTGGAGGCTTTGCAGGATGGAATTGCACCAGATATTGCTCAACATGGCGGATAAAAGTATCTAACTGACCATTAAGTTGAAACAGTGTAATTTCTCCTTCAACTTCCAGTGAATCCCGAGCAACATCCGGTATATGATGGCCTTCATCAAGTACTAATAACAAATTCTTGGCGTCGGGTAGCACCGATTCACTCTCCAGTGCCGCCATCACCAACGCATGGTTAGCGACCACGACATCCACATTTTCGATTTCACGGCGAGCAATAAAAAATGGACAACGATGATAGTATTGACAATTACGTCCAAGGCAGTTTGCTTTATCTGTGCTAACTTTCGACCATAAAGTATCAGACAAAGCCAGTTTGTGGTGATCACGCAACCCATCCCAAGCAAAAGTTGTATAGTCACTGTGCAACCTGCGACACAGTTCTCTCTCTTCACTATTAGCAAGTTCTGTTTTGTCCTCAACCAAAAATATTAAATCTATCTGTCCACTGTTGTTTGCACAGATGGCTTCGAGATTACGCGGGCAAACATAACGACCACGCCCAAAGGCCCCAGTAAATTTCAAATCGGGAATGATTTTGCGTAGCAAAGGAAGATCTTTGCTGTAAATCTGATCCTGTAAAGCAACATTAGCAGTACTAACGACCAATGGCTTACTTTCTGATCTGCTCACAGCAATGCCAGGGATCAAATAAGAAAGGGTTTTACCGATTCCGGTTGGCGCTTCAATAACTAAATGACGCCCTTCTTGATCGGCAAGCGTTTTTGCAACTTCGGCAATCATCTGCCTCTGTGGCGCGCGGGGAATAAAGCCATTAATGTGTTGAGGTAACGCCTTATACCACTGGCTTATTTGATTTTTTATTGAACTGGAAAGTGCCATTGAACTCTGCTGTCATAAAACCGAAGCACTATTTTCCCACAGAGCAGAAATGAAATCAGCTCAATATCGAGACTACAAGGCTAATTAAATAATTTAACGCCAATTTCATGTCAATAAGAGGCGGACTAAACACACCAATAGTATATGACAATGACATTCATTTAACTTCATCTACTTAGCTGCTCAAAGCATCATTCATAATCCAAAAAGTAAGTTGGTTATTGCCTTGTCAGCTATTCAGAACCCTATATACTTTCTATTTTCTATGGCACCAGAGAACAATAATGAAAAAATTACTTATCATGTTCATCGCTATCTTTGCATTCGGTTCAATCGGCGGCGTATTTTTAGCGGGCCTTAATATGTACACCCGCTCAACCACACCAATGGAACCACCAACCAGTCAACAACAAGAGGCAACTACAGCGCCGATACAGCAATGATAACGGACCACGACACGATTTTATCTTTTATATAAAGTAGGAGCTTCCATGAATAATTCATACTTTGTCAGTGCACAATGGCTGAAGGATCATCTTGATGATGAAAATATCGTCATCCTTGATACAACCGCACCACCACCACCTCAACAAATTGATTGTCATAAACTCTGGCTAGATACACACATTCCCGGTGCCCAATTTTTTGATTTGGATAAAATTGCAAATCATCAAAGCGGATTACCTCATATGCTGCCAGATCCGCAAACGTTTAGTCAGGCTGTTGGAGCAATGGGCATTAGCGAAAATCATCTAGTCGTGGTTTACGACCAAGGCAATATGTTCTCTGCCCCTCGCGCATGGTGGACCTTCAAAATATTCGGCAGCCACAACGTTCGTATTCTTAATGGAGGTTTACAAGGCTGGCAACAAGCAGGATTTACAACAGAATCAGGTGAAGTGACACGCAATCCTCAAACCTTTAATACCCGTTTCGATGCCAGCAAAGTGAAATCACTGCAACAAATTCTGGCTTCGTTAAATGATCCACAAATTCAAATCGTGGATGCCAGAGCAACGGACCGTTTTCAAGCTAAAGCACCAGAGCCACGCCCTGGACTAAGAATGGGCCATATTCCTGGTAGTAAAAACGTTCCGTGGACTATGCTGGTAGAGAATGGTCACTTTAAATCATCAGCTGAAATTACAGATATTTTCCGTAAACAAGACGTTGACTTAAATAAACCTGTTATCGCGAGTTGTGGCTCAGGTATGACAGCCGCTGTTTTGGTACTAGGTTTAGATATAATCGGCAAGAAAGATAGTTACTTATACGATGGATCATGGGCTGAATGGGGAGCAAATGATGCCCTACCTCTGGAGAAATGATTAACCACAAAAGGGCATATTCACCCTATGCCCTACAATAAATAAAATAATCCCAGGATAAACTGTAAGTATTGACTTTGTAAATAATATAACCACTATTTAATACAAACATTCTGATATGCCTTTTTGATAATGAAATAGCATCCTACTTAATAATTTTCATATCGTTATTATTCAATTTATTAACTCCTTAATTAATGTTGTTTTTATCAAATAAAGTCACATGAAATAATTAAATAAGTATATTTAAATATTATTATCATTAACTTAAAATTCAACTCTATATTTTATTTAAAAATAAGATTAAGCTTATACATAGTATGTAAGGAAAATTGCATTCAAGTGTATTCAAAAGCTTTTGCTTGAACACTGCCTTGAAGCCCCTTTACTACAAAGAACAACAGATAAAATACCCAGGTACAGTAAATTATAAAAGAGTTGAATATTAATGTCTTAACTAGAACACAATATCAGCATTTATATTATAAAGATGGAGAGTAAAAATGGCTATTTACCTTAAAGATCAAAAAATAAATCTTGCGCTAAGCTTTATCAGTGGCTCAGGAAGCATAATAACCGAAAAACCAGAACCCACTCTCGTTGCAGAAAATATTAAAGAATCATTGGAAAAGAGTCTGGTTACGGCCAATAGTTTCTCTATCGTTTGGGGGCCTGCTGTCTTTCGTATTAATAATGGCGAAAACGCTAAGGATAATAAAGACGACCACGTTTTATTCATTGTGAAAAACCGCAGATCCCCATATGACTATCGAATCGTTATCCGAGGGTCATGGTCTGACATTAATTGGCAAGTTGAAAACTTTGCTGTACACGAAACTGTAAACTGGTCACTTTGGGACCCCAATATTCCTGAAGAATTTAAAGATGCCAAGATCTCTTATGGAACGCATATAGCATTAGACTATATTGTTAACCAAGTAAAAAGTAATAATACTCCTGGTTACGGCGAATCACTCATTGATGCAATTGATAAAATTGCCCAAGAAAAAGGAGTGCACAATATTACCATTACAGGGCACAGCTTAGGCGGCATTCTAGCTTCTACTCTCGGATTATACTTAAAACGGTTATATCTTAATAAGCGAAAAAATAATATTCGTATTCATGTTTGCTCTTTTGCTAATCCAAATACCGGTAATGATGTTTTTGCATCTTATATTAAATATGTCTTTAACGGCTCGTCAGTAACGAGCTATAAGAGCAATTTTTTAAGGATCTATAATCGTAAAGATGTTATTTCCTTGATCTGGAATTTGGATGGATTAGAAACAATTCCGACCATCTATGAACCATTAATTAAACTAGATGAAGAATTAATTAATAAATTTAAAAAGATTGTTCTTCTTGTAAAAGATAAAGGTTATACAAAACTCACTCCAAATTTACCTTTTACATCACCTATTTTAGAATTAAATCTAAATAAACAAGTCATTTTTCAACATATTACAGCATATGCAAATCAATATGGTATGAATTTAGTTGAAGTCAATGACGGTACTCAACCACCTATTGATGATATTGTTGTTATTAACAGTAATTTATCTCAAGATATTGTCGCCTATTTCTTACTTATACCTATTCCCGAAGATAACACTAATATTGCATAATCTGATTTATACCCGTTATCTTTCAAGTTGCCTGTTTGTTGGCTGCACTCACTCACCCCGGTCACAGAGTTATCTATGCTCCCGGGGATTCGCTCCCTTGCCGTCGCGATACATCTTGAAATCCATCGGGTATATATTGTTTTTTTATCCCAAAAAAATGGAGCTTTTAATAAAAGCTCCATTGAATACGATATCACTTATTTAAACATAATAATAAAATCATATTTATACAAACAATACTAATTCATTATTATTTAAGAATAATATCAATACTATTTCCCTACATTACTATTCTTTGGAAATTAATATAACATTGTAAAATTGCAATAATATTTTCACGTAATCATTAAAATTATAGCTCTTGTTATTCGCTTTTAATTTCATAATGAATAATTTATATTTTGTCAAATAAAACAATATCAAAAATTTCCATGAACTTATTTGACATATTTAAAAGTTATTATTAACTTTAAGTTTAATTCTACTTTTTATCTGAATAGAAGACTAAAAACATTAACTTTTGATGTTTAAACCTAAACATCAGACTAACATTTTTCATATAAAAAATAGGGAGTAAAAATGACTATCTCTTATGAAAACCAAAAGGTAAATCTCGCACTAAGCCTTATTATTAACTCTGGAGGTATAAAAACTTACAAACCAGAACCGGGCATCGTCTCGGAAAATATCCAAAAATCATTGGAAAGCAGTAAGGCTACCGCGAATAAATTCTCTATCGTTTGGGGGCCTGCTGTATTTCGTGTTGACAGCGTTGATATTGATAAGAAAAAGAGTGTTATAGACAAAAAGGACGATCATGTTTTGTTCATTGTGCAAAATCGCTATGACCCAAATGACTACCGCGTTGTCATTCGGGGATCATGGTCTGATATTAACTGGCTCAATGAGGATATTATTGTCTGTAAAACTACAGACTGGGCGCTATGGGATTCAAAATCACCTAAAAATGCGAAGATTGCTTATGGAACGAATATGGCATTGGATTACATTATTAATCAAATGAAAAGCAACAACTCTCCGGGTTATGGAGAATCGCTCACTGATGCAATTGATAAAATTGCCCTGAAAGGAGGGATACAAAATATTACCATTACAGGACACAGTTTGGGAGGCGTGCTGGCTTCTACCATTGGTTTATATCTAAAGAGACAGTACCTCGATAAAGGAAACAATAATATTCGTATTCATGTTTGTGCCTTTGCAGGCCCCACTGCCGGTAACGATGTTTTTGCTTCCTACACTGAATCTGTTCTTAATGAAATATCTACTGTTGGTTATAACAGTGATTTTCTGAGAATTCATAATAGTATAGATGTCGTTCCCCTAGCCTGGCATATAAATGGATTGGAGAAAATTAAGACTATTTATCCAATATTAACTGGCACAATTAACACTCTTATTTTTTTTGTTCTCGGTAAAAATTACACTCAAATATTCCCAGATTTCTCTATTCATTCAGATATTCCAATATCACCTATAATGTCGTTTGACGATCTACTCATTAATATCGGGAATCAACATGTTTATGCCTATACCAAAGAGTATGACATGAGTTTCATTACCATTGATGATAGTTCAAATATACCGACTGATTACGATATTATTGTGGTTAATGATAGCCTATCCGAAAGTATTGCTGAACTTTTCAAGTTTCTAACCAAAGGTAAAATCGATATTGCATAATTTTATTTTATTATGCATAGCTTTGATTTAGCATAAATGGAGCCTATATTATAGGTTCCATGCACGGTAATAAATTACATTTTAATAGAGTAATTCAATTATTTCTTCCTACATATCACTAAAATTACACCCATTCACTATCACTCACTTTGTAGATATACCCAATAGATTTCAAATTGCAGCACGGCGGCAAGTGAACGCATCCCCAAGAGCATAGATAACGATGTGACTGGGGTAAGTGAAAGCAGCCAACTTGAAAGATGAAGGGTATACCAATTTAAATTATTTTCCATAGGAAATATCACCACCACTTTCTCCATATTATCATTATTAAGAACTAATATAATTTCACAAAAACATAGCTTAATTTTTATCGCTTACTTTAAAGCTCATAATAGATAATTTATTTTGTTAAATAAATTAACATTAAATTACCCTATACTCATATGTAGCTAAATTAAAGGTTATTACGAACTTTAATTTTGTTTTTAGTTTTAATTGAAAACAAAAAATTGGTTGGCAACATTCAAATCGAAACATTAAATTAACATTTATCCTATAAAAAAATTGGAAGTAAAAATGACTATTTCTATTGAAGAACAAAAAATAAATCTCGCGTTAAGCTTTATTAGTAGCTCAGGAAGTATATTAACTTACAACTCAGAACCCGCTATCGTTTCAGAAAATATTAAAAAATCATTAGAAAGTAGTAAGATAACAGCAAATAAGTTCTCCATCATTTGGGGGCCTGCTGTTTTTCGTGTCGGTAATATTGATGTTAATAAGAAAAAAAGTGTTATAGATAAAAAAGATGATCACGTTTTATTCATTGTGAAAAATCTCGAAACTCCAAATGACTATCGAATTGTTATTCGAGGATCATGGTCTGATGTTAACTGGTGTGATGAGAACTTTAATGTAGGTACAACTGAAAACTGGTCAATTTGGGACCCCAAAGCCCCTAAAGATGCTAAAATTTCGAAAGGAACCCACATCGCCTTAGACTATGTTATTAATCAAATAAAAAGTAACAATACACCTGGTTATGGAGAATCATTGATTGATGCAGTTGATAAAATTGCTCTGGAAGAGGGAGTACAAAATATTACTCTTACAGGGCACAGTTTAGGTGGTGTATTAGCCTCTACTATTGGCCTGTATTTAAAAAGGCGGTACATCGAGAAAGGAAATAATAATATTCGTATTCATGTTTGCGCTTCTGCCTGCCCGTCCACCGGTAACGATATTTTCGCATCCTATGCTGAATCTGTTTTTGACGGAACATTAATACCGAGTTATAAAAGTGATTTTCTAAGGATACATAATCGTAAGGATATCGTTACCCTAGCCTGGCATATAAAAGGGTTAGAAGAAATTAAAGCTCTCTATCCAATATCATTTTTAATAGTTAACGGTTTTATCTCTAATGTGAAGGACAAAAACTATACCCACCTTACCCCTGATTTACCTTTTACTGAACCCAATTCAAGACCTTCTCTAGGCTTAGTTGAACAACTCGTATTTCAACATATTGATGCCTATACCGAACAGTATGGTATGAGCTTAGTCGCAGTTAATGATCGTTCTGATCCACCTGTTGATTATGACATTGTTGTGATTAACGATGGCCTTTCTCTCAGTGTTAATAAGCTTTTCTCATTCATAGCCGAAGGTAACGACGACACCAAATAAATTTATTGAGTTACCCCTTCCGCTGATTAAGTATGGAACCTTATTAAAGGTTCCATTACAATAATTGGTTCTTAATCAGCAATCACACTAAAGAAATCGCATGTGCTATATCAGCAGACGTTTTTAACTTCCTTATCTCTTCAAAGAGTGCTGTCGCTTCTTCATATTCTTTTCGTAAATAACCGAGCCACTGCTTAATACGAGCAACATGATATTGCCCGGTATCACCTTGCTTTTCCAACCGAACATATTTTTGTAATAACTGAACAACTCCTTGCCAGTGCATTTTAGGCTCGTTATATTTCACCACCCTGCCCAAATTGGGAACATTAAGCGCTCCCCGTCCGATCATGACAGCATCACAGCCTGTAATACCCATACAATTCTGCGCACTTTGCCAATCCCAAATCTCACCATTGGCAATAACCGGGATAGAAAGACGCTGACGAATTTCACCGATCGCTTGCCAGTTAATACGTTCCGCTTTGTAACCATCCTCTTTGGTCCGTCCATGAATGGTAATTTCCGTTGCACCCGCTTGCTGCACTGCATCAGCAATTTCAAATCGCCGATCACCACTATCCCAACCCAGACGAACTTTGACCGTCATAGGCAAATGAGAAGGTACAGCCTCACGCATTGCTTTTACCGCCTGATAAATCAGTTCCGGATCTTTTAGCAACGTCGCTCCACCACCACTACCATTGACCGTTTTCGACGGGCAACCACAATTCAAATCGACGCCATAGGACCCTAATTCAATTGCTCGCGCCGCGTTTTCTGCCAGCCATTGCGGATATTGGCCCAAGAGTTGAACCCGTACCAAAGTGCCAGATAATGTCCGGCTTTGGTTACGCAATTCAGGACAAAGCTTATAAAAAGATTTTACTGGCAACAGGCTATCAACGACCCGCAAGAATTCTGTAATGCACAAATCATACTCATTGATTTCACTCAGAAGTTCCCTGACTAAAGAGTCCAGCACACCTTCCATCGGAGCCAGTAAAACCCGCATTAATTAACCTCTGATGTTAGGCGCTTTATTTGATCGATCCGCATGATTGTTGCTACGCTGACGCGAAGGTGCCCCAGAACGGCGATGGCTATTTTTCTGACGGTTATCGCCACGTCCCTGACGGCCATTCTGAATAGGTTCAGCTTTGATGGTTGGATCTGGCTCATATCCGGGGATTGCCATACGGGGAATCTCCCGTTTCAACAGACGTTCAATATCTTTCAGCAATTTGTGCTCATCAACACATACCAGAGAAAGTGCCTGCCCTGTAGCATCTGCCCGCCCAGTACGACCAATACGGTGGACATAATCCTCAGATACATTAGGTAGTTCAAAGTTCACCACATAAGGCAGTTGATCAATATCCAGACCACGGGCAGCGATATCTGTCGCTACCAGCACCCTGATCCGACCCTCTTTAAAATCAGCCAGAGCACGGGTTCTTGCCCCCTGGCTTTTGTTACCGTGAATAGCTGAAGCCGTTACGCCATCCTTATTCAACTGTTCTGCCAGACGGTTTGCTCCGTGTTTAGTACGAGTAAAGACCAAAACCTGCTGCCAGTTACGACTGCCAATCAGGAAAGAAAGCAATTCACCTTTACGCTTTTTATCTACAAAGTGAACAAATTGCTCAATCTGTTCTGAAGCAGAGTTACGGCGGGCAACCTCAACACTGACAGGATTATGCAATAATTTACTAGCTAAGCTTTTGATCTCGTCAGAGAAAGTGGCAGAAAACAGTAGGTTTTGCCGTTTCGGTGGTAACTTATTCAGTACCCGGCGGATATCATGAATAAAACCCATATCCAGCATACGGTCGGCTTCATCCAATACCAAAATTTCCACCTGCGATAAATCAACCGCATTCTGGTGTTCAAGATCCAGTAAACGCCCGGGCGTTGCGATCAAAATATCGACACCACCACGCAATTTCATCATCTGAGGATTAATACTAACTCCCCCAAAGACAACCAAAGAACGCAGTCTAAGATATTTGCTGTAATCACGTACATTTTCACCAACCTGAGCCGCCAACTCTCGAGTTGGCGTCAGGATTAATGCTCTGACTGGCCGACGCCCTTTCGTCTGAACAGGGGAATTATTCAGCAATTGTAGCATCGGTAATGTAAAACCTGCGGTTTTACCCGTGCCTGTCTGAGCACTGGCTAATAAATCTTTACCAGCTAATACGACAGGAATTGCCTGCTGTTGGATTGGCGTTGGTGCTGAATAACCTTGATCTTCAATGGCACGTAAAATATCAGCACTTAAGCCGAGTGATTCAAAACTCATAAATAAGAAATACTCCAGACTTCACCATTCCTGAACTACATTCAGGGGCAGTTTTATGGGAAGAAAATCAGACGCGGTAAACACCACAAAGAAAATAACACAAACTGCAATGCGCCATATCTGGATTATTATATCAGATATATTTTCTGATGATGCAACTAAAACTACAGGTATTCACCCGGTAGTTTTCATGATCCGTGACATTTTTCTGTAATTTACATTGATTTACTATAAGTATAAGGTTAACCATATGATTGATATTTTGTTTAAGTCTTTTGATTATTTGCAACAGGACCCATATCCATGTCAGTCAACAACACTCAAACCTCCAGAGGCGAACAAGCCAAACAACAGCTACTCAAAGCAGCTCTTGAGATTTTCGGTAAATCCGGATTGGCTGGAGCAACGACCAGAGAAATAGCATTTCGTGCTCAACAAAACATTTCCTCTATAGCTTATTATTTTGGCTCTAAAGAGGGACTTTATCAGGCGGTGGCCCAATATATTACTGACACAATAAAGACTGAATTTACTGATCTTTTTAAAGAAATTGATGATTTTTTTTCATCACCAACTCCTTATTCACCAGAAAATATACTAAGGCTAATTCATGAAGGATTTCTTGGAATTAATCGTTTGATGATTGAAAAAGAGAGCATCAACATCAGCCTGATAATGGCCAGAGAACAGTTAGCGCCAACCGATGCCTATACCTTAATCCATGAACAGGCACTGGCTCCTCTCCACAATAGATTAAATAAGTTGATTGCTAACTATATTGGTGCTGATGAACATCAGCTTTCTACTATGCTCCATACACATGCTCTGATGGGTGAAATTCTCTCTTTCCGAATGGCACGAGAAACCTTATTACGCCAGACAAACTGGAATAATATCGGACCAGACGAGTACAAACTGATTGATCAAATCCTCATCCAACATATCGATTTATTATTAAACGGACTTAAAAAAGACAACTCATACAATTAGAACAATAGGGCGTATCATGTACCGCAAGAAACTAACACTAATAATATTGGTAGTCGCTGTTATTCTTGGCGCTATTTTAGGCAGTTACTATTATCAGAGCAAAAATGATAATACGTTAACACTCTATGGCAATGTAGATATACGCACGGTCAATCTCAGCTTCCGGGTTGGTGGTAAACTCGCCAGCCTGCAAGTTGATGAAGGCGATACGATCACGGCGAATCAGGTGATTGGTCAATTGGATAATGCACCATTCATTAACGCACTTAATAAAGCAAAAGCCACTCGCGATAGTGCTAAAGCGCATCTGGCAATGATGGAATATGGCTATCGCACAGAAGAAATTGCACAAGTGCGCTCGGAAGTTGCACAACGTGAAGCCGCCTGGCGTTTCGCTGATAATTTCCTCAAACGTCAGCAAGGTTTGTGGCAAAGCAAAGTTATTTCAGCCAACGAACTCGAAGATGCTAAGACTAACCGCAATCAAGCATTGGCAGCTTTGCAAGCAGCAAAAGATAAACTGAACCAGTTTCAAGCCGGCTATCGTAAAGAAGAAATTACAGAAGCCAAAGGCCAACTTGCTCAAGCCGAAGCAACTGTTGCTCAAGCGGAATTGGATTTACAAGACACTCACCTGACCTCCCCTTCGCCCGGTACCATCCTGACCCGTGCAATTGAGCCAGGCACGATGCTGGCAGCAAGCAATACTGTATTTACGCTTTCTTTAACTAATCCGGTTTGGGTAAGAGCTTATATCAGTGAAAGCCACCTTGGGCAGGCAACCCCGGGACGTGAAATCTTACTCTACACTGACAGCCGTAAAGATAAACCTTATCACGGTAAAATTGGTTTTATTTCGCCAACAGCTGAATTTACGCCAAAGAATGTCGAGACACCCGATCTGCGCACCGATCTGGTCTATCGGTTACGCATTATTGTTACCGACCCAGATGATGCTCTACGTCAAGGTATGCCAATTACCCTGCATTTTCCTGATTCAGACCAATAAGGAGCTGTCATGAGCAGCTCTGAATACACGATAAGGCTGGAAAAAGTAGAAAAAACTTTTCCTGGCCTAAATAATCCTGCGGTATCCAGTCTGACCGCAGAGATTTACGGTGGCTCTGTCACCGGACTTGTGGGACCGGATGGAGCAGGAAAAACTACGCTGATACGTATGTTAGCTGGCTTACTAAAGCCAGATAGCGGTTCTATTGAAATCATGGGGCTTGATCCGATTAAAAATGGCGTACAAGTACGATTTGAATTGGGCTATATGCCACAGAAATTTGGTCTGTACGAAGATCTGACCGTATTAGAAAACCTGAACCTATACGCGGATTTACGCAGTGTACAAGGTGACGAACGTCAAGAAACTTACGAGCAACTACTCACTTTCACAGACCTTACGCGTTTTACCGGGCGACTGGCTGGGAAGCTTTCCGGCGGCATGAAGCAAAAACTGGGACTCGCCTGTACTCTGCTTGGCAAACCCAAAGTTCTGCTACTGGACGAACCCGGAGTTGGCGTCGATCCGATAGCCCGCCGCGAACTCTGGCAGATGGTTCACGCATTGGCAGATGATGGCATGCTGATCCTATGGAGCACTTCCTATCTAGACGAAGCTGAACGATGCCGCGACGTCCTATTACTCAATCAAGGAAAATTACTGTATAACGGGCAACCGCAGCAACTCACTCAAAAGATGTCCGGGCGTTCCTTCCTGCTTGGCGCAAAACAGGATTCTCGCAGAAAAACGCTGCAACACGCCCTCACCCTACCACTAGTAACAGATGGCGTAATTCAAGGCAAATATGTACGGCTTATTATTAGACCTGATGCTTCCCCGCAAGAGCTGCTTAACCAACTTGAACTACCTGATGCTGAAATAGTTAAAGCGGCTCCCCGCTTTGAAGATGCTTTTATAGACTTACTCGGTGGTGGTCCTGCCCGTCGCTCAGAACTGGCGGAAATTATGCCACAAATTAACGTCAACCCTACAGAAACAGTGATTGAAGCACAGGATTTAACTAAGAAATTTGGTGATTTTGCTGCTACCGACCATGTTGATTTTCAGGTAAAACGCGGAGAAATCTTTGGCCTGCTTGGCCCAAACGGCGCGGGTAAATCCACTACGTTTAAAATGATGTGCGGGCTTATGGTACCGACTGGAGGTAAAGCGCTGGTATTAGGAATGGATCTGAAAATCAGTTCAGGGAAAGCGCGTCAACATCTGGGTTACATGGCGCAGAAATTTTCACTGTACGGCAACCTGACCGTTGAACAAAACCTGAAATTCTTTTCAGGCATTTATGGTCTATGTGGGCGCAAACAAAAAGAAAAAATCGATGGTATGGTCAACGCTTTCAATCTCAAATCGGTTTTACATCAAACAACCGACGAATTGCCACTAGGGTATAAACAACGTCTTGCTCTTTCCTGCTCACTTATGCATGAGCCAGATATTTTGTTTCTGGATGAACCAACTTCTGGTGTTGATCCGCAAATACGACGTGAATTTTGGTTGCATATCAACGGTATGGTAGATAAAGGCGTTACTGTCATGGTGACCACTCACTTTATGGATGAAGCCGAATATTGTGACCGGATAGGGCTAATATTCCGCGGTAAACTGATTGCCGCCGGAACGCCGGATGATCTGAAACAGCAGGTTGCTACTGACGAAAATCCTGACCCATCAATGGAGCAAGCATTTATTGATCTGGTCATTAACTATGATGAGGAGCCACAATGAGCCTAAATCAGCATGCTCCAAAGAAAGCAGTCCACTTCTCATGGGGGAGACTGAAAGCCCTTTGTGTAAAAGAGACCAAACAGATCTTGCGTGATCCCACCAGCGGGTTAATTTCTATTGTCATTCCGCTGATTCTACTGTTTATCTTTGGATACGGTATTAATCTCGACTCCAGTACCGTTCGTATTGGTATTTTAGTGGAGCAGCAAAGCGAAGATGCCCGTGAGCTGATACATGCTTTTGCTGGTTCACCATATATTGAACCCAAAATCAGCGATAATCGTCAGCAATTAATTAATATGATGCAATCAGGGGAAATACGCGGGCTAATTGTTATTCCTGTGAATTTCGATGCTCAACTTGCCCGCCCGGATGGTAAAGCACAGATCCAGGTCATTACTGACGGCAGTGAACCCAATACAGCCAGCTTTGTACAAAGCTATACCAAAGGAATATGGCAGATTTGGCTACAACAAAAGGGGCAAGATCAGGGAAACGCTGCCACTCCATTAATTGATATGCAAATCCGTTATTGGTTCAATCCAGCGACAATCAGCCAGCATTTCATTATTCCCGGCGCAATAACCATTATTATCACCGTCATTGGTGCAATCCTGACATCATTAGTCGTTGCACGGGAATGGGAACGCGGCACAATGGAAGCCCTACTTTCCACTCAAATTACCCGCACCGAACTATTGCTTTCCAAACTCTTGCCTTATCAAGTGCTGGGATCTCTCGCCATGGTGCTCTGCATGTTAGTGTCAGTATTCATATTGGGTGTACCATACCGAGGCTCATTGTGGATATTGTCTGCAATTACCAGCCTCTATCTGGCCACCGCCCTTGGTATAGGGCTACTGATCTCCACCGTTACACGCAATCAGTTTAATGCAGCAATGATCGCGTTAAATGTCGCCTTTCTACCTGCAATTATGCTTTCCGGCTTTATTTTCGAAATAAACAGCATGCCTGCATTTATTCAGATAGTGACCTATTTCATCCCCGCACGTTATTTTGTCAGCAGTCTGCATACTCTTTTTTTGGCAGGAAATATCAGCACAGTATTAATGATAAACCTATTACTACTGATTGCCTCGGCTGTTTTGTTTATTGGCTTAACCGCATGGAAAACCCGGCGTCGTTTGGATTAGAAAGGAGCTGTTATGTTTTATCGTCTTTACACACTGATTATTAAAGAATTACAGTCCTTGCTCAGAGATCCTCAGACACGAGCTATATTGGTTATGCCGGTTATCTTTCAGATGATCCTATTCCCACTATCTGCAACGCTTGATGTGACCAATGCTACCATTGCTATTTTTGATGAAGACAAAGGCAAAGCCTCTATTGAACTTACTCAGCGACTGGCAAAATCAAAAGCATTTCCTGACGTAATATTGCTGACTCACTCACAAGAAATACAGCCAGTAATCGATCGCCAGAAAGCTTTGTTAGTGGTACGTTTCCCCCAAGATTTCAGTTCTAAGATTGCCAGCCATGACCCTGTTTCCCTCCAGGTATTGCTGGATGGACGCAACTCAAACAGTGCTCAAATTGCTGCGGGCTATATCCAGGAAATTATCCTGAACTACCAACAAGAATTAGCAGGCAACATACCAAAAGCCAATAATAGTGAATTAGTAGTCCGCAACTGGTATAACCCAAATCTCGATTATAAATGGTTCGTCGTACCGTCTTTAGTTGCACTGATTACCACAGTCGGGATATTAACTGTCACTGCACTGTCAATTGCTCGAGAAAGGGAGCAGGGAACATTGGATCAGCTACTGGTTTCACCAATGACCACCGGGCAAATTTTCATTGGTAAAGCCGTTCCGGCTGTCGTTGTAGCTACTTTTCAGGCAACCTTAGTTTTAGCCATTGGTATCTTCTGCTATCAAATCCCATTTTCTGGCTCACTACCGCTGTTTTACTGCGCTATGCTGATATACAGTTTATCGCTGGTAGGATTTGGCTTATTAATATCTTCTCTTTGTTACACTCAGCAACAAGCCTTTATTGGTGTATTTGTCTTTCTTATGCCCGCCATTTTAATCTCCGGTTATATTTCCCCAATCGAAAATATGCCGGGATGGTTACAAAATCTCACTTGGGCTAATCCTATCTGGCATTTTAATGACATAACCAAGCAGATTTATCTCAAAGACGCGGATTTTACTGTTATCTGGAGAAGCCTGTGGCCTCTTCTGGCGATCACTGCCACAACTGGCAACCTTGCCTATTGGTTATTTCGACGGAAAATTGCTTGATAAAAACGGCCCTGCATTTTGACTAAGCAGGGCTTTATCAGAAACATATCAGTAAATTTAGCGACGATCGCCAAAAATACGCAACAACATCAAGAACATGTTGATGAAGTCCAGATACAGAGTCAATGCACCAACAATAGAGAATTTACGCAAATTCTCTTTATCATTCACATCCAGATCTTCACCCATTTCTTTCAGCTTCTGAGTGTCATAAGCGGTCAAACCAGCAAAAATAACTACTCCAATGTAGGTTACAGCCCACATCAACATTTCACTCTTTAACCAGAAGTTAACCAAAGAAGCCAAAATGATGCCGATCAATCCCATAAATAAGAAGCTACCAAGGCCACTCAGGCTACGTTTAGTGGTATAACCGTAAAAACTCAGTGCCCCAAACATCCCCGCCGTCACGACAAAAGTAGTCGCAATGGAGCCACCAGTATATATTTTAAAAATACTGGAAAGCGTTAGCCCTGTCAGAGCTGAATAGAGCATAAACAACCCAGTGGCTAATGAAGCGCCCATGCGGTTAATCATGCCAGAGAGGACAAAAACCAATCCCAACTGAGCAATAATCAATCCATAGAAAACGACTGAGTTTGAGAAAATATATGCAACAACAGCCTCACTTTGTGACGCATACCAAGCCACAAACGCCGTTAACAACAGACCACAAGTCATCCAACCATAAACCTGGGCCATATAAGCTTGCAGTCCGGTTCCCGCCTGTTGGATTATCGAACCGTTTGAGCGTGGATATCGATCCATAACGCTTACCTTTTATGACAATGTTTAAAGATTCAGGCTGTTTAACAGCAACAACCCATTCAAGTTTTATACATTATCACAGAATATAATCAAAACAATTAACCATTCAATAATTACTTGTATAGTCGTTTATTTACCTCATCAGTTTTCGAAGCGTTTCGCAAAAACAGGAAATAGCGTCATAACCAGCGTCTCGCCGCTTCCTGATCGCTTTCACGGGATTCAACCCAACGCTCACCATCAGGCAATAACTCTTTTTTCCAGAAAGGCGCCTTTGTCTTTAGGTAATCCATAATAAATTCAGCAGCGTCAAAAGCCATGCTACGATGCGCACTCGTGACACCAACAAACACAATTTCATCACCCGGATAGAACTCACCTACCCGATGGATAATGCTGATTCGCTGCAATGGCCAACGGCTGCGTGTTTCAATGATAATACTCTGTAGCACTTTTTCCGT
Organism: Photorhabdus heterorhabditis; assembly: GCF_018448905.1. Lineage (GTDB taxonomy): Bacteria > Pseudomonadota > Gammaproteobacteria > Enterobacterales > Enterobacteriaceae > Photorhabdus > Photorhabdus heterorhabditis. The sequence continues at coordinate 156,123 of NZ_RCWA01000002.1, read as the reverse complement.
CATGCCGGGATAGTGTTCCAGCCTCAATCCATTCACACTATCCCCCAAATTATGATTACGAACTTTACCCGTGAAAGTGACAATAGCACCATCTTCATCACATTGAGAAAGCCACTCGTACTCCTCCCCTATACTGAAATTTTCCAAGCCAACAAAGATACGGGTATTTTCCACTAATCACCCTCCAGTCACTGGTGGGAAAAAAGCCACTTCATCACCATCCTGTAATGGATGTCCGCCATGAACAAAAGATTGGTTTACGGCTGACAGCAATTTTCCATTTTCCAGCGCCAAAGCCCAACGTTCTCCTTTCGATATTAATTCATGTCTTAAACTATCAACGGTTGTGTAACTATTATCTAAATCCAGTGAATCAGTACCTACCAGCTCCCGTATTTGAGCAAAAAACAGTACCTTTATCATTATTCCGCCTTAAAATGGCCTAATTTTCCGCCTATTTTCTCGAGCAAACGAATTGGTCCAATGACCATATCTTTCTGTACAGCTTTACACATATCGTAAATTGTCAAAGCCGCGACTGATGCCGCTGTCAGTGCCTCCATTTCGACACCGGTTCTCCCTGTCAGACGACAACAAGATTCAATTCTTACTCGGTTATATTCTGTCTGAGCTTCTAGCATGATTTCTACTTTAGTCAGCAATAATGGATGACAAAGCGGAATTAATTCCCATGTACGCTTTGCCGCCTGAATACCCGCAATCCGGGCGGTTGCAAACACATCACCTTTGTGATGACTACCCTCAATAATCACGGCCAATGTTTCTGGCTTCATTTCAACAAAAGCTTCTGCCCGTGCCTCACGTGATGTGTCGGCTTTCGCAGAAACATCAACCATATGGGCTTCGCCGGTAGAATTAATGTGAGTCAATTGAGACATTTCTAACTCCTGAAAAAAACAATATCAAAACAGTCAATTAACCGCCGATGACAGAAAGATTTGGTGTGATACCGCTGTCACCTTGATGAAGGAAATGGGTTTCCCGTTTATGACGTAATCCCCCCTGAATACGCAATTTCAGATCATCCAGTTGTGCTTCGTTCGATAACAAATCTCGCAGTGGTATCCCCTGTTCACCAAACAGACATAAGTGAAGATTACCTATTGCAGAAACACGCAGACGATTACAGCTCCGGCAGAAATCTTTTTCATAAGGCATAATCAAACCAATTTCTCCCTGATAATCAGGATGACTGAAAACCTGAGCTGGGCCATCACTACGTGAGCGTTGAAGTTGATTCCAACCATTGTGTAACAAGTGTTCACGAATAGTCTCACCGGGAATGTGATACTTGCGAAACATTTCACCACCGTCACCGGTCTCCATTAATTCAATAAATCGCAATTGAATCGGACGATCTTTTATCCAATGCAGGAAAGCTGGCAGACTGATATCATTAACGTTTTTCATCAGCACCACATTAACCTTCACTTTACTGAATCCCGCTTCAAATGCCGCATCAATCCCCCCCATCACCTGAAAAAATTTGTCCTGTCCGGTAATCGCATGAAACTGGCGGGGATCTAGCGAATCCATACTGACATTCACTGCGGTTAAACCAGCCTCCTTCCATCTGGCAACATCACGTTCCATCCGATAACCATTTGTAGTCACAGCAAGGGTTTTAATTAATTTATTTTCACGAATAGAGGAAACGATATCAGTGAAATCACGGCGCATAGTTGGTTCGCCACCTGTCAAACGTATTTTCTCTGTACCAAGATCAGCAAACGCTCGACCAATATAACGGATTTCAGATAATGTCAAAAAGGAGTGGTGCCCGCGAGGTTTATAACCATCCGGCAGGCAATAAGTGCACCGAAAATTACATACATCAGTGATTGAGAGCCTCAAGTAATAAAACTTGCGGGCAAAAGCATCTGTGAGTTGTTCCACAATAACACCTTCCAAATATGGGAGATGCGGGCATTTCTGCACCACACCCTGGTGACTCAGTGGTCACGGCCAAAGCATCATATCGCTGTACAAAACGGTGACTTAGATGCAGAAGCTAGGCGTTAATTTCAACACCTATGATTCAGTGTAAAACGACATTCTCAATATAAATTCTAGCGCTTAAAAAAGAAAAATGCGAATATCCACTTTCGTTATATAATTTATTATACAATGACTTAGCAAATTCAAGAACAAATAACAAACAATCATAATGATCATTAGTAAAAACTTGTGTTAAATCACGGCACCAATCCAATTAATCGTGTTTTATAATAAATTACGCTAAAATTATTCGGTAAATATAAGTTCAGTCAGCAACAGGAATTCTATGCGAAACCGCACATTAGCCGATTTAGATCGGGTAGTTGCTCTAGGCGGAGGTCATGGCCTTGGGCGTGTCATGTCCTCTCTTTCATCACTAGGCTCCCGCCTGACAGGCATTGTCACCACGACAGATAATGGTGGCTCAACTGGAAGAATCCGGCGTTCTGAAGGCGGTATTGCCTGGGGAGATACCCGTAATTGTTTAAATCAGCTTATTACCGAACCCAGCGTTGCATCAGCAATGTTTGAGTACCGTTTCGGTGGTAATGGGGAGCTAGCGGGTCATAACCTAGGTAATCTGATGCTTAAGGCGTTGGATCATTTAAGTGTCAGACCTCTTGAGGCGATTAATTTAATCCGTAGCTTGCTGAAAGTTAATTCTCATCTGATTCCAATGTCCGAACAGCCAGTTGACCTGATGGCAATAGACGATCAAGGCAACACCATTTATGGTGAAGTCAATATTGATCAGTCGAACTGCATTCCACAGGAATTAATGTTATACCCTCCAGCTACAGCGACAAAAGAGGCACTGGATGCTATCACTCAGGCCGATCTTATTGTTATCGGCCCCGGCAGTTTTTTTACCAGTCTGATGCCATTACTGTTACTTGAAGATTTAACCCAAGCACTGCGTCGTAGCAACGCCAATATGATTTATATTGGTAATCTTGGGAAAGAATTAAGTGTTGCCGCAGCAGAGCTGACACTGAAAGATAAGCTAGAAATGATGGAAAGCAAAATTGGGCATCGGATAATCGACGCAGTTATTGTCGGCCCCTGCACAGATATCAGTGGACTCAGTGACCGAATTGTTACTCAGCAAATACTGGAAGCACAGGATATCCCCTACCGCCACGACCGTGAATTACTGCATCAGGCGTTGGAGAATACCCTGCAAAACCTTGGCTAATCATGAATTGGTAATAAACTGCTCACGCAATGTCTGAACCTGATCCCGAACATTAGCCGCCTGTTCGAATTCAAGATCCTGCGCATGCTGGTACATTTTCGCTTCCAGCTCGCGGATTTTGTTTTCCAACTCTTTGGCGGATAGCTTGCTGAATGCTTCTGTTGTGACAACCGTTTTGCCTCTGGTTTTCCCTTTACCACCAGCAGGCTGCCCAATTTGCAGAATATCACCGATCCTCTTATTCAGACCTTTTGGAACAATACCATGCTCTTCATTAAATATTTGCTGCCTGGCACGACGGCGCTCTGTTTCACCAATCGCTTTCGCCATTGAATTTGTAATTTTATCGCCATAAAGAATCGCTTTACCATGCAAGTTACGGGCTGCCCGTCCAATAGTTTGAATTAATGAACGTTCAGAACGCAGGAAACCTTCTTTATCAGCATCAAGAATTGCTACCAGAGAAACTTCTGGCATATCCAACCCTTCCCGCAGCAAGTTAATACCTACCAATACATCAAACTCACCTAAACGAAGGTCCCGGATAATTTCCACCCGTTCAACGGTATCGATGTCTGAGTGCAAATAACGAACCCGCTCACCGTGTTCTTCCAAATACTCAGTTAAATCCTCTGCCATTCTCTTAGTCAGAGTCGTCACCAGCACCCGCTCATTTTTCACCACCCGAGTGCGGATTTCGGATAATAGATCATCAACCTGAGTTGTTACCGGACGAACTTCCACTTCAGGATCAAGCAAACCGGTAGGACGCACTACTTGTTCCACGACATCACCAGCAGATTTTTCTAGTTCATATTTGCCTGGTGTTGCAGAAACATAAATTGTCTGCGGAGCTAGTGCTTCAAATTCTTCAAATCGCAATGGGCGGTTATCCAACGCGGAAGGCATACGGAAACCGTATTCCACCAACGTTTCTTTACGAGAACGATCTCCTCGGTACATACCACCAATTTGCGGGATTGTAACGTGTGATTCATCCACCACCAGCAAACCATCAGCAGGGAGGTAATCAAACAATGTTGGAGGTGGCTCTCCTTCGGCACGACCAGAAAGGTAACGGGAATAGTTTTCAATGCCGGAGCAATAGCCTAGTTCATTCATCATTTCCAAATCGAACTGAGTACGCTGAGTAACACGCTGCTCTTCCAGCAATTTACCATTTGCCAGCAATACCTTGCGCCGCTGCTCAAGCTCCACCTTAATCTCTTCCATTGCCTGAACAATACGCTCTCGCGGGGTAACATAGTGAGTTTTCGGATAAACCGTATACCGTGGAACATTGTACTGAACTTGTCCTGTCAACGGATCAAACAGTGACAGCCGTTCTACCTCATCATCAAACAGTTCAACACGCAAAGCGTGTTCATCAGATTCAGCCGGGAAGATATCAATCACCTCACCACGTACTCTGAATGTCCCCCGCTGAAATGCCTGATCATTGCGGGTATATTGCAGTTCGGCCAAACGCCGCAGAATTGAGCGCTGATCGATGATCATACCGTTGGTCAGATGGAGCATCATTTTCAAGTAACTATCCGGATCACCCAAACCATAGATAGCCGATACAGATGCAACCACTATCACATCCCGCCGCTCCAGCAAAGCCTTCGTTGCAGATAAGCGCATTTGTTCGATATGTTCGTTTACTGAGGCATCTTTTTCTATAAAAGTATCAGAACTCGGGACATAAGCTTCAGGCTGGTAATAATCGTAGTAGGACACAAAATATTCTACCGCATTCTCTGGAAAGAAATCTTTCATTTCACTGTAAAGCTGAGCCGCCAATGTCTTGTTCGGAGCAAGTACCATGGTTGGCCGGTTTAAATTCACTATTACATTAGCAATAGTGAATGTTTTACCTGACCCCGTTACTCCTAGCAGAGTCTGATGGGCAAGCCCGTCCTCCAACCCTTCCTGCAATTGGCGAATTGCCTCTGGTTGATCACCACCAGGCTCGAAGTCAGAACGTAATTTGAACACCTTACTCATAGGTATCTCACTTTCCCAAAACTCGTTTATCTATAATACTGGATAAAAAACCAGCTTCAAGCCAGTTTTACAAAAACATACTTAATTCAGGTAACTTCTACATTAATTGATCCATTAATATCAAAATAAATATTATTTTATCCCCAAAATCATCTTGATTTTTTCATTTTTCATATGATCGACTGAAAGGTAATAACACGAGGTATCATCCCCGAACATCCAGGGCTTGATTTTAATTAACTTATTGATATTAAAATAAATTAAAACTAAGACGAGAATAACATCAACCTTAACTAAAGCCGCGTATTTTCTTGCGTTACGCACCTTTTCTAAGTCTAATGCACAAGGTTATCCACAGGAATAGTGGATAACTCTATAAACCCTATTAACAGTACGAAGTTGCAACATCGTCCCACAAAAGAAGTAACCCCCAACAGTAAAAATTTTTACTATTTTTTTAACCTTATAATTCTAGTTATTCACTATCAGGAAAAAACATAATTCTCCTGAAAAAATAAGAATTTTCTTATTGAAATTCGGCACAAAATGAAGTAATTGCTCTCACACGACCAGATTAGCTTTCGCAACACTCTTGCATTGGACCAAGATTTACGGCAATTTTTGCTAAATCTGTTCAATGCTGCCCACATAAGGGTATCTGTCGAGATAAACGGGCCTTACTGTCTCAAACAGCAAACGATGCTAATTTCAGGGCAGAATTTTTATTCAATAAAAACCAGCAAGCAGTTTTCTTGTACAAAACTTGCTTACATAATAGAGGAGATAGTCATGGCTTCCACCTATTCGGAATAAAATGATCATTTTCATTTCAATAATAGGAATAACTCTTATTTCCTATGTTTCCGGTAACAACAAATTCAATTTCATTATTATGACCCCCTTGCTTCAAGAAGGGAGCAGGACAATGTTATCAAGAAAAAAATCACCTTATTGATACGCGTAACATTACATCTTTATCAAGGATATAATGTATATCCTTGATAAATTCATATCAACACGCCAACTGCTCTATATCTGTTATCTTTCAAGTTGCCTCTTTATTGGCTGCACTCACTCACCCCGGTCACAGTGTTATCTATGACATGGTTATCTATGCTCCCGGGGATTAGCTCCCTTACCGTCGCGATGCATCTTGAAATCTATTGGGTATATAAGATGGATTCCATAGTGAGTTTTCAAAAAAATGATAGATACAAAAATATAGGATCTACATTGCCTTAACAATACATCTAATATTCCGCTGGCTATTTTCGATCAAAAACCATTAAAATCAGTTCACCTTTGTACCTATCATCCACAATTTCAATCGTTTGCTGTTCCAAAGCATCTATGTTATCCCAAAACATTTGTGTACTGCCACTCCTTGGCTATTTTTATAGCGTTACCATTTAGTTAATTTATTAATTTAAACCAAGATGTTTATTTCACTTCCTCTATTCTAGAGTGGTTCCCTAGTGCTAAAAGAAATAACCAGTTTTCAAACTCGAAGGGTAAAATAGCTCTCCCCCGAGAGACTTATAGTTGGAATAATGTTTTGTTTGATGCTATTAAACTACTAAAAAACACATCAACACAACTTAACATTATTGTAATAGAATCCGTAAAGTCAACATAAAAATAAACATAAAGTTCATTTTCGTGTAAACTTTATAATGAATTTCACTTAATACCATGATTTAACTTTTATTTTTTAAATATAAATTTAAATTCATGAGCATTTTTTGACACAAAATATGCTAATATCAACAACCTGACATATAAGATATTAAAGTAAAATCAATAAATTATTGCAATGAGTGTTTTTTTCACACTGGAAAATATCAGTATGCAATATAGTAATACAGTAATTTTTACATAAGGGATTCTCATGAAAACGTCTAACGCACAGCGAAAAACAAATATCATTAAGAATATAGAATATCTGATACGTACCCGAGGTGAAACAAAGAGCTCATTCTCTAATCGAACAGGATTAACACGCACCACAATTTATAAAATTCTGGATGGACAAGTCAATAACGTACAACAATCTACTATTCTCCGAATTTCCGATTTTTTCGGTGTTTCCTGTGAGGAAATAGAAAATTACGACCTTGAACAATTAGAACGCCTCAATGAAACTCTTTCAACAGAAGGAAATAAAAACCCTTCAGCCATACCGATCATTCCACAATCTGAATTCTTATCCGTCTCTGAGAAAAAAATAGGCCAGCTTGTTACCGAGTACCCACTTACCTATTTCTTTGGTGACGAATCAAATATGCTAGCCATCAAAGTCGAATCGGAAATAGAAGATATCTTTATACCCGGTGAAGTGATCATAATAAAACGACCTCCCGCATTAGTAACCAATACCCCATTATTGTATTACTCTAATAAAATTGGTTTTTTTATCCGGCAAGAGAAAGCTCATGACAGCATAGATAGAAAACACGAAAAGTCTACCCAATTTTTGGGCTACATTGTAGGAGAAAGACTATAAATGCCGGCAAATCAGAAATTTAAGTTATTGGGATTTACAAGATACGGTAAATTATCAGCAAATATCATGGTGCTGGCAACGGGTAAGACCATTACTATGGGGCTGAAAGAATTGGTTGACAGTGATATTTCAGAAGATCTGAGCAGGCATGAACTCAGTACACTATATCGCAAATTATACAGCCACAGTAACATTGTGACAGCTTATGAACTTGGTGATCGTCATGAACGTTCATGGCAAGCGTATTTACTCATCAGTGTCGCACTCAGTACCATTTATATTTTCTCGACAATATGTGGCGTGAAGCCCATTCATGTCCCTTTTCTTAATATAGTCACTCCTCCTGGTGTTTTTATTTATCCAATAACTTTCTTGCTGGTCGATATTCTTAACGAATTCTACGGATTACGTCTGGCAAGAAGGACAATTATTATCTCATTTGCAGCAAATTTACTCTTTGTATTGGGGCTTTGGGGAACCGCACTCATACCCGGCGTTCCAGAATGGGAATTCGGTGACACTTACAGTGGAATAGTTAATAGTATCGTAGCCGTATTATTAGCATCATCCCTTGCCTATTTTATCTCTGAGAATATAAACTCATATCTTCTCTGTAAAATAAAGTCTCTCACGAATTCAAAATATCTTTTCCTGAGAGTAATAACCAGTACTGTAATCGCTTCAGCATTCGACAGTATAATATTTTGCTCAATTGCTTTTTATGATGTTCTCAGCATAGATACCATAAAAGAAATGATTATCGCACAGTTCTTAATTAAAGTTACCTATTCTATCTTGGGTGTAGGCCCTATTTATCTGGTACGAAAGATATTTCGTAATTATATCAATCGACCAATCGATAACCCAACCAACAAAGCAGTTGCCGAAATATAAAATAGCGAAGATACCTTTGTCAAACTATAGAAAAATTACTGAAAAATATAATTTTTATGCCGGAAAGCTCTTCCGGCCTATTAACTATATACCCAATAGATTTCAATTTGCAGCGCGGCGGCAAGAGAACGCATCCCCAGTCACATAGATAATTATGTGACTGGGGTAAGTGAAAGCAGCTAACAAAGCAGCAACTTGAAAGATGAAGGGTATAAATAATAATTCAATTAACTAGTAATTTTAAATCTATATGCTCACCTAAATGGTCAAAACATTCTCCCGTCAAATGAGGAATAACACCTAATAACGGAGCAGGTAGCATATGTTTTAATGTCGCCAGATATTCTTTCTGGCGTTTACCCGCTGGTTCAACCTCATTAGCTATCCAGCCTGCAAGATGTAATCCTGAAAGTTTAATAGCTTCTGCGGTGAGTAGTGCGTGATTAATACAACCTAGTTTCACACCAACTGTCAGAATAACAGGTAATTGTTCTTTGACTACCCAGTCAGCAAAAGTCGCCGATTCCGATAAAGGGGTATACCAACCGCCAGCACCTTCTATCAAAACCCAATCTGCTTTATTTTCTAGCCAGCGCAATCCTTCCGACATAATAGAAAAATCAATAGGTCGCTTTAAATCAGCACTGACAATATGGGGTGATGTCGCCTCAACAAATACTAATGGATTAACTTCATCATATTGCAAAGGTACAGAACTATTTGCCATTAATGCCAGTGCATCCGAATTACGAATGCCTTCTGGCGTTATTTCACTTCCCGAAGCCACTGGCTTATAACCTGCTGTCTTATATCCCGATTTATTCGCAGCCTGTAACAAAGCACAACTTACAACTGTTTTACCCACTTCAGTATCTGTACCCGTTAAAAACCAGCTCTTAATCACGATAAATAACTCCAAAAATAATTTGATAACTAAGAGGTAAATGTTTATTTTCTCGTGGATAAGCCTGTTCCAAAGCAGTCAATCGTCCACGGGTCATCAGTCCCTGCTGGCGCCCACTATGAAGATGAGTCGCTCCAATCCCTTTCAAGGAGGCCAATAGAGGAAGGATATTAGGATATTGCTGTCGATAGACCTGACTAATCAGGCAATGCCGGAAACCCTGGCAAGCATCTTTAATCGTCTGTTGTGGCAGAAAATGATTAATATGCTGATAATTATCAACCACACTCCAAGCTTGCTTCAATTCATATAACGAACCTTGCGCCAACGTGGAAAACAGAATCAGTCCACCAGGACGGGTTACTCGGTAAAGTTCTTTTAAAGCGCCGGATAAATTATCACACCATTGAACAACCAGATTACTGAAACAGATATCAACACTGCCGTCAGAAAGCCCTAAACATTCAATATCCCCTTGCAAGTAATAGTCAGCCACTTGCTGTTTACGAGCATGATCCAACATACCCGATGCCAAATCCAGTGCAATCACCTGCTTTCCCTGTTGCCGCCAACGGTGACTGAAAAAACCGGTACCACAGCCAGCATCCAATACTAATCTTCCAGGATGTCCATCCACTTGTTGCATGAGGAATTCACCTGTTTGCTGTTGCAATTTTGCCACAACATCATAATTGGCAGCGGCTCGTCCAAATGCCCCGGCAATCGCCCGTTTATTGACAGATTCAGCGACGGAACTCATACAACACCTCCGTCAGCATATCAATATCCTGTTGCGTATGACTGGCAGTCAGTGTGATACGTAGTCTGGCGCTACCCGGTGGTACGGTTGGTGGGCGAATAGCTTTGACCCAAATACCGTTTTGTTGCAGATATTGGGATAAAGACACACTTAGTTCATTATTGCCAACCATCAATGGCTGGATCGCCGTGGCTGAATCTGTCAGGGTAAATGGTAATTTCTGTGCTCGCTGACGGAAATAATCAATATTCTGCTGTAATCGTTGACGCAATTCATCACCAGATTGTATCTGCCGGACCGCTTCCGAAATAGCCTGCGCTTGTGCCGGAGGCATAGAAGTGCTGTAGATAAGATGACGTGAGTATTGAATCAGATATTCAGCTGTCTGCTCATCACAAAGCACCGCAGCACCACTCAACCCAAATGCTTTGCCAAAAGTCACAATCAGGATTTCTGGTTTTACTTCCTGTTGCCAGCAGTTTCCCCTACCCTGTTCACCACAGACACCAATACCATGAGCATCATCCACCATTAACCAGTTTCCAGAAGCGTTGGTTTGCTGATAAATATCAGACAATGGTGCCCTGTCACCATCCATACTGAACACCCCTTCCGTCACTACCAAGGTTTTCCCAGCACAAGGTTTTGCCAGTAAATCCTTAAGTGATTCAGGTTGATTATGTAGAAAACGCCGCAACTGAGCAGGGGAATGCATGGCAGCCTCCATTAATGAGGCATGACTCAGACGATCTGCAATAATTCGATCCTGCTTCGTCATTAACGCGGCAATCACCCCCTGATTAGCGGAATATCCTGAAATGAACAGTAATGCTTTTGGATAACCCAACCAATTAGCTAATTGCTGTTCCAGCACCTGATGAGCTTGCGTATAACCGGTAACATGACCTGAACCACCACTCCCAACGCCATATTGTTCCGCTCCCTGCTGCCATGCGGAAATAACTGCGGGATTTGCACTTAACCCAAGGTAATCATTACTGGAAAAATTGAGATATTTGCCATCAAAGGTATATAAAAATCGTCCATCTGATTTCTGATTAACCTGCCGCTGACGCCATAAAGAAGAGTCCCGGCGCTCGGATAATTGTCGGGAAAGATAAGCTGACCAATTCATCATAATGCCGCATTATAAAATTGTTCGTTATCTGCATTAATGATGGCTTCTGCCAAATACTGCTGCTGCTGATTATCCCCGAATGCCGTCTGCGTCTGCTGAGGATTAATACCCAATTTTCGGAATAGTTGTAAATCCTTATCTTCCGCCGGATTAGGCGTAGTTAATAACTTGCAGCCATAAAAAATAGAATTGGCGCCAGCCATAAAACACATTGCCTGCGTCTGCTCATTCATCTGTTCGCGGCCTGCGGATAATCGAACATGAGAAGCCGGCATCATGATCCTGGCAACGGCAATCGTGCGGATAAAATCAAAAGGGTCTACATCTTCGTTATCAGCCAGTGGAGTGCCTTTGACTTTTACCAGCATATTGATTGGTACACTCTCCGGCGGTTTTGGCAAATTCGCCAGTTGCACCAGCAAAGCAGCCCGATCGCGAATCTCTTCCCCCAAGCCGACAATACCACCAGAGCAGACTTTTATTCCCGCATCCCTCACCTTATCGAGAGTATCTAATCTGTCCTGATAGGTCCGGGTAGTAATAATGTTGCCATAAAATTCTGGCGAGGTATCAAGATTGTGGTTGTAGTAATCTAATCCCGCATCTGCCAACCGCTGAGCTTGTGAACTATTGAGCATGCCGAGCGTCATGCAAGTTTCCATCCCTAACGCTTTGACTTCTTTAACCATTTTCTCCAAATACGGCATATCCCGTTCATGAGGATTTTTCCACGCAGCCCCCATACAGAAACGGGTGGAACCTGCATTTTTAGCTTTACGGGCAGAATCAATCACCTGCTCCACTTCCATCAGCCGTTCTTTCTCAAGCCCTGTTTTATAACGGGAGCTTTGCGGGCAATATTTACAATCTTCCGGGCAAGCGCCCGTTTTGATGGAAAGTAATGTACTGACCTGTACCTGCTGTGGGTCAAAATACATACGGTGAACCTGTTGTGCTTGAAATAATAATTCAAAAAAAGGCTTACCAAACAGTTCTTGCGCCTGCTTAATTGTCCATTGCTTGCGTTCAATCACAATGACATCTCCAGTGTGAAAAAAGTCTCGTCAGTTTAAATAATGTCGCTATACTGTCAACCAATTTCAAATAAATTAGTTTACATGTATCCATTATGATTTCTTCCGATATTGAATTTGATCTGCGCCATATCTGGCATCCTTATACCTCCATGACCAAACCACTCCCGGTTTACCCTGTTGTTAGCGCTTCTGGGGTGGAGCTGGAACTGGCTGATGGTCGTAAACTGATAGATGGCATGTCTTCATGGTGGTCTGCCATTCATGGATATAACCATCCGGTACTGAATCAGGCAGCTAAGGCTCAGATTGATAAGATGTCTCATGTGATGTTTGGTGGAATAACTCATCCATCTGCGGTCGCACTGTGTAGGCAACTAGTCGCGATCTCTGCACCAACACTCGAATGTGTATTTCTGGCTGATTCAGGTTCTGTTGCGGTAGAAGTAGCGCTGAAAATGGCATTGCAATACTGGCAAGCAAAAGGTGAAAAACGTCAGCGCATTTTGACATTACGTCATGGTTATCATGGTGACACGTTCGGCGCTATGTCTGTCTGTGATCCCGACAATTCAATGCATAATCTTTACAAAGGCTATCTACCACCACATCTGTTTGCCGCATCACCTCAGTGTGGATTTAATTCTCAATGGAATGAACAAGATATCATCCCATTCCGCACTTTGCTGGAGCAGTATTCCCATGAGATTGCTGCGGTGATTCTGGAACCTATTGTACAAGGTGCTGGGGGAATGCGGATTTATCATCCTGAATATCTACGTCAAGTCAGAGCGCTCTGTGATCAACATCAGATTCTGCTAATCGCGGATGAAATTGCCACCGGTTTTGGTCGCACAGGAAAATTGTTTGCCTGTGAACACGCTGAAATTGAGCCGGACATTTTATGTGTAGGAAAAGCGCTGACAGGCGGCTATATGACGCTATCAGCAACGCTAACAACGCGTAAGGTAGCCGATACTATCAGCAACGGTGAAGCAGGCTGTTTTATGCATGGTCCAACATTCATGGGAAATCCATTAGCGTGTGCTGTAGCAGAAGCCAATTTGAAATTGTTATTACAAAGCCCCTGGCAACAACGAATTAAATCCATTGAAAACCAATTACGTACTGAGCTGATGTCACTAAAATTCCATGAAAAAGTCGCTGATGTCCGGGTATTAGGTGCAATTGGCGTGGTAGAGATGAAACAGCCGGTGGATATGGCTAGGTTGCAACACCATTTTGTCTCTAAAGGTGTCTGGATTAGGCCATTTGGCAAGCTAATCTATTTGATGCCACCTTATATTATTCAGCCAGAGCAACTTTCACGCCTGACAATGGCTATTTCCAGTGCAATCAATTTGTGATTTCCTGTTATTAAGCACACTTCCTGAAGTTACGGATAACATATAAGTTCAGCCAGTGATAATGGAACAAAAGAGCAAGTATCTGCTATCTGTCCATTATCACCATTCACATATTAATTTATCGCCAGCACTGTTACCCACATTGGACCTTTACCAACTGGATAACGGCTTAATTCAGTCAAATTACCGGTATATTCATCAATAGAAGAAACTGAGATATGGTCAGATTTCTGACCGGATACAATCAAGTATTTCCCACTATGATCGATAGCAAAACCGCGGGGCTGGGTTTCAGTTTTATAATGTCCTGCCAGAGTCAAATTGAAACCGTCTGGTGAAATAACAAAATGGCTAATCAAACTTGAGGTACGTTCGCTGGTATAAAGGTGACGACCGTCCGGTGTAATATGAATATCCGCAGACCAACGAACACCAGCAAAATCCTTCGGCAATGAATCGATAGTCTGAATAATCCGGTATTTCTCCCACTTACGATAAACATCAACAGTAGCGTCCAATTCATTAATACAGTAAATCACCTGTTGATTCGGGTGGAAAGCCATATGGCGAGGACCAGCACCCGTTGCTGTAGTCACTTCCTCCGCTCGCTGCTCGACCAGAGGACTCTCTTCTGCTATCTCAAAAATACGCGTGTGATCTTCTTTCAGACAAGGAACCAATAACTGTTTATTATCCCAATCAATATTGGCTGAATGCGGAGTTTGCAAGCCTTCAATAACCTGAACAGGCGCGCCGACAATACCTTGATCATCAATTGAGTTGATACTCAGATTGTTATAACTATAGGAAGCAGAGAACAAAAAACGGCCTTGCTTATCAGTAGAAATATGCGTCGGACTGCCTGGTATTGGTGAAATCCCTTGCTGCACTAACTCTCCATTAGCGCCAATCTGGTAAGTAACAATACTGAATTGTGGGCGGACCCCAACATAAAGGTGCTTACGATCCGGACTAACCACCATGGGTTGTACTTCTCCCGGCACATCAACTACCTGAATCAACGATAGCTCGCCCACACTATTCAGGCTCCAAACATGAATTTGACGACTGTTTGGACTCGCTATATAAACCACTTGTTTCATCTTCACTCCTCAATTATCCGTTACCATTTATTAACCTGTAACGACTCTTTATTGATTTTATCGGTTAAACTCACCGCACAATTGGCTTAACTTTATTCAGTTACAGTGTAATATCTTTTACATTAATATAGTTATGAGGCTAACCTATGTCATATCGCGTTATTGCACTGGATCTGGATGGTACATTACTGGCTCCTCAAAAGAATATCTTGCCAGAATCACTCGTTGCCGTGAATGAAGCCCGTAAGGCGGGTGTTAAGGTACTGATTGTTACTGGCCGCCATCATGTCGCTATTCACCCCTTTTATCAGGCTTTGCAGCTAGATACTCCTGCTATCTGCTGTAATGGTGCTTATCTGTATGATTACCATGAAAAGAAAGTATTAGCCTCAAATCCGCTATCACCTCAAGAAGCCATAAAAGTTCTCACATATTTGCAAGGCACAGATATTCACCGTCTGATGTATGTAGATGATGCCATGTTATATGAAGAACTGCATGACACAATTGCCCGCACCATAGCATGGTCCAATACCCTGCCTGAATCTCAACGCCCAAATATGCAGCATGTCAGTAGTTTTCAGCATGCTATTGGTGAAGTACAGTCTATCTGGAAATTTGCAACCTGCTCTCCTGATTTAGCAAAACTGCGAGAAATTACTGAACAGATCGAAAATGATATAGGTTTGGAATGTGAATGGTCATGGCTTGATCAAGTCGATATCGCCAAAAAAGGCAACAGTAAAGGAATGCGTCTGAAACAATGGGTTGAATCACAGGGAATAAGCATGAAAGATGTTATCGCTTTTGGCGATAATTTCAATGACCTGAGTATGCTGGAAACCGCCGGGCTTGGTGTTGCCATGGGTAATAGTGTGGATACAGTCAAAGAGCGCGCTGATCTGGTCACTCTAGATAATACTCAGCCAGGGATTGCCGAAGTTATCCGCAAATATGTTCTTTAACTGCTGATAACAATACCTACAAAACGACACTCAGGGGCGTTCTCAATGGAAACCCCATGAGTGATGAGTGACAAGTGACAATAATGGTAGTAGGTGTCCCCGTTTAGAGAAACAGATAGCAGCTTTGCCTCTCAAGGACAATTCTTACAACTACCGATTAAGAGAATTGCCGATTAAGAGAAACGCTTTTTATCTGGGCATAAAGCCACTGTCCTTGTCGCAAATTAAGCTCATCCCTTGCCCATGGAGTAATGCTTGCCCATAAGTAATGACCACTCAACGTCAATTTAACATCTACCTGCCCATCATCATCAAAAAATTCAACCACCTTTGCCGCCAAAACATTACGGATACTGCTACCACGCGGTGGCTCCAAGACCAGTGAAACATCAGAAGCATCTATTCTGATACGCAAATCAGTTCCCGGTTGAACATCAATTTTAGGCAACCATAAAACCTGGTCGGCTAATACCACCGCTGTCATTTCATAACGGCTATGGTGTTCAACCATTGAGACATTCAGAATGCTACTGAGCGTCTCTTTTTGTAACCAAAGGCGTAATACATTGCTGGACCAAACCTCCTCCAATTTTCCTACTGCCCTAACCTTCCCGTTATCCATTACAATCACATTTTCAGCCAGGCGAAGAATTTCATCCAGATTGTGGCTGACATACAAGATCGGAATTTTGACATCGTCAGAAAGCCTTTCAAGATAAGGCAACAATTCTCGCTTACGGGGAAGATCTAACGATGCTAGTGGCTCATCCATTAAAAGCAGTTCAGGGGCAGTCAACAAAGCCCGACCGATAGCAACCCGCTGTTTTTCACCGCCGGACAATGTAACAGGAAAACGGGATAATAAATGCTCAATCCCCAGCAAACTAATAATGCTATCAAATTCCGGCTTCATCACTGGAGACATACCGTATCGAAGATTGCCTTTTACCCGATAATGCGGAAAAAGCCGAGCATCCTGAAAGACATAACCTATACGGCGTTGCTCTGATGGCAAGCAGATACCTTTTTCAATATCCACCAATGTATGATCATTGAGGATAACCCGCCCTTTTTGTGGATGTATCAAGCCAGCAATAACATTTATCAGTGAAGTTTTCCCTGCACCTGAAAGGCCAAAAACAGCCGTGATACCTTCTGTTGGCAACTGCGTATTAACCTGTAAATGCAGATCACCAAGCTGCTTTTCAAAATCCAGTTTTAACATGTTGCCCCCAGACGTTTCCTGCCCCAACGGGTTAACCATTCAGAAACCATCAGTGACACCAACGCAAGAATAATCGCAATTACACATAAACGAGCCGCAGCAATTTCTGCTCCAGGCGTTTCAATCAGGGTATACATTGCCAAAGGGATTGTTCGCGTTTCACCTGGAATATTCGATACAAAGGTGATAGTTGCCCCAAATTCACCCAATGAACGAGCAAATGCCAAAATGGTACCAACAATAATACCCGGCAAAGAAAGAGGAAGTGTGATGGTAAAAAATACTCTAAACGGATTGGCCCCTAGAGTACGAGCTGCCTGTTCCAAACGTCGGTCAACACTTTCCAACGCCAGCCGTATTGCCCTGACCATCAGCGGAAAAGCAACAACAGCAGAAGCCAGCGCAGCACCATGCCAACTAAATGCAAAACTTATCCCAAACCAATCATATAACCATTCGCCAATAAATCCACGACGCCCCATGCTGATCAGCAGTAAATATCCCACGACCACTGGCGGCAACACCAGCGGCAAGTGGATGAGGCTGTCAAGTAATGATTTACCGGGAAACCGGAAACGAACAAGAATCCACGCCATCAAAATCCCAAATGGCAGACTGAATAACACCGCCACACCTGAAACTTTCAGACTCAGGATAATGGCTTGCCATTCGTATTCACTCAACATCTCCAAAAGATCTATTCCTAAAGTGGACGAAAACCGTAACGTTTGAAAATTGCCGCGGCTTCAGGGGTTTTCAAATATTCATAAAAACGGAGAACTACCGGATTATTGTGATCTTTGATAATCGCCATTGGGTATTCAATCGGTTTGTGGCTCTCTTCCGGGAAAATCCCCACAACTTTGACTTTATTACTGGCAGCTGCATCTGAACCATAAACAATCCCCAATGGAGCTTCAACACGTTCCACCAACGCCATACCACTGCGTACGTTACTAGTACGAGCTAGCAGAGGATTAACCGTCTCCCATACCCTCAAATATTGCAATGATTCTTTAGCATAGATACCAACCGGAACATGATCCGGATCACCGACCGCTAGGCGACCCCCGTTCAGCAAGGATTTCCATTTTGTCTCTTTATTAATTTCAACTTGATCGAGTTTGCTATCTTTCGATGCAATCAGAACCAATTGATTACCCAGAATAGTAAAACGGGTTTTATTAATAATCAGTTCCTTCCCAGAAACATAATCCATCCACTGTTGATCTGCGGAAATAAAAATATCTGCCGGAGCGCCTTGTACAATCTGACGAGCCAAAGTAGAAGATGATGCATAAGAAGCCACCACATCCCCTTTTGTCTCTTGCTTATACTGTATCAAAATATCATCAAGTGCATTGGTCAGCGAGGCAGCAGCGAATACTGTTACTTTTTCCGTAGCCCATGCCTGCCATGCTAAAGCAAAAGAAAAAACGATGCCTATCAACAACTTGTCAAAACTCTTTTTCATTTGTTTTCCACCTGCTATTACCAATTTGTTCGTTGTATATAACAAGATATAGCGCTAAATGGAAGGCTATCCTAATATTAATCGGCAAATTGTGAGCAACTTTCACTATCTGATTTCATTTGAATCAATATGCTAAAATAACAAAATCAGACAAATAGAAATGAACTTATTATGGTGAGCTAAAACAAATTACCCGACGAACCGTCGGGTAGTTAAAACAGTATCTGGTGTACAAAGAAATATTAGTTTTACTTTTCAGAATGGCCAATGCGGGAAATGATATTAAACAGTTCCCCAAAGCCATAAATTAAACCTAAAATTCCGGCCGTCATTACCGGTACCATGACCAGGGCGAAAGCCATACTTTTAATCAATTCAAACATAATAGCCTCACATAATGGCTCATAAAACGAGCCAACAACATAACACATTTTTAACCATAGCAAGTAATACCGCTATAATTAGATATCATTCTAAACAAAGACAAACAACTATAACCGGCTAAATGTGCGCTTTTGCGAGTTAACCAATAAAAATTTACAATTTTATTTCCTGAAAAAGACTATTATGCAAGCAGAAATTCTATTAACACTGAAATTACAACAACGGTTATTCGCCGATCCACGGCGAATATTATTACTAAAACAGATTAAAACAACAGGTTCTATCAGTCAGGGAGCAAAACTGGCTGGCATCAGTTATAAAAGTGCCTGGGATGCCATCAATGAAATGAATCAGTTAGCAGATGAAATACTGGTAGACCGAGTTACTGGTGGCAAAGGCGGCGGCGGGGCAAATCTGACCGATTATGGTGAACGTCTACTACAACTCTATGATTTATTGGCACAAATTCAACAAAAAGCCTTTGATGTGCTGAAAGATGACAAACTGCCCCTCGATAGCCTATTAGCTGCAATTTCCCGTTTTTCTCTGCAAACCAGCGCCCGTAATCAATTTTTTGGCACAATTATTGACCATGATCATAATCGGGTACAGCAACATATCTGTATATTACTAGCAGATGGTCAAACATCTATGAATGCTGCGTTGACAGAGCAAAGTGCCAAACGCCTTAGTCTGGTCAAAGGTAAGGAAGTACTGGCACTGATTAAAGCGCCTTGGGTGAAGTTAACCAAAGAACAATCCCCTGCCAGCCATTTCGATAATGCTCTGACAGGCCAGATCAGCCAAATCGAAACCGGAGAAGAAAATACAGAAGTCATCATCACTCTTGATGGCGGTGAAACCCTTTGCTCTATTCTGTCCAATCAAGAAGCTGACAACTTAAAACTACACTCTAAAGATAAAATCACAGCACTTTTTAATGCCGATCAAGTGATTATTGCAACTCTTTACTAAGATGTTAATTAAAAGTTAATATTGACATTCGCTGTCATTCCGCTTATTTGTGAAAACATATTTGCGTTGCTTAAAAAGGAATATAAAAATGTCTGAATTGCAAATAACGCAAGGCTGTTTCCGTTTAAGTGATACCCATACCTTACAATTACCTTCACTGAAAATTACTTCCGGCGAAAGTTGGGCTTTTGTTGGTGCCAACGGCAGCGGAAAATCATCATTAGCCCGAGCGCTTTCAAATAAATTAGTACGACTTTCTGGTGAACGAAAGTGCTCATTTCACACATGTATCAGCGTCTCTTCTGAACAATTACAAAAGCTAATTAAAGAAGAATGGCAACGCAACAACACTGATCTGTTAAGTGACGATGAAGATGATACTGGTCATACTGCGGCAGAAATTATTCAACTTCATCATAAAGATAATGAACTCTGTCTGGAACTGGCAAAACAGTTCGGCATTATGGATTTACTTTCCCGTCGTTTTAAATATCTCTCTACCGGTGAAACCCGAAAAACAGTACTTTGTCAAGCACTGATGGCTTCACCTGATTTACTCATCCTTGATGAACCTTTTGATGGTCTTGATGCATTTGCCCGTAGTCAATTTGCTGAATTGTTGGAAGCATTGTCATCAAAAGGCATCGTTTTAGTACTCATTCTTAACCGATTCAGTGAAATCCCCGATTTTGTTAATCAGATTGGTGTACTGGCAAATTGCTATCTGACATCTATTGGCACGAAAGAAAAAGTGATGGCAAACTCACTGGTTGCTCAACTCGTACACAGTGAAAAACTTGATGGGATTCATTTACCCGAAGTGGATGAACTCCGCATTGATGATCGATTAACACCTGATCAACCTTTGATTATTCTACGTAATGGTGTAGTTCAGTATAATGACCAGCCCATCTTATATGGACTAAACTGGCAGGTAAACCCGGGCGAACACTGGCAAATTATTGGTCAAAACGGAGCCGGGAAATCAACACTCCTTAACCTGATTACAGGCGATCACCCTCAAGGTTACAGTAATGAACTGATTATTTTTGGCCGTCAACGTGGTAGTGGTGAAACCATTTGGGATATCAAACGCCATATTGGCTATATCAGTAACAGCATGCATTTGGAATACCGTATTAGCATCAGTGTTCGTAATGTAATTCTGTCCGGCTTCTTCGATTCAATTGGTCTTTATCAGGCAGTATCAGATCGTCAGCAACAACTTGCTAATGAATGGCTAGCCTTACTGGGGCTATCTCAGGTCGCTAACAGCTCATTTCATAGCCTTTCATGGGGACAACAACGGCTGGTTCTGATAGCTCGCGCGCTGGTTAAACATCCGGCTTTACTGATCCTTGACGAACCCCTCCAGGGGCTTGATCCACTAAACCGTCAGCTGATGTTACGTTTTATTGATGTCATGATCGCTGATGGTGATACGCAACTCCTGTTTGTCTCTCATCATCAAGAAGACGCACCGCAATGTATTACTCACCGGCTGATATTTATTCCTGACGGTGATATATATCGCTACAAAACCGAGAAAATTTCTGATTGATTTCTGATAATTACCCGTTGTTAGCAACGGGAGCACTTATCCGACCAGTGAAAAAAGCATCGCAATTTAATCATCATACATTATTATTTTTTGCTCACTCATAACATCCATCATCAATTTTTGGTCTACTTTTCCGATCTTTTCTTTTAACCTATTAAAAAATAAAGGGAAATATATGATTTGGGGTTTACTTGCCATATCACTGGCGTTATTAGCTATACACCGCACGACTGCACTTATTGTCCTCCTCGCCGCTGTTATTACCGGATTTGTCACGCAAACTATGATTTATCCAGCGATTGCCACTATTACAATTATTTTTGTGTTAGGTGCACTACGTATCTATTTTCAGCAAAATAGCGTCATCAAAATAACCACTGAGCTGCTATTGCTCGCTTTTGGTGTCGCATTATTCCTGCATCTGATTCCAGGCTTTAATAACCTGAAATATCTCGATAAAGTTCAGGCAGGTCCTCATAGTGCCCCATTCTCAATGTATTTCAACTTTGATAAAGCACTCATTCCTTTCCTGCTGTTATGTTGCATGCCTAGATTATTCATAACAAAACCTCTGGCAAAAGTTCGGCCTTATGCATGGATAATCTTAGCTATTGCTATTCCCGTACTATTAAGCATAGCAACGGCTCTCGGAGGACTTGCGGTTGAACTACATATGCCACAATGGTTACCAGCATTTATTCTGGCAAATATTTTCTTCGTTTCTCTGGCAGAAGAAGCTTTATTCCGTGGTTATATCCAACAAAGGCTAAGTCAGTGGATTCATCCCTATTTTGCACTGATTATCACTGCCTTAATTTTTGGAGGCGCTCATTTCGCTGGCGGTCCATTATTAATGATTTTCGCTACACTCGCAGGATTAATATATGGGCTGGCTTGGATATGGAGTGGTCGCTTGTGGGTAGCTGTTGGGTTCCATTTCACACTTAACTTAGTTCATTTGTTGTTCTTCACTTACCCAATCAAACTGGTAACAGCGTTGTAATACATCAAATTTACCCGGAATATGTTCATCAATCTGTAAAAAATTAAGGTTTTCAGGCAAATAAAGTTATCGAACAAGACTATTGATTGCTGTTGTAGTGTATAGGGCAATATAATGCGCTCAGTTATCATTTAAGTTCGGTTTTTAAAAAGTATTGATAGGAGTTTAAGCTAATGGCTGTAACTAAACTGGTTCTGGTAAGACATGGCGAAAGCGAGTGGAACAAAGAAAACCGTTTTACTGGCTGGACTGACGTCGCTCTATCTGAAAAAGGTCGTGCAGAAGCTCAGCAAGCAGGCCAACTGTTGAAAGAAGAAGGTTTCGTTTTTGATTTTGCGTACACCTCTGTTCTGAAACGGGCTATCCACACTTTGTGGAATATTTTGGACCAAGTTGATCAACAATGGTTACCTGTTGAAAAAAGCTGGAAACTGAATGAACGTCATTATGGTGCCCTGCAAGGTCTGGACAAATCAGAAACTGCCGCTAAATATGGGGATGATCAAGTTAAACTGTGGCGTCGTGGTTTTGCTATCACTCCTCCAGATTTAACTCAAGATGATGAACGCTTTCCAGGTCACGACCCACGTTACTCAAATCTGACCCCAGAAGAATTGCCAGTGACTGAAAGCCTGGCAACCACTATTGAACGGGTCATTCCTTATTGGGAAGAAGTCATTAAACCTCGTGTTGCTAAAGGTGAGAAAGTGATTATCGCTGCTCACGGTAACTCTTTGCGCGCTCTGGTTAAATATCTGGACAACATGAGTGAAGAAGCCATTCTTGAGCTGAACATCCCAACAGCGGTACCACTGGTTTATGAATTTGACGAAAATATGAAACCAATCAAACATTACTATCTGGGTAACGCTGACGAAATTGCAGCGAAAGCAGCCGCTGTAGCAAACCAGGGCAAAGCGAAATGATTCATTGCCTATAGGCGCTGACTTTGTTCAGTAAATATAAAAACCGGAGTTGTCTATTCCGGTTTTTTTACATTCGAAAAACACTATCAGCCACGACGTGCTTTCACCGCCAATGACAATTGACGTAATAAAATTTCCGTATCAGCCCAACCAATGCAAGCATCAGTAATACTTTTGCCGTATACCAATGGTTGATCACTCTCTGGGTCCTGATTTCCTTCCTCTAAATGGCTTTCCACCATGACACCAATAATCGCCTTCTCTCCTGTCGCGATCTGCTCGCTGACATTTGAACTCACATCCATCTGCTTTTTAAATTGTTTGGAACTATTTGCATGACTGAAATCAATCATAATTCTTGCAGGTAACCCTGATTTTTCCAAACCTTGTTTCACCGCAGCAACATGCTCAGAACTATAATTCGGTTCTCTACCACCGCGCAAAATAATATGGCAATCGCAGTTCCCACTGGTATTCACAATCGCAGAATGTCCCCACTTAGTTACAGAAAGGAAACAGTGAGGTGTACTCGCCGAATTAATAGCATCAATTGCAACTTTGATCGCACCATCAGTACCATTTTTAAAACCGACCGGGCAAGAAAGACCAGAAGCCAGCTCACGATGGACCTGAGATTCAGTAGTACGCGCGCCGATTGCTCCCCAGCTCATTAGATCTGCCAAATACTGTGGAGAAATCATATCCAGATATTCACCCGCAGCTGGTAGCCCCATGTCATTGATATCCCGCAACAGCTGCCGAGCCAGACGCAAACCATCATTAATATCAAAACTATGGTTCATATGAGGGTCATTAATTAACCCTTTCCAACCAATCGTTGTACGTGGTTTTTCAAAATAAACCCGCATGACAATTTCCAAATCATCTTTTAGTTCTTCACGCAATTTATTCAATCGTTCAGCATATTCCATTGCCGCTTTAGGATCATGAATAGAGCATGGCCCAATCACAACTAACAAACGATCATCTTCACCAACCAGAATCTGATGAATAGTTTTGCGGGCCTTACGTACTGTAGATGCAGCATTTTCAGTTGCTGGAAATTTTTCAAGTAGTGCCACAGGAGGTAATAATTCTTTTATTTCTCTAATCCTTATATCGTCATTCTGATAATTCATAACCCTCTCATCCAATATCGCTGTATATTTATCTAAAACAATCTTGTGATTTCAATCTAACTGTTAGAAGCCAAACTGTAAATATTCTTTGTCGATAATAAATAAATCGGTATCTAACATAATACATGGAAAAATATAGCCAAATGTGGTCATACCTGTTTTGATTAGTTAAAATATCTTCAGAAATGATGATTATCAAAGTAAATATCTAAAAATATGCCGGAGATCGATAAAACAATTCTCTGGCATGTTTAAAAAAATTTATTCCACGCGAGATAACGGCTGCGAATGGTTTTTCTTCGCTGTCTGAATCCACAAACGAGAACCATTCAGGGCAATACCGGTGAGAATCACATACTGCAACGACATCGCCAAGACTCCCTGATGGTAATAGATAACAACACTTATCACGTTGATGACAACCCATACCAGCCAGTTTTCAACATATTTGCGGGTCATCAAAATCATTGCCACAATAGACAGTACCGTCATTATCGAATCCCAGAATGGGAACGCATCAGGCTCTAACACAGGCATTTGAACATTAAAACCAAACCCTTGCATAATCGTAATAGTAACCTGAGTCAAATAACCAAATACCTGATCGATATTAAAAGTCATCATGGCAATCAATAGCACAGAAATAAGACCGATGATTATCGTCTTATTTAGGCTTAACCAGCGTATTTTAAGTTCAATCTGCTGCTGATCATTAATCCGGCTCCAAGCATACCAACCATAAATATTTGCAGAAAAGAAAAACAATTGCAGTAATAAGCTAGCATATAGTTGAATCTGGAAAAAAATCACGGCAAATAACGTAACATTAATCAATCCAAACAGATAGTTAATTATCTTTTCCTGACTAGCAAACCAAATACATAACAAACCAGCAATCGTGCCTACTGCTTCAATCCATGATAAATCATAACCATTTTTACCTATTGGTATATTTACTAATATATTGTTAATACTGAAAAAATCCATCTGTTATGTCCCAATTATTATCTGTAGAAAAGTATTATACCCTATGGATTTCAAGATGCATCGCGACGGCAAGGGAGTGAATCCCCGGGAGCATAGATAACTCTGTGACCGGGGTGAGAGAGTGCAGCCAACAAAGAGGCAACTTGAAAGATAACAGGTATAGAGAGAGTAAGGAATATCCATGAGATACCCCTTATGAATCAAAATATCTCTATGGGTAATAAGCTATAGCGGAAATCGGTTAACTTACATCAAAATAGATATTTAAATCTGGCACGTGCTCCGTAGCGCTGATCGTTATGACTGTTGGCAATTTTGTTGTTAGCATCCGTTTCCAGCATGGAGACATAAGCGCCAAGATAGAGATTGAAGTTCTTCATATTCATGAGGTTAGGAATCTGATATGACGTATGGATGGTACTAATGTCGTATTCGCCAGGTTCATTGAACGGCTGATCAATATGTACGGTCATACCATCAGTGTTGAACTCTTTGATATTGTTGTGAGTATAGATATAGCCCAGTTCGAAGCGACGCCACATCACATTGATTCCAGCCGTGAAATTCTGCTCGCCCGAAGCATCCAAATAAGCAGTATTCAGGTTAGCGACAATACCGTTCTCGGGATCAGTCTCCAGATTGTTCCAACTCAGTGTCATACCGTAACCATTGCGGCTGGATTGATCGATCCATTGCCCTTGGGCATTTTTGTAACCATAGGCGTTGTTGACCACATTGCTTTCCATAGCCACTGCTGCACTAAATTGGTCTTTTTTCCAAGCGATCACTGGACGCAGATAAGCAACATTTTTATTATTATCCAATGTGTTACCGTGATAGAGGTTATCCTGAAATAGTGAAGTGCCGTCTTTAAGTAATGTATTGAGTTCGAAATACCAGTTACCCGCGTATTTGCTCAGCATCAGGCTACCACCACTGTTACTACGGCCACGTCCTTCTTTCATCATGTAGATATAACCGAAACCATCAGCATACAAGTCATTGGCAGTATTACCAGAATACTGAACAAAAGTGTCTTGATTAAGGGGAAACATGTCGTAAGCTTCAAAACGCCCGATTTTGGTCTGCCAGTTTTTCTCGTTGCCGAAGAAGAAAGCAGCATCATCGAGATTCATTTTTCCGGTCATATCTGCTAGCGGCTGCACACTGAAGCCAGCGAAGTTGCCATTCTGATTACTACGATAGCCATCTAATCCAATCAAAATACGGCCATTGATATTCCAGCGCTCTTTGTCACCCGGTTTCCAGTCTTTATTGTCGCTCGTTTTCAGTGAGGTAAGCTGACCACTTCGGCTAGTACCATCAAGATTAAACTCTACATCACCGTACAATTTCAGATTACCAAAGTCATTCAGCTTTAAATTACTGGTTAGTACGGCATTGTTTTTCTGAGAATCATTTTCCAGCGAAGCGTTGTGCTGTGCCACTTGCACAGTCTGCTGCTCGTTTTTGACGGAGTGTTGTTCCAGACGTTGCGTTCGTTGCTCGGCAGCTATGGCACGTGCTTCTGCTTGAGCAGCACGTTGTTCTGCCTGTTGCAATCGCTGCTCTAATGCTTCAAGGCGCGCTTCAATGCTGTTGGTAGGGGAAGCAAGGGCAGAAGCTGAAAATATTAATCCTGGAGCGACAATTAGATAGTAAAGATTTTTCATGGCATTCGCCCCATCAAGATATTAGTATTCTGTTCTACCAAATTGCAAAACCGATTTTTCAGTGCAAAAGATAATTGAGTTAATTGGCCGATAGCAATTAAGTTTGTTAACCAGCTCAAACTATTGTGATCAATTCCGCAAATTCGGCAGAAAGGTGAAGAAATGGTAAATCAGATACCCGTTATTATGTGTTCAATATGTTCAAGTATGCATCTGTAAGAAAGCGCTCAATTCATCAATGTATGGCAGCGCAGTCATCGCACCTTTAGCAGTAGTCGCCAATGCACCGCAAGCTTGGGCCTGAGTGATGACTACCGTCCATTCGTCATTCCGCGGGAAACGCCCCAGTTTTGCCAGTGCTGTCAACAGACCGGCAACAAATGCATCACCAGCGCCGGTCGTATCAACAGGAACAACCGGTGTAGCACCAAAATGACGGAGTTGTTTGCCATCGTGCACGTAGACACCTTCACGACCAAGCGTAACCAAAAGTAAGCATAATGGAAAACGATCCATCACCCAGTCAATCGCGTTTTCCAGTTGCTCAATGTTGCTGATAAAATTGAGTTCATCACGTGAGATTTTCACTACATCCGCCAACATCAGCGCCTCTTCCAAACACGGCCGCAATTCTTCTGGGTGCTTCCATACCTCCTCTCTGATATTGGGATCAAAACTCACCCAACCGCCAGCTGCCTTAATGTTTCCCATTGCCTTCAATGTGGTACTACGACTCGGCTCCTGCGACAAGGCGATTGAACAGGTATGTAACCATTCCCCAGCACTAAACTCCGGTACATCAGAGGGCTGTAGAAATAGATCGGCACTGGGAGTGACCATAAAAGTAAACGAACGCTCACCCTGCTGATCCAGATCTACTACCACCGTAGAAGTATGATATTCATCGTCCTGTACCATGTGACGGATATCTACACCTTCAGTGTGCAGCACCTGTTGCAGGAATGTGCCAAAGCTGTCTTTACCTACGCGACCAATAAAACCACTATTTCCTCCCAGCCGTGCGACACCCACGGCTACATTGGCTGGTGCACCACCGGGACACTTCAGATAGCTATTTGAAGTTTCAGGAACTAAGTCAACAACAGCGTCACCCAATACCCATACGCGATTAACCATGTTTAATCCCTGTTTCTCATCAAGGCCAAATAACGAGTTAAAATAAAGGAACCGATTTAGCAACTCAATAAAATCATGTCAAGCCGCATTAATAGAGTGAAAGAGATCAAAAAAATACAACTTTTACAATCGCAAAGTATGATTGTTGTTTTTATACAATGAGTCTCTTTTGAATAAACCTTTCAAGGCCCAGTATTAGAAGTTGAACGGCCAAACCAATATCAAGATCCTTCATAGTTGATTTAAACCTGACTTTAAGTTGCACAATACCTGCCAGCTTAACATCTCTGATTAGAAGGAGATTTATTACTGAAAACTAAAAATATTTTTAATAAATAATACATTAAAACTGTCATGAAGAATATTGAACCTCCTCAATTCTGTTACAAAAATTAGGATAAACAACCCTGCATGCTTATTGCTCCCACTGACACAATGTACGCGACCTATTCCGGCATGAAGTGCACCAGCCAAGTGGTGTTTTTTATTCTTACCCGGCGTAGCTATGTCATAAATCTACCAACGTCACTTCAACAAATTTTCAACAAGACAATAAAAATCATACCGAAAAGTAAGCACAACATTAATTTTTGAACAATAATTAGTAACTCTAGTAAATTATCCCTTAATAAGAAGTACTAACCATGAAAAAATTATCAGCTTGTCTTTTAGTATTGAGTATCACTGCCTTCGCGCCTAACTTTGCGTCTGCAAATATTTGTTTTCAAAGTGAGAGAAATCTGGGCAAATGCGCTAAATTATGTGCGCCAGTAATTGTCATTAGTCTTTTCTTTTCAACAATTTGTCTTTAAATTAATGAATAACAAGATATTAAATAAACAAAGTGACAAGAATAGCTTTGCTCTTGTCACTTTACTGTAAGATATATTAAACTAACCAGAAACATCAGGAAACCTTATAGAAACAGTCGATCATTTTAAATAAAATCCAATCATAATTAAATGAACCACTTAATCGAAAAACCTACAGGACTATATTAATCAATATCTCACAGCAAAAATAAATAAACCACAATGAGTTATCTCAGCTTAAAAAGCTATTTTTTTCATGAATAATCATTGAAGTAACATATATATCAGACAAAGTAACATCATAAAATAATTATTTATATTACCTCTACATTACATTATTTAAGAGACACAGCTTCCAAAAATTTTCATTAATGGATGATAGTTACATTGATAGGCAGAAATATTAGCCCCAACCCATTGTTCAACATCCACAGATTCAAAAGAAATATTATATCCACAGTTTATAACAATATATTCAAATAACAGACGTTGTGTTCGCCCATTTCCTTCTCTGAAAGGATGAATCACATTGAGTTCTGCATAATATCCAGCTAGTTTTCTAATGAACTCCTGATAGTTTAGTCCTACGAGATAATTTTCACTCGCTAACATATTGAATATTCTATTTCCTTCTATTTCAATACGTTCAGCATTGCAGAAACGGGTATTACCTTTTGATATATCAATTGTTCTCAACTGACCAGCCCAATCATATAAATCCGCAAATATTTGTTTATGAAGTTGACACCAAAACGCTAAATCGTAAGGTGGTTCCCGAAATGAAATATTTAATATAGCAAGCTCAGTGAATTCCCTTTCTGCTTGTTTCAGAATGACTGAATCACAAATACCTAATTTATTGACGAGAATATCTGTGCCTAAGTATGTGTAGGGATCTTGCCCTGCACCATATTTATCTACCATAATCTCCTCGCTGTTCACTGTATTTTCTAATTAAATTATTTCTCAGATTTTCTTGTTCTTCTTTAGTCTCAGGCAAGCTATTCATAATAATATTTATGCCTTCAAGACGCATACTATGCCTGTAGTTTTTCAGTTTTATTCGATCAAAATAATGTTTCTTTTCATTATAAGTTTTCATTATTATTTTTTTATTTTTTTGGTTTCTAATATCTCTTTCTTGCTGATGGGAATACTTAAACTTAGCGAGATCTAAGTCCCGCAATTTACAGTTAATTGCCTGACCACTTTCAAACATTCCCCAAGAAATCACTTCGAAATAACTAGCCTTACCATTTCTAATACGATTAATCTTTACTTCTAAGTCTTGTTGCAGTGTTTGCAATACCTGTTGTACTTTACGCTCAGATATCCCTGTCGCATCCATAATTGAACGCGTGTTAGGATGATTTAATTTAGTCAGAGCCGCCATAACAGCTAATTCATATTTCATTTGCATTCCTAAATACGTATATATATGCAACAGCAGTATAAAACACCAAAGTAACAAAAACCATAAAGGAGAATAAAGTTATTACCGGCGTCTCCTATAGAGCACATGCTCATGAAGCGGATGACCATTCGGTAATAAAGGATGCAAGAAAGTGTTTTCATCTTTCACCATTCCAAGCTTTTCCATGACTTTTTGAGATCGCAAATTAGAAACTGTAGTAAATGCAACCACTTCCTCAAGTTTTAATCGAGTGAAAGCAAAATCTAATGCCTTACGAGCCGCTTCGCTAGCATAACCTTTCCCCCAAAATGGTCTATCAAGACGCCAGCCAATTTCGACACAAGGTGAAAAAGGTAATTCCGCTATAGGAATATTCAAACCTACAAAACCAATAAAATCCCCAGTTTCTTTCAGCTCTACCGCCCATAATCCCCAATCACCCTGTTGCTCAAATTTCTGGCTAATTTTATCCACCATTGCATTACTTTGTTCAACCGTTAAAGTGGCAGGAAAGTATTCCATAACCTCCGCGTTACTATTCAAATGGAAGAACGGTGTTCTATCCTCCTCTTTCCATTTCCGCATTATTAATCTATTTGTTTCCAGTATCACTATTATACCCGTTATCTTTCAAGTTGCCTCTTTGTTGACTGCACTCACCCCGGTCACAGAGTTATCTATGCTCCCGGGGATTTGCTCCCTTACCGTCGCGATATATCTTGATATCCATTGGGTATATTCGCATTTTTTAGATTCATATCAACCAAGTGAATTAAAACATATCCAATAGGTAGGCTCCTATAATGCACAACAAGCCTAAAGAGAAATAGGGCAAACTAATTTAAAAGATTAAAAATTTATCGGAAGGGAATGGCCCGTGCCGGAAACCATCAGAATCACACCTCACACGGGCCTGACTATCAGGCACTGGTTTTTACCGTGGCCTTATCTTTGGATTTATCATTATTGCTATCTTTAATTGGTACAACACGCTCAGATGCAGATTTCTCTTTATTCTCACTCTGTTCCGATTGACCTAAAAACAAACCTCCACGCTTGATAGACATACTGCCACAACGACTGATACCACGTAGTTCACCATGTTCGAGAATATCCAACGTTGCTGCACAGCAAGTTCCTTCAACATTGCCATCAATAATGATTTCTGGGGCGCTGAGTTCACCTTCAACTCGTCCGGCATGCATAATTCTAATCGCCCCCTCTTTCACTCGGATATTCCCAATCACTTTGCCCCAGATCTGTATATCACCTTCCACATCAATATCGCCCTTAAATACCGAGCTTTTAGCAACAATTGTACAACGGCGGGCTTCTGCATTAGTGTTCTTTTTATCATCAACAGCTTGAGACACAGGTTCAACAGCCACTGTCTCTGTTTTTTTTCCAAACATAGTTTTTAATCTCGACCTCATGTGAATAAAGCAAAATATTAAAGCCAAAAAAGAGAGAATCGCTGTCACCGCACAGCTAAGAAGATCACCAGCCAGATAGAATCCCAGAGCAATACTCCACATGACCCATATACAGCTCAGAAAAATGTTGTCTGAAAAACGATGTTTTGCCATGTTCTTTCGCATTCTTATTATTTTTCATGTTTTTTTCATTAGAAAATACAAATCAAATCACTATTCTAACAGAACCAATAGCAATCAATGCTAAGGGAAAGCCGGTATTTACCATGTTATTAAACGGTTCAAACCATTATCCATTCTTCTATTAGGCTCTTAGATAACAATTAATAAAGAAAATTTAACATTAAAATGGAAACATCAACTATGAATTTGATAACATAATTTAATAATAAAGTCACGTTATTAATGTTTAATTTTATTTACAAATCAAACGATAATGAAAATATTTATCAATCAGATAAGGCTGATATGACAATAATTAGAGATAGGAAATGAAGAATGGAATACTCAATAGAAATGATAATTTAACCTCTAAGATCCTCTTGAAAATTACCGAATTCCCCAGTTTTATGATTAAGGAATTTAATCAAGCAACAACTATTGAAAAGTGCAAATGACTATTAATATGAACATGCTAAGTTCCCCCACTAGCATGATTTTGGAGGCTTATCAGGTTTATTAATATCCCAGGGTAAAGCCAACCATACTTTTAAAATCACTCGAGACAATAACCGCTGAACTACCGGTTTCAAACTGCAATTTTTCCAGCGGATTTCAACATGCTCTGGAGCTGAAGCTCTCTCATCTTTCAACATTACACCAGAACTCACAGTATAATCGAAAGTGTTTGGAGCGTTGGAATACGGCACAGTGATAATAGCGTCGTTGAAAGTAACAATGTAATGATCTTGATCAGCCTTATTTACAACAGAAACAATGCTAAATGTTAATATAGCCACTATAATAATTTTATTCAGTTCCATTTCTAATCATTAATATAAGCTAAGAATGAAAATACGTTTTAAATAACAGCTCACTCCATTAGGCTATTTTATTTTCCATCCTTTGTGGCAAAGAGTAAACCTTAGCAAGGTTAAAACTGTCTTCAATAACAACGCCTATTTGATATAGACAGTAAATAACTTTATAATCTCTCATAAATGAAATTTATTGAAAAATAATTAGAGTACAAAACTCATTGTCATAAATACAGCTGTCAAAAAACACAGATAAATGACTTCATATGCAAGAAATATTATTGAATACAGAGAAATGAAAATTATTTCATTAGAAATTCTACCTTAACCCCATAAGACGCCAAAAAATTAATATGACACATTGATCATCCAGAAATATTTACATATGAACAATTACCCTATCGACTTTTTAAGTATTACAGAATAATTGAATTAATAAAAACAAAAAATACAAATTCAAATAATTTCACAACAAAATACTTAGATAACATTTCAATACTATAATTTGCGATCTATAGTATCGCAAATTATATCTACATGAGAATAAAATTCTTTATGTGGTTTATTTTTCAAATTAAAAGATCTAAAATTTTAATTTTTCGATATAATCAATTGACATCGCATAAAAACCAACCATGGCAAAACTGGATATATCCGGTAATTCGTTATGAACGGACATCCAGACTGCCCTCGTGTGTTGAAATTAACTGTTGGATTACCCCACGTAACTCAAGATATCTGACTAGATTCAATAAAGCCTGGAGTTAATATGGAAAATCGGAAAGATTCGACTCAACCTTCCCAAATAGATCAAGTACTTAATGTCATATCCAAATTATGTACTGTCCGAAAAATGCAAGTGGCTCCCCCACCAGAATCATGGCCTAGCACTCGTGATGTCGCAGAACAGTGCAATTTCACTATCTACAAAGCTCGTTATCTATTATTGAAGCTGGCCAACAAAGGATTAGTTATGGTTACTCCATCTCCCGTTAAAAACTCTCTTCGATGGTATATATCGGAAGACAAAATTAAACCCATCTAATGACTACAAATCTGAAGAAATGGGTGTTTACTCTACACAATAGGGCCTGTCCAAACAGTCTAAAACTTGAAAAGACAACATACGGCCCTATAGTGTTATTTATTCAAATAGATAATATAACTGCATGCCAATGCCAAAATGCTGACGATGGTAAATGTATTCTTATTTAGATAATCTGTCCTATCATTTCTGCTATGATTGCATTAGCGACTTTATTCTTTTAATTATAAAAGTCCTAGTAAAAATTTCCAGCACAGAAATGTAATAACCAATTAATATTATTTCATATCAGAGGAAGCTAACATGGAAAAATTACATTATTGGGAAAAGGATGAATACATCATTACTACAGATAAAAATCAGTTAGATATTACGATCATACAGCAGTTTTTGACAAAATCCATTTGGGCAGAAGGAATTGATAAAGAAAAAGTCAGATTGTCGATAGAAAATAGCTTGAACTTCGGTCTATATAAAAATACTCAGCAAATAGGATTTGCTCGTATTGTGACTGACTTCACAACCTTTGGATATATCAATGATGTTTTTGTTTTAGAGAACTATAGAGGATTAGGATTAGGACGCTGGCTGATGGAATGTTGCCTAGAACATCCCCAAATAGCACAACTTCGCCATATTATGCTTGTCACTTCTATGACTCCGTGGCTGTATGAAAAAGTGGGTTATTCGCCGGTAAATGAAGAAAATTTTGTCTGGCAAATGGTTCGGCCAGATATTTACAAACAACCGAAAATATAAAATTGTAATATCAATTTGCTGATAATATCAAATAATGAGTCAATGCCCGATCATTTCATCGGGCATAATGACTACGATAGCCACATTATTACAACAAGCACACGGCTATTGTTTGATTATCTGGAATCTTTTGACCCACACAGGATTAGAAACTGGCATTAACACCCAAGCTAAAAGAATAGGTGTGATTCTGTACATCACCATCATTACGTGATATTGATGCAAAAGCGCCCCAATCCTTATTAATAACAGCATTCATACCAACGATATATTCACCCCAATCGGTATCCTGTTTTGGGCTTTTTCTAACGGAAAATGTCTCAGTTGAATTGATCGCACTGCGAATTTGATAACGTTTCTCACCAAACTGATGGTTAAACCGAACTTCGGCATAGGGATTAAAACGACCAAAATTCGTGTCCAGCCGCCAGCCTAATGTTCCAACTTGAGAGTCGTAACGCTGATCGCTAAAATTCATAGCCGTACTGTTATTACCCGATTCACGATAACCTTTGACATAACTTTTATCCCAGGCGTACTGGATGATCGGGCTAGTCATAACCGTAGATGTCAGAGGAATATCCCAACCCGCTGTAATGCGCCCTCCCCATTGATGACCGGTAGTCGAAGCATGCTCATTGCGCAGCCACTCATTGAGCACGATACCACGAGTAATGTCCTCATATTTCATGTCTAAATAGTGAAGATCACCACTAATCCAACCTTTATCATAGTAACGCCATAAACCGTAGGCGGTGAATACATAACCACGGCCATCATAGCGGAAATTATTCACTGAACGATTATCTTGATAACGCGAGATCATCCCACCTAACAAAATATTATCCGAGAGCTGATAGTCACTACCTAGTGTTAAAGTATGATTATGATTACCACTATAACCACCAAATACACCTATTTTACCTTGCTCATTACCCACGCCACGTAGCTGTTGCAAACGACCGTCAAGAGAGGCAAGTGCCCCCTTCACCGGCATATTGTTGGCTTTCGTCAGTAACATAGCCTGCTGTGGAGCATTAAGGATTGAAATAATGTACTGACCAATCATGTGCTGTGCAGCAGGAGTTGGATGAAAATCGTCAGCAAATAAAAAAGGCATATTCTTATCAAAATCGGGATGATTAGAATCACAATCTTTGGCATTAACACCCTGGGGACAAGCGTAACCTATAGTATTAAGAAAGCCATAGCGTAGAGGATCTGCTATCACTTCATGCAAAAGCGCATTAACATCAGCACGAACGATATTGCCCTTCCCTTGACTCAGTTTTTCATCTTCTAATCGATTATAACTATCAACCAGATCTGACGCACCACGGCTATGCTTTTCATAATTATCAATTAATTTCTGAGTTATCACCTCCGCTTTTTTAGCATCACCTCCTGAAGCGTTAGAGCCGATATTTTTGAAAACACCTTGGATAACTTGAAGACGGGTGTCTTCATCAAGTGTTGGATACTGATTAACTGCCGCATGAACTTTATTCAGCGCTTCCTCAACTTGTTTTTGGGTAGCGCCTCCAATTGCGAGTCCTTCAGAGATAATGGTTTCCATAAGCTTCGGAGTGATACCAACATCAGGAACCGTAGGCACGATCACCAATCCGGCCCCCGCATCAAGAAGCATATGTACCTGGGATGCAGCAGCGTTCGCACTCTTATTAATCGTATCTTGTGCTTTACCCAGATCTTTCAATGCATCCTTAACATCATTACCACCAATCCAATGAACATATATGCCATTAGAATCTGCACGACCACCATGGCTCGCCAGATAACGAGTTATCTGATCCTGAGTGTTATCTTCACTATTTAAACTGGTAACAGCAGTCGCACCACCAGCAGCATAATTCGTTCCTCCGTCGTTAGAGTGGGTCAGTTTAGTTCCTAAATGTTGAGCAATAATATCGTTATATAGATCACTGGTCTTACCATTTACTGTGTATCGCCCCTTATTTCCACTATCACTTAGGCTATCGCCAAAAACATATAGATTGTCATAAGCGTGTGCGTTCGAAATTGCACTTATCGAAAGTGCTAATATGCCTGGTGCAAATATAAATGACCGTTTCATTAATATGATCCTCAAGAAATAATTTTATATTTATCATTGAACTAGCCGTCCAACTGGAATGAACAACCCAAATAGAATCTACGTTGGTGAAATATAACGCGTTCCTTCCCTTGGCTAACCAATACCTCATTATAGTTAGTAAGAGGGAATATCCTGCATTGTTTTTTTACATCTTAAGGTTTAGTGTTGCTTAATAGTTCAAATAACCAATTCGGTTAAAATTCAACTAGCTATAAAAGATAATATTAGACCAAATAGACTGATCTCTCCCCCCCACTTCATGAAATAGATCACAAAATAGCAACAATTTTAACAATTTGAGTTCTTAGTGAGGATAACAGCTAAGTCTGGGTAATATCTGAAGCGATCCATCACAATAAACGTGATAGCATCAATTCATCATCGATTTAGCAAAATAGAAGATTAAGAAAAATGAATATAAAAATTCAGCAGGCAATGAAGACAGATTTCAATAAACTGCTCGAAATCTGGGAAGCCTCCGTGCGGGCAACACACGATTTTTTATCTGACAAACATATTAATGAACTACGCCCATTAATTCTGCACACCTATTTGCCAGCACTGACTGTTTATAAAGCAATAAATGACAAATGCGAAATTGAGGGTTTTATCAGTGTCGATCGGCATCGGGTTGAAATGCTGTTTATCTCCCCTGATTCCCGCGGTAAAGGCATCGGCAAAGCACTTCTGAATTTTGCTATCGCTGAATTAGGTATCAATGAACTTGATGTCAATGAACAAAACACTCAAGGCGTTGATTTCTATCGGCACCAAGGATTTAACGTTTTCAACCGTTCAGAAATTGACGGCCAAGGTAATCCATTTCCGTTATTACATATGCGGATTGAACGACTGAACCCCGAAGCGGTATAACTGACTCCAGTTCAACACCACGCCATAGTTGCCAACACAGCGAAGGTAGTTTCCTGATACCTTCGCTATTCATGACTTTTTCACTTCAAATTAAATTCGATCGCTAACGTGATATCTCTCGGCAAACCGGGCGGTTTCACGCCTACTGACCGGGCTTGTTGGATAGCCGCAAGCGCAGCCCGATCCAATTCGTCAGCTCCCGAACTCTGCACTAATTGAGGATTGGTCAGATCACCGCTGTCCAGCAAGCTAAATCTTACTTGTACCGTACCCTGTTGTTTCATCTTTTTCGCCCGACGCGGATAACGTTTATGTTTTTCAATTTCACGACGTAGGGCTGACTGATAGCCTTGTAAATCATCGGAACCCAAACCGATCATCGGTTGGCTGGTTGTTGCCTGACGCGCCCCAGTTTGTGAATCCGCAACATCTTTTCCTGCTGCCTGAGAATGATCCGCTGTTTGCACTGTTTGGTTTTGCTCAGTTGTCGGTTGACTTTCACGTTCCGCTAGTTTTGGCTGACGATCTTCTACCGGTTTTTTCTGTGGTTGAGGTTTGTTCCGTGGTTTGGTATCTGTATGTTCTTCCAGCGGTTGCCTCTTCCGTGGCCAATCCACGGGTTTATTGAGCGCAATTTTTGCCTCAAGCGGTGACTCCGCTACCACAATTTCTGGTGATCGTGGCGGAGGAATCGGTTCCGGCTCTATAGATTGCTTTTGCTCAGCAGGTGCCGTTGGAGCCACCATTTCTATTGACATACTGATTATTGGCGAATTCACTGATTGATTATTCGCGCTGTCATCCTGTAATAAATGCCATGCCATAAACACAGCGATTCCTACATGTAACAGCAAAGAAACAGCCAAGCCAATATATAGACGATTTTTCACCATAATTTAAGCCATCTTTCCGTTCGTTATCTGTAGAGACTGCCAGTTGTCTTAACAGCCAACCGGCTAATCTCCCTTAAAGAGTCAGAACTGACTGGTGACACTCAGCTTAAACGTTCGTCCGGGCGCTGGCATCATGGAACGAGTTAACGGGTCCAAATAATAGCGATCAGTTAAGTTAGTGCCGGATAATTCGACGACAATATTTGGCGTAACCTTATAATTAACATAAGCATCCACGGTCATTACCGGATTCCAACGCATTGGGTTATTATTTATCCCTTTATAAATTCCCGGCATTTTTTTCATTAACCACTTTTCATCCTTATTCTCCACGCTACTGTGATACAACACCCGGCTACCAATTTCTAAATCTTCATTTAATAACCGACCGCCAATATTCAGATTAAGAGAATAACGCGGAGGAATCGTTGTTCTTAAAAAACCACCGGGGAAACCGCCATCAATACATTCTGGAACACCAAATTTATTGGTCGAATCTAACCTGCTTGATGTCGTTTTATCACAAACTTTATTTTTAAGATTATAAGATAGGCCAAAATGGGTAAAGAAACCACCGTTATCATAACGGCCTTGTACTTCTAAACCCGATAATTTCTGTTTATCTAATTGAGTAAATTTAAAGTTACTATCACGGTCAAAAATATTTTCTATGACGGTATTGTAATAAGCGAATTTAATATCTGCATTATTCTCTGCTCCCAGCAGATGGCTTAAATCCTGCACATAACCGACTTCAACGGTTTTGCTCCGTTCAGGTTTAAAAGCACGTGCGGGCTTATCCGTCAAACCAGAAGAAAAGCCAACGGTATCTTCAAAAATACTCGGCATACGTACTGCTTCAGCGTAACGGGTATAGATACGGGCATTATCAGATACATAAGCCGTTGCGGAAAATACCGGCGCCCAAGCATGATCCTTACGTTTAGGTTGTTTAGCCCAACGCTCTTGTTCACTTTTTTCTTTATAAACACCACTATCACTGATACTCAATATTTCTCCTGAACTATCAACATAACGGCTATTCTGTTGAGCGCTACTATATTCATATTTATATACTTCTTTTTTAGTCACAGGATCAATAATGCGTTCATTCATATCAAGCTC
The DNA here is from genome assembly GCF_018448905.1 of Photorhabdus heterorhabditis. Classification (GTDB taxonomy): domain Bacteria; phylum Pseudomonadota; class Gammaproteobacteria; order Enterobacterales; family Enterobacteriaceae; genus Photorhabdus; species Photorhabdus heterorhabditis. Next base: position 116,300 of record NZ_RCWA01000002.1, on the reverse strand, counting down.
CCCATTAAAGTAGGGGTTATCTTGTTTATATAACTTACCATCATCACGATATTCCCACAGCACATCTACTGGCACCATAAGGCGAGAAACTGAATCTCGCTCTTCTGATACCAAGTAATCCTTTTCAGAATACTCGCTAAATTCATCATCAGTTAAACACTCAAAACATTCATCAAACTTTTTATATAATTCAGCTTCCCGTTCGGTAAGTGTTCTCTTATATTGTAAACCCTGACCAACCAGCTTTTTACTTTTACTATAACGGGGGTCACGGACAGCTAAACGTTCATTTAAAAAATCATCCTTAGACCAATAACTCACTCGCCTGGCGCCAGCGCTTAATGCCAGCCATGAGGTAGGACGCCAGTCAAAATTAAAAGCAATATTATTTTCCTGACGCCGCCCCTTTCTTGGTAGTGAACGGAAATTAGAGAAACTCTTTGCTTCATAATCATCATGTGAACCCAAACGTTCCCGTTGCAGGCTGGCCGACAATGTTAAATCCAGATCCGCCGTCAATGCAAAAGCATTAGAAAGGTCAACCCCCCAGCGGTTATTATGTGCATTAGTGGAAGAAGTATCGACTAAACGACCATCTTTATTCGGATCTTTTCTCTGCTGATTCTTATCCCAGACCTCATCCCGATCTCGCGGTTCACGTGGATATCCCCCGGCAGTATTAGTATCGCTAATAGTACGGGTAACCCAGAATTTCATATCAAAATCAACCCATTTGTTCCCCTCAGGCTGCCATTTATAATCCACGTTAAACGCCTGCTGATGGACATTAGCCAAGGGCCATTGCGGTACCACATTATCCTCAGCCCGCACCCAACCAAGTCGCGAAGGCATAATTTCACCGTAAGTTGTTTTGGTATCGCGAATACCAAACTCAATAGTCTGTTGATTAGCCAAGTGCCAGGTATTTTTCAGTAACCAGGATTCCATTTCACTGGAGGTATTCGGTACTTCATTGCCAGGGCGATATATGCGTGCCGCAAAAGGCAGATAAGGATCATACGCTCGGGTACCGCCATCAAGAATAACTTTATCCTCATTACTGATCGGAACATCATAACGATGAGCACCTCCCTTACCAGCAAAATAGTTGCCTTTACTGCGATAACTATAAGCCGCCATTAAATCAAAATATTCCTGCCGGGTACCTACCGCCAGACGTATCGCATTATCTTTCAGGCCCAATAATTTATTATCTGTTGAAGTTTTCGGCGTAATTTCTAATGCGGGATCAGCATAATTAAACCCCTGCATAAAATCAGGAATATCACGATAATCTTGTCCCAATTGCAGATTCGGTACACGTTCCTTGACCGAATTACTGCTGGTTTCCAATTTCAAATTAATACCGAAACGCTCATTTGCCGGTACCACATCATCAATACCCAGGGTTTTTATCATTACGGCGCCACCTATCGAACCCTTTACCCCACGAGTCAGTGATGGCCCTTTTTCTATTTCAATACTGCTGATCAAATTAGGATCAATATAATTACGGTTATTGGCGCCGTTATAACCACGCCAGGTCGTAATCGCCTGTTCAGTACCATCAATAGTCACAGGTACCCGCCCCTGTCCCTGGATGCCGCGGATATTAGGATCTAATGCGCCACTGTTTCTGGAATCTCCACTGAATACGCCAACTGCACTTTTTAAAACATCCGCCGGGGAAGCGCCTTTATAGCGTTCTACCAAATCCTTACCTAAGTAAATATTGGTAATATCTTTATCGTAGACCGCATCATAACCTGCCTGATCTTTTTCGCTGGTCGCGGAAACATTGATCTTACCTAAGTCAGCCTTATTTTCAGCGGACTGTTTGACTGGCTGAGAAGAAGCCATTGGTGTTTCTGCATCAACGCGATCAGGTATCATGCCGTAGGTTAACGCCAGCATGAATGTTATTTTGCTATATTTATTATTTAATTTATACATAGTGATTATCTGCCATATTACGGATTTAAATAATCGATTACTTCAATTAGCATCAGAAATACTTTTCGAACTTAATTAACACTTCATTCTTGTTATATGAATATAACCAATCGACATTGCTATTATTTTTTCTGTATCGATAAGTGATTACTGGTGTTAAGCCGAAAACCTCAAATTTAGGCATACTGAGAATTGCCGAATAGAGTTGTTCATTGTCTTTACGACGTGCGCCTAACGGCACACTGTAATCACCAAATTGCCGCTGACGTAACGCGGTAAAAGCCACTGCATTAATTCCCGGATACAGTTGAGTGGAAATACCTGCCCGTATTCCTTGCTGTTGATAATCATCCGCTTTTTCAACACTGGTCTTATAAATCCAGTCACCGCCCGCAAAAGTAATTGTTTGATCTGTTAAATAATAAGATAACGTAGCATAAACAGATGCCATATTACCGTTATTATTATTATAAAGTTTATGATAACGGAACTGTTTATATTCACCTTCCAGATTCAGTGCCAGATTTTTGGATAAAATATTCATCCATTCAGTTTTCGCTCCCGTGGTGCGATAACGGAAACGATTACCGACATGATTAAACTCAATAATTGGCCCCATCAGGAAATCATTTTTCAGCGCTTTATAGTTATACCCCAAATAAGCGGAAGTGGTATTTTCATTTTCATCACTATGATGACGGTAACTTTCTCCATAAGTCATCGAACGCAGAAAGATACCGTGATGGCCACTTAGCGGATATACCTTACGCAACGTGGCATCATAACTCATTCCATTCGCCTTCTTCGCCAAAGGCAATTTACGTTCAGTCCTGCAACTACCATTTTCATAATATTCGGTGCAAACAGGAGGCTGATTCGGAGACATATTAGTGTTATCGTTAAAAATATAGCCTACAGAAAAAGATCCACGCCATGAATTACGCAAACTAATGGCATCCTGATAACTGGTTATATTCTTAATGACTGCCGGTGGTAATTTATTTTCGTTATTATGATTATCAGCAAAAATTTCATTAAACAGTAAGCGGGCCTCTTTATTTTTTTGGTTTTCATAATAAACCCTAGCCAGCTCCAATTTAGCACGAGTAAAATCAGGTTGTTTGTGCAAGATAGTTTGATAATGCTGTTCCGCCGTGACTAAATCACCCTGTGAACGTGCAATATTTGCCTGAGCAAAATAGACCAATTGGGTATCATGACCAGGTAGCTTCTGATACATTGACAAAAAGCGCTCGACATCCTTTACTTGTTGATGATTAATGGCTAAATACAATGCCTGACCAATATCATTGACATTATTTTCGACGCTAAAAGTCAGACCATTAAGTACTATCGATAAATTATCGCTATTCTGATTAACTATTTCATCAGTGATGATCTCTTTTTCTTGCTCCTGCAAATTTCGCTGTACGTTATGCCACAATCTTCTACCGGTATCTTCATCTGCCAAAACCCAAGAAGAATAAACAAATAAACAGCTAATCAATATGGTAAAACGGATAATGAGGCTATTTAACATTGGGATATCACTGCGTTATAGTCGGACCAATACATAAGCAAAATAAGACAAAGTCCCTATGAACTTTGCCTTATTCAGCTAACACAAATTCATATTATGGGTTTTTAGTCCCGCCAAAAGCGGTATCTTTACTGTGATCCGTAGGGAACGTAGCAGCTCCTGCTAAACTAGCTGCATTATCACCAAAGAAGTGGCCTCTGTTTGTACCGACAGCATCTCCGGCTGTTGCCCTACCGGCAAATGAACCATCTGCTCTAATTCTGGAATTAATATTAACGGTTAGTGCACTATTCGCTATTGAACCATTCAGCCTTTTCTGGCCAAAATCAGCAGTAAATGTGCCTTGCAGAGCATTGTTACCACTATATTGGTTAATTCCTTTAACCGTATAAGTCGCTATGCCGCCAGTAGGCAAATTAGTCGTCACATCTTTACCAGAATAATAAGCGGCATGGGTAGTATCACTGACTTTACCGGTCTGTGACCATTCACCAAAATAGACATCAGCATTCGCCAGCTTACTGAAGTTAAATACTCCCATACCTTCATGGCTACTTGATCCAGGCATAGAGATTTTATGAATTCCGTTCTTATCCGCTTCGACATAACGAGCAAGACTTGCGAAGCTGGTAATCTGACCTCTAGCAACAGATTGCACCCCAATTCCAGGCTCTCCACCTGGGGTCGGATGACCACCACCACGCGGTTCAGTTACTCCAACTCTAATACTTTGATTGTAAGTATCAAAATTTTGGGTTTGCCCAAAACCCGGCGCAGCTATTGCTTGTGTAACTAATCCACATGTACCTAATACTGCAATTAACACTTTAACTTTGTTCATAACATATCCCTTATGTGACTAATTAAATGTTAGATATTGCTTAATTACATAGTTTTAGTACCGTCCGAAGACTGCTGCGCATATTAACGCACTTTTAATAAAAAATGAAATGATAATCATTATCAAAAATTCATTACATATACTTGTATAAAATGACAATAAATACAGCTAACTATCTAATTATTAAATCAATATTTACCATAACCATAATATACTAATGGAGCTAATCTTAAGTGGAAAAAACTAATAATAAGTGTAAAAAAATCAATACACGCAAATAAATACAATGCATATTATTTCAATAAGAAACTAAAACTATAGTTATTATGCGTAATAAACACTAATATAATTCTTATTATTGGTCTAAAATTAATAAAAATTTATTTAACAATGAAAAACAAAAAACCTAGAAAGATAACTTATTTTATTGATTTAAAAATAAAAAATTATTCTACAAAATTTAAATACAATTATTCAAAAAAATATCACTAATATATAATTAGCCAAAATCACTAAAATAAACATATTACCATAACGCTTTAAATTCAAAAAAACACAACCTAAAAATCATTCGGAATTTAATAACCATAATCTTAAAAAGTAAATTATTATTCACGACGGAATTTTTCTTAAAATAAATTTCCAAATGACAATATCGATATCATTTTCTCTATATGAAAGAATTGAATAAGTTATTTAAATATACCCTTCATCCTTCAAGTTGCTGCTTTGTTGGCTGCGTTCACTTACCCCAGTCACATCGTTATCTATGCTCCTGGGGATGCGTTCTCTTGCCGCCGCGCTGCAATTTGAAATCTATTGGGTATAAATCCAGAAAAATTCCTTGCCTTTCGACAAGGAATTATGTAAAAACTTCAGACATGATCGCTTTCAAGTCAATATCAGCATCATTCAGGTTCTTTGTATCCTTGCTGTATCAACATAATTTCCCAATGTTCTAATATAGATTTAGATTCTTTATCCCCCATATCAGCCATTTTCCGGAAATATATTTTCGCTTTCTCTAAATCCTGTGGGACATTACTATCGCCATGTAAATAAGTCACAGCGATATTATTATATGCTCTTATAAACCCCAGATTACCTGCTCTTTCGTAAAGTTCTATTGCCCTTTTTACATCTTGTTTATCTCTACCTTCATATTTATAAATTCCACCTAGCCAATATAAAGATAATATATGATTTTTATCTAAACCTAATGCTTTATTGTAATAATACTTAGCCATTTGATAGTCTCTTTCAGATCTTGATAATGCACTATCGCTATATAAACGCCCCAACAAAAAATTAGCATCCGCACTCCCTTTTTCCGCCAATTTTTCTAAGTTACGGAACTCCCCAACGGTTCTGGGTATTTTCAAAGTAATTTCCTTATCCTCATAATTCATACCTGTAAAAACCGTTTTCGGAACATATTTTTCTACATTTTCCGCATACACATTAGAAGCCAATAAAACCATCATCAAAATAATATACTTCATGATATTGTCCTAAATTATTTACCAAAATATTCTGTGGCTGAATGAGATCATTCTGAAGGTTTTCAATGGCTACATCACTATTTTGTTCTATAAAATCCCCCAAAGGGTTGACTAATTTATCAATTTTATTATCTTGGTAAAAATAATTACTTTCCCCTTGCTTAAACCAGACATCAACAATATCTGTATTTCTACCATCCATCCAATTAACAGATGATGCTAAACCATGATAATTACCTTCAGAGTCAAAATACTCCATTTCTTTATAGTTCAAATTAATAGATTCAATTCCAACTTCCTCCATACTTTTCAATTCACCTTGATCTGTATAAGCATCCCGGTTCTTATCTTGCCATATCTTTAGAGAAGACCACAACAAATCATTAGCATCCAATATCCCATCTTTATTAGAGTCTAAGTCCAATAAAGCTTCAAAGCCATTTTTCGCTTTTTTACCAGAAGAAAGTATGGTTTCCTCTCCAAATAACTCACTTCCATTGTTAATTATGCCATCATTATTCCTATCAAGAACTAAAAAGCCATCATTTTCATTTATCCAACCAGTTTTAGTCTTATCTCCGTTACCCTCAAAATCAAATTTTATACCTGAATCAATAGCAATCGTCTTAACACCATCTCCATTAAGATCTATTACTATAGGTGTTCTATATTTATTAGCAATATGCTCTATGTATTCAGCAACATTATTAGGAGTAGATCCTAGACTCAAATTTATTCCAGCATTTTCAGTCAACTCTTTAATAAAATGAATACAATTAAAAGCTCCAAGATGATAATCTGGAGGGGCTATCTTTCCTTCTTTATAATCTTTAACTGTTTGGTAAAGTCTAATCACATTCTAATGATGTGGATAATTTCCTGAGATAATAGTCAGACTAGATGCCTCTGGATAATTAATACGGTCATTAAAAGAAAGATTATCCTTTGGCGTCCAAATACTATCTCCAATACTTAATCCTATAGTAATTGACCCCAATCTATCAGTATCCTTATCATAACTTGTAACTGTCATAAAAACGTGACCAAATTTCGACGGAGCATCATTAAGTATAGCAGATCCTCTTGGAGCTGCATGGATAGTGACTGAATTAGGATAATATATAGCTTGATTCAGAGAATCTGAGTCTATCTGTGTGGTTATAGACATGTCTTCTATTTTCTTAACAACATAATGTTTAGGGGTATAATTTTTCATTTTTAATATGTCTCTTTAGTCCTTAAGTTATTATTTAATAGAATAATTTCGCAATGAAATTACTATCACCTATTTATAAAATAGCGATTTCTCTCTTCATTATTTGTAACTAAAACTAGATTTTTATGCCAAATTGCCTATGAGCATAAATAATCTCATTAATATTATAAATATAACCCATATATGTCTTATATTTATTTTGAATAACGACTTTACTGCCAACTAATTATTTTCAATGAGATTGAAATTATTTCACAATAAAAAAATAAGAATCCAAACAATAAACTAGTTAATTTAGCGTAAAAAACCCCTCACTTAAATAAATGTGTATCTGTATGGCTTTTATAACTATTTTACTATATCGTATAATATTATAGTGTAAATCAGGACATTAATTGAGAAACGACCATTCTTTCTCTAAATCTTAATATGATTAATAGTAAAACAGAGTTAACAAAAAGACCTAAAACCAACCCATACCAAAATCCCACAATTCCCATGCTATCGGTTATCCAGTCTGTCAAAGCCAAAATAAACCCTAATGGTAAACCCACTAACCAATAGCCAAATAACGGCGCATAAAATACCGACCGGGTATCATGAAAACCTCGTAGAATACCAGATAAAGCCGCCTGACAAGAGTCAAAGAATTGGAACAAACATAATAGAAAAATTATATTAATCGCGATTAATATGACTCCATGATCGTTAGTATAGAGTGAAACAAATGAACTTGCGAAATAGTAGATTAAAACACCGATAACCGCGGAAATAGATAATATTAAAGCAATTGAGATCTTTATAGTCCCTGTTAATGATGTTTTATCTCTCTTTCCAATATAGGAACCTACCCTTACTGTCACCGCGGCTGCAACTCCCCCAGTTATTGTATAGATAATAGAGGTAATATTAAGCATAATATTATGCGCGGCAATGACTTGAGCACCTAAAGGAGCGGCAGTGATAGCAATCACATCCAGAAAAACCATTTCAACAAAAAGCGCCAACCCACTTGGCATGCTAATATAAAAAGTACTGATTAAATCCTTATATTTTGGCAAACTGAAATCTGGCCTATATCGACGATATTCATTCTTTAGCAAGAAATAGATAACCAAACATATAGCACTCAGGTTATTAATAACCGCAGTTGTAATGCCCGCTCCAATTCCCCCCATTGCTGGAAAACCCAATTTTCCATAAATAAATATATAATTTAATGGTATATTCAACAATAAAGCACCAGTAGACAAATACATGGCGGTTTTCGTGTCTTCCAATCCTTGTAGAAATGAACGAAAAACATTAAATATCATAACACTAGGAACACCACACGCCATTGCAAGAACATAGCCTTGGGTAATTTTTAAAATATTCTCATCTATGCCTATGAACGAAAGTAGCCAGCTAACTAATATTAATAAAAGAATTATTGGTATCGAAAGTATCACCGCCAGAAACAAATAATTTCTAAGACTTGCTTTAATTCCTTCGTCATCATGTTGCGCTTTCTGCTTTGCTACATCTGCTGCCAACATGATAATCATCCCATACCCTAATACAAATATAGGAAACCAAATACTACTTCCTAATGTTACAGCGGCTAAATCAGCCGTAGCATAGTGGCCAGACATCACAATATCGACAAAACTCATTGCCGTACGTGCTATCTGACTAACGATGATAGGTAAAGAGAAAAATAAGAGCTTTTTTAACTCTAGCCGGTTTGAAAACTTAGTCATAAAAATTCCATTAATTTATTGGTTAGTACCAATATTGGTCATACTAACAATAAATTACGACCAAAATCATTTAGAAAAATTTAGCATGATGAGTATACCTCCTATTTTCTCTCAGGCAACAACGAAACAATAAATTAAAGCAATCTAACGAAAACTAACTATTTCACAGAAATTTTTGTGATCTTTCTAAAAGATTGAATATTTATTTGCGTATTTTGTTCTCATTTTTTATTTTAATCGTTAATGTTATTTTGCTGAAATCGTTGAAGTCTTTTTTGATAATATCCACATTATTAAAAAATAAAGACACCAGCATAGCTAAAACAGATAATTAGTCACTTTTTCAAATTATTTCTTTAATTAATAAATGATGAGTGAAAATATAATGTTTACATAGATATATAAATTAAGCTCCTTATACCCAATCGTAAATGGGGCTATGGTTCTAATAAAAACCACTATACCCAATAGATTTCAAGATGTATCGCGACGGCCAGGGAGCGAATCCCCGGGAGCATAGATTACTATGTCATAGAGAACGATGTGACCGGGGTGAGTGAGTGCAGCCAACAAAGAGGCAACTTGAAAGATAACAGGTATACAACTATTCACCCAAAATACATGTCATCTTACCGATATAAAGAAGAGATCAAAAATGAAACCAGAAACTCTTGCTATCCATGGCGGATATTCCCCTGATCCAACAACTAAAGCCGTTGCCGTTCCTATCTATCAAACAACGTCTTATGCATTTGACGATACTCAACACGGCGCCGATCTGTTTGATTTAAAGATCGAGGGAAACATCTATTCCCGTATTATGAACCCAACCAATGATGTACTGGAAAAACGGGTTGCTCTACTTGAAGGAGGGATAGCCGCTTTAGCCGTTGCATCTGGTATGGCTGCCGTCACCTGTGCGATTCAATCCATTGCTAGCATCGGAGATAACATTGTATCTGTCGCTAAGTTATATGGCGGCACGCATAACTTGCTGGCTCACACATTGCCTCGGTTCGGTATTGAGACCCGATTTGCTGAACACGACGATATTGCCACATTAGAGTCACTGATTGATGATCGCACCAAAGCGGTATTTTGTGAATCTATCGGTAACCCAGCAGGTAACATTGTTGATCTGAAAAAATTTGCAGAAGTCGCTCATCGTCATGGCGTTCCCTTAATTGTTGACAATACTGTCGCTACCCCCGCTTTGTGTCGCCCCTTCGAACATGGCGCTGATATTGTTATTCACTCTTTAACTAAGTATATGGGAGGACATGGTACTACTATTGGTGGCATTATTGTTGACTCCGGCAATTTCCCCTGGAAAAAACATCAGCAACGATTTGCTATATTGACTACCCCAGACCCGTCCTACCATAACGTCACCTATACTGAACAATTCGGTAAAGCTGCATTTATCGGACATTGTCGTGTTGTACCGTTACGTAACATGGGAGCAGCATTGTCTCCTTTTAATGCTTTCCTTATTTTGCAAGGATTGGAAACACTGGCATTAAGAATGGAGCGTCATACTGAAAATGCGCTAAAAGCCGCTCACTATCTGCAAGATCACCCTCAAGTTAGCTGGGTGAAATATGCAGGACTGCCAGACCACCCAGAACATGCTCTGGCTCAACATTATATGCACGGGAAACCATCAGCCATTCTCTCTTTTGGTATTAAAGGCGGCCAGCAATCTGCCGCAAAATTTATTGACGCGTTAAAGCTGATTGTGCGCTTAGTTAACATTGGTGATGCTAAATCACTCGCCTGCCACCCAGCGTCAACAACTCACAGACAATTAAATAATGAAGAGTTAATTGAAGCCGGCGTATCACATGATATGATCCGCCTATCAATCGGCATTGAACATATTGATGATATTATTGCCGATCTTGCCCAAGCTTTAGATGCATCGAAATAATTCAGAATAACCATATACCACCCCGTTTATCAAAACGGGGTGGTATATCTGCTACAACTGCGTATTTACTATCTCTATTTCAATTATTTTGCCCCACCAATATTACCAGCTTTCATTATTTATCAATCACATTAACTACACAATTCATGGAATGAGCCTCCAGAACTGACCATTATTACCTGAATAACTAGAACGAAAGTCATAGGGTTAACAGATTAAATCGGTAACCCAAGCACTAATATTCGATAAAGTTATCTATTCCTACCTCAACACAAAAAATGAAATCAGTATCACTTATTTTTTGGGTTCATATAAATACAGGTTAGGAACAAGCGGCTCGAACGTAAATAGGTAAAAATATCTGAGCGGCGACTACTCACATCAAACATACAAGGAAAAATATATGAAGGTTCAGTTAGCCTCTATGTTGTTATTAAGCTCATTACTCAGTGGGTATGCTTCGGCCCAACTTCCCGAGGGATTCAGCAGCACTCCATCATTCGAGGATAATTTCAATGGTACAACGCTCGATACCCAGAAGTGGGATTATCGTGGCCTGGGTGTCAGAAAAAATTGTATTAATACTCAATCAGCCGTTACCGTACAAAACGGTTACTTAACAATAAAAACCTATTCCAATAGTTCTTCTGGCAAGTTACAGAATTATTGCGGAATGATTTCGACCCAAAAAAGTTTCTTGCAATCATATGGCTATTGGGAAGCAGCTGTCAGATTTAATCGTGCAGAAGGTAATCAGGTCGCATTCTGGATACAGTCACCAACAATAGGTAATGATCTCACAAATCCAGAAAAATCAGGCGTCGAAATTGATGTATTTGAGCACTTAGCCGAAGCAACGCAGGAGCAATATAATCATGCTATTCACTGGAATGGTTATGGCAGCGCTTATAAGGGATGGTCAAAGAAACTGTCTATGACTCAGCTTGCTGATGGGAAATTCCATAAATTTGCCGTGGCATGGACACCGAATGGTTATACATTTTATGTTGATGATATTCCCCAAAATCTATCGGGTCTGGATCAAATCCCAATCTCAATCGCCAACCAATATATTATTTTAAGCTCTGAAGTACCACGCAGTTTTCCAACTCAGGGTTATGGCCCCATTAATGAAACCACTGCAACATTCGATGTTGATTATGTAAGAGTTTATCCGTATATCAGTAATAAGAAGTAACCCTCTTTTTTGCCGGATTTTATTCCGGCAATACACAAAGAAAAAACAAACAAGTAGTGGCGTCCAATCACTGGACGCCACTTTCTCATTAAAATGTTACATTCATTTTAGCCCACACCGTCCTACCCGGTTCATTCACTGAAGTATTCGCTGAATAACCAAAGGTGCTATTACCCGCAAGGTTAAGATGTTCGCTATATTCTTTATCCAAAATATTGTCAATGCCAGCACTCACTTTGACATTTTTGTTAACCTTGTAAGCAACGTTCGCAGAAAGTACGCCAAAACCTGGACTGCTTTCAAAATCTTTACCAACAACGTTTCCTTGATTCACAGCAATCCGATGCTGGCTGCTCACCAAACGCCATAAACCGGTACTACTCCAATCGCCACGTTCATAAGTCAAGCCGAAACGGGCTTCCAGAGGTGGAATCTGAGGCATCGGCTTATTATCGATGGTATTTTCACCCCAAGAATAAGCAAGGCTGGCATCCGTTTTCCAATGTTCTGTCAGTTGATAACCAAAGCCCATCTCTCCCCCCATAATATTGGCATTGACATTATCAGCCTGACTGATGCGAGCATTGTGAGGGCTATATCTAAATAAGATGAAATCATTTACCCGCCCTACATAAGCGGATACCCAGCTATTAAAACGTTCACTGGTATATTGAGCACCGATATCAAGCTGAGTGGTTTTCTCGCTTTTCACCCCATCAAAAGCACTAGCACTACCAGCCGGACCATATTTAGGAGAAAAGAGTTCCCAATAATCAGGAAAACGCTCGGTATAGCCAACACCGGCATAAAACATCAGTGGCACATCAGCAAGAGTATGCTCTAAACGCATAAAACCACTTGGCAAGGTATCATTGCGTTCCTTCTCACTATTTCCAGCAAATCTTTTTACCAAAGTGCGATCAAGACGAGCACCCGTTATCAATTCACTCTGTTCTGTGGCATACCAGGTCAATTCGCCAAACAAACCATAATTATGGAATTGAGCATCTTTTTGCCATGCGCCGCCAGCTTTATTACGATGGGTATTGGTTTGCGTATCTGCACCGCTTTCCAGTTTGAAATCTTGCCATATCCAGGTCCCCATAGCTCTTCCGCCCACGACACGGCGATCCAATTGCATCGACATACCGCTGTTCATATTCATGTGCATGCCACACATATGCTTACAGGTCGAAGAAGGCATACTCATGTTCGGAGAACGCAGGGTGATATTGTCCATAATATGGTTGGTGTAGTTGTAATAAACCTGAGCTTCAACTTTATCAAAAACCTCACCAATGTTAGATTTCTCAAAACGCAGACCGAGACTTTCACGTTTGAATTGTGATCCATCCATGCTGCGCCCAGCATAGCGGGCCTCTCCATCACCCTTCCCTGCGGTTAATTCAAATAATGTATCTTTATCTGGCGTCCACCCTAATGCCAGATCACTATTCCATTTATCCCAGCGAGACGGGACACGATATCCACCGCCATCTTTGTAATCATCTGAACGGGACTTATTTCCCATTAAACGTAAATATCCCAATTCACTGCCAATACTGGCATCAACATTGCCATCCCAACGACTATTTGAACCAGCCAATCCACTGGCATTGACCTTTACCCCCGGCGCCTCAAATCGAGGATATTCACGTTCAAACCTTATGGTACCTGCTGAAGCACCCGGCCCCCACAACACGGATTGAGGCCCTTTAATCACCGTCAACAAATCATAGCTTTCCGGTGAAATATAAGATGAAGGTGCATCCATTCTGCCCGGACAAGCACCCAGCATTTCTGCACCATCAGTTAAAATCTTAAGCCTTGAGCCAAACATTCCCCGAAATACCGGGTCACCATTAGTCCCACCATTACGGATTTGTGAAAATCCGGGTATGGTTTTTAAATAGTCAGAACCGTCACTGGCCGGAACGGGCTGACGGGGCGTTTTTGGCGAAGTGACAATCGCCAAAGGCGAATGCAAGGGCGCGGTTACGGTGATGACATCCCCATCATTGATTTTTGGGTTATTCTTATATTCATGTGAATCTGATGTCGTTTCCGCCGCATATCCATTGAAAGCAGCTAGCAGAAAAAGCGGCATTGCCGAACTAATACAACGAGATAGCTTATTTTTTTTATGAGAAGAATTTCTTTCAAACATTTATTTTTCCTTAATACGAACCCACCCCTCGAAAGATCTCTCTCAAAAGTGGAATACGTCACAGAATCCAACCAAATAGTTTTTGGCATAAACAGACTTTTCCTGACTCAACAATTAGCAGGAAAAAGCTTTTCGTTATGTTTAAATCAGTGGGATCAGATCTGTTCAGGCGGAGCGCGAGGTAACGAATCAGAAAAGATGAAATGCGGCAGAAAGGAAGCTACGGTTTGAATCGGTGGTGGCCGTGAAGTCAGCGAAGTTGACCAAAATAGCGGTGTATTCGCCAAATCCAGCATAGGTACATGGATCAGAAAAACGCAGTATCCACAGGCAATATCCTCCAACATCGACATACCACCACCGACATGCATACCCATCTGCATGCCATCATGATGGTTAATACTGGAAGAAACGTCAGAATGAGACATATGCCGGGGAATATCATCGTTAGATGACATCACCATATGGCAATCGACCACTTTCGATGAATGAGCCTCACCAATGCGCGCATGTTCCAGTGACCGGGAAATCACTGGCGCAATGAACAACATCAGTATCGCGAATATACCGAGCCAAGCTGGCAGGCGGCACCGCGATGGGTAAAATTGGATCAGTGACAAACTAAGCCTATTCTTGTAGAGAACACATTCAGGGACGGGATTGTACGTATTTAACGGCCAAATGTTAAAACACTTTATGCAGGAATGTCGTTTTGACAGCAAAATTTGATGTTTTTCTCAGATTAGCGAGATGTATTATGTTCATTAACTCGACCAAAAATATCGAAAATCCAGCCTGCCGCAATAGCTGCATTCTTAGCAAGATAAATGTAACGATAAAAGCCAACGGTACCTAACGTGAAACTCATTGCTCGTTCTTCACTATTTAGGAAACCATTGTGAGAAGTTAGCTGCATAATTCCTAAATAAATGACAACAATACCCACAGTCTAAGTGAATTCCAAATGAACACCGAACAAAATCACAGAGATTAACGTCACGAGCAAAGGCATTGCCCCATGCGTAATAAAGGTAGATTTGATTCAGTATGTCTCCACAATTCTGTTTCCATATTGCCCCTTATATATAATCCATAGACCTTCATATTACAGCCGCATTTTTTTATCCTCAACAAAAAATACTCATTATAAAAGCCTTAAGTTATGCAACTTTTTACGGTTGTGAACATCAGAAAAAACGCAGATTGGCGTTTTCTATGGCTGAAATACAACACACGATAAAACGGAATAAGAGAACCGGTCCCCAACCGATATTTTTTGCTCGATTAATTAGGAATAGTCTTAAAAATAAACTCATTGATATTATTTTGTGATTTAGGTAACATTTTTTGACATGAACAGATATTCACCACAAGACGAACAATATCTGATTAATTTTTTATACTTAATTATTTAATTCTGATGGTTTTGTACTGGAAGGGAAAAAATACAAAAAATTTACCTTTATAACCACCAATGAAAACAGAATATTACACTGCATTATTGCTGAAAGACAGTGCAGGTTAAATTATCAGTCTCCGAATGGAGTTAACACGACGAATACGAGTTATCCGTCATGACATCTTTTTTTAGGGGCATATTTGAGGGAAGTTTTGCTAAGAATTTTACTCGCCCCATTACTTAAACTTAAAACACTGGAGAAAATTGTGACTTTACGTACCAAAACAGTTCCCAAAATTTGGGGAATCATTACTAAACAATTAAACATGAGCAACCATACATTCAAAATGTCGGCCTGGAAAAATTATTGCGAATCTGCGTTAAATGATGCTTTAGTTTATGCTCTGCATTCTTGCAGATTCTTACTCCTCTATTTGAGTGTGATTTCCCGAAATATTTTATTGTTCCCAATTCTTCTCTGCGAGTTATTATTGGCAGCTCCATCATTCGCACAAACAGAAATACCGTTAACAACATCAGATATTCGCACTTCTATCGGTCCAGTGGTAAAGGGTGGAGTATACAACTATGCACCTTCCGTGATGTTAGACGGGGTATATCGGATGTGGTGGTGTGGTTCCGATCCCACTCATCCCGGTGACCATATTTTCTATGCCGAATCTCCATCTCTTGATGGCCCTTTCCGTGCTCGTGGGGGTAAAAATGCTTACCAGATTGTTTTTTCTCCCGACAAGGCAGTGAACGCATTCGATAAAGTCCATACTTGCGATCCCTCTGTCATACGAGTTAATGGTACATATTATATGTATTACGGTGGATGGGACAGTATTCGCACTGAAATCGGAGGCATAACAAAAATTGGCCTCGCAACAAGTACTGACGGAATTAACTGGACACGTGCAAACAATGGTAATCCGATAATCTTACCCGCTAACAAGAAGCTAGATGGAAATCCTTACGGAGCAGGCCAACCCTCCGTGTCCTATCTCAATGGTATGTTTTACCTTATGTACACGGATACAACCGGAGCAAATTCCCTGGATAAAATTTACGGCGGCGGTGGACAATATATTTTAAGATCTCCCGATCCAACCTTTCAAAGTGAAGTGGAAGAACTTACTCCGAATGGATTCGTCACAAAAACGGAAGAGAATCACACCGAATACCGTCAAAACTATTGGGTAAGCGTCGATATGCAGTTTTCTGATGCACTCAATGCATGGATCGTAGCTCACAATGATGGCTCCAGACTATCTTTGAGCTTTTATCCGCCAGACTTCTCTACGAAAATTTACAACGATGTCCAATTAAGCACTTCCACTGTAGAAGGTCCCGGTATTGTATCAAGACCAGATAAGCACTCAGTTGTCTCAAGTACCGGACAGTGCAGTACACTGCCAATTGATGTTATCAATGCGACTGCGCGTAATTTCCCTCGTAAGTCGCCTACAAACTTGGCACATATTGGTATCGACATCAGTGCTGGAATGAGCTGTAAAAGTATGCTTCCCAGTCAGGTTGCGAATATCTACGAAGGCTATGGAATTAAAGCAGTCGGTCTACCTTTAACATTTGTTGTATCAGGAACGCGTTTTCAAGCTGATTCCATTCGACCAATTCAGTTCTTAACTAAGAACTTCGTCGAAGTCACACCTGAGATTTTCCATGCCATTCCATATGGAGCTTCATTAAAAATCGGTGCTCCTGCTATTGGCACAGCTGGACAACCAGCCGCATTTCTTCTTAATTCTGCTAAATGGCCGGTGAATGGATTAAAGATAATCAGAGATAATAAATCATCGATTAAGATGGTACCGTCAGCTAAATACGATTCCTATCCAACAAAACATCCACTCTACCTAGTGCAATAACCATTTCACTAACCGAATCAAGCATAACAACATCTTGATATGCTGATTTTTATACTACACCATGGTCGTAGACGCGATATCTGAACGTTCACGACCATGTACTGGCAGGATGAATTTCGGGATGAAATTTTCAAACTATCCGCAAACCAATAACGAAAAATTTAGTCTTAAATCGTTTGGCCCCATAAGCATAGGCAATCCATTTCCACAATCAAACTTATTAAACTTTTCTCTTGGATTAGAGCTACAATCTGTTAGCAAAAAACAACTTCTCGAATAACTTCCAATGAATCTGGGTTTTCAACCAGAGAAAGATCGCCCGGTTCACGCCCTTCACATATTGCTTGCAAGGTTCGACGCAGCATTTTTCCTGAACGGGTCTTAGGCAACTGAGACACGAAATATACTCGTTCCGGGCGACCCACATTGCCAATTTGTTTATTTACCAAACCCATCAAAACCTTTTCCAAAGAGGCAAAATGCTCAGCATTCTGGATTTCCCTTCCATCCTTAAGAACCGCAAAAGCAACGGCAACTTGCCCCTTGACAGCATCCTTAATGCCAATAACAGCCACTTCAGCAACATCTTCATGGCTGGCAAGACACTCTTCTATCTCCCGCGTTCCCAAGCGGTGTCCCGCAACGTTAATCACATCATCCGAACGCCCCAAAATAAAATAATAGCCGTCACTATCACGGATACCCCAATCGAATGTGGAATAAACCGGATGATCGAAGTGGCACCAATAAGTATTGATAAAACGCGTATCATCACCATAAATAGTTTGAATACAACCCGGCGGCAAAGGCCCCTCAACAACCAGCATGCCCTTTTCGTTATCACCGCACTCTTTGCCGGTTAATTCATTAATAAGCTTGACATGAAAACCATACATCGGGAAACCCGTACTACCAAATCGGCTCGGTCTGTCATCCAAGCTGCGTGCAATCGCCATAATCGGCCAGCCTGTCTCAGTCTGCCAGTAATTATCAATAACAGGGACGTTGATAGCCTCAGCTATCCAACGGACAGTATGTTCATCAAGCGGTTCTCCCGCCAAATACAATGACTTAAGTGATGAAATATCATATTGTTCAATATATTCAACTGGATATTTTTTCAATACACGAATAGCCGTAGGTGCTGAAAACATCCGGGTTACCTGATACTTTTCCACTATTTTCCACCAAATGCCCGCATCCGGCTGTATCGGCAGCCCTTCATACATGATCGTCGCCATTCCCGCGATCAAAGGAGCATAGGCAATATAAGAATGCCCTACAACCCAGCCAATATCTGACGTACAGAAAAACACTTCACCGGCTTTACCACCAAAAATAACATCCATGGATGTCGCTAATGCGACAGCATAACCTCCAACATCACGCTGCACTCCCTTTGGAGTACCCGTCGTGCCAGAGGTATAGAGCACACAGGAAATCTCATTGGATTCAAGCCAGATCACAGGCACATCAGCATTAAGGTATTGCTGCCGCAATGTCATAAAATCGATATCTCTTTCAGGTACCCAAGACATTTCAGCCAGTCCACGATTAACCATCAGTATATGGCGCGGTTTGTAGTTCGCCAGTTCGATAGCTTCATCTAACAACGGCTTGTAAGGAATGATCTTTCCACCACGAGATCCCCCATCAGCAGACACCACCAGCACAGGTTCGGCATTATCCAACCGTGTGGCAAGACTATGGGAAGCAAAACCACCGAAGACAACAGAGTGAATAGCACCGATACGAGCACAAGCAAGCAAAACAAACAGCGCTTCAGCAATCATCGGCATATAAACCAAAACTCTGTCGCCTTTTTTAACGCCCAAAGAGAGCATCATAGCGGCAGTACTGTTCACTTCCTGATGTAATTCCCTGAAGGTGAATACTTTCTCACTATTCGTTTCGGTCGAGATCGTGATGAGCGCTTTAGCATCAGGCTGGCTTTCCAACCAGCGATCCAGCGCGTTGTAACACAGGTTGGTCTTCCCTCCACAAAACCAACGGGCAAATGGAGGGGTATTATGATCTAAAACCTGCTCAAAAGGATGTTGCCAGAAAATACGTTGAGCCTGTTCAGCCCAGAAAAAATTTGGTTCATCAATGGATTGCTGATAAAAAGCTTTGAATGACATAATCTCTCCTGATGCTGCATAGATGATAGAGGCAGCGCTCCGGGAGAGCAGCCGCTGATAGCATTTTAGATCATATAACGTACAAATCGAGGTATTCGTTTACAGGCATATTTTCCAGCAATGAACGGTCAAGGGAGACAGATAAAATCCTTCTCTGCTGGGTTTCAGGGAACTGGCGTGCCAGATTGGTTTTGAATTTTTGCAGCAATAATGGCATGCCTTCTTTGCGACGACGAGCATGGCCGATAGGGAATTCAACCGTGACTTCATCAAGCTGGCTACCATCTGCTAACGTCACTGTTAATGCATTGGCAATAGAGCGTTTTTCTGGATCGTGATAATCACAGGTAAAATCAGGGTCTTCAACACACACTATTTTTTCCCGCAGTGCATCAATACGGGGATCTGCCGCAACGCTATCTTCATAATCCGCAGCCGTGAGGCGGCCAAAAATCAAAGGCACTGCAACCATATATTGAATACAGTGGTCTCTGTCAGCAGGATTACTTAATGGGCCTTGTTTATCGATAATCCGAATACAAGCCTCATGGGTTCGAATAGTGATTTTTGCAATGTCATCAATGGCTTTACCGATGTCTTTCAATTGCTGATGCAGACTCATTGCCGCTTCTACAGCAGTTTGTGCATGAAATTCTGCCGGGAAAGCGATCTTGAACAACACATTTTCCATCACATAAGCACCATATGGACGCTGGAATTCAAAAGGCTGACCATTGAACAGGACATCATAAAATCCCCAGGTCTTTGCAGTTAGTACCGAGGGATAGCCCATTTCACCTTTTTGCACCATCAGGGCTAAACGGACCGCACGAGATGTCGCATCACCCGCTGCCCAAGATTTACGTGAACCCGTATTGGGAGCATGACGGTAAGTTCTCAGCGCCTGCCCATCAACCCAAGCAAGCGACACGACACTCAGAAGTTCTTCCCGATTCAACCCCAGCATTTCAGCAACAACGGCGGTTGAAGCCACTTTTACCAGAATAACGTGATCCAGCCCAACTTTATTAAACGCATTCTCCAGTGCAAGGCATCCCTGGATCTCATGTGCTTTGATCATTCCGATCAAAACGTCTTTGATCGTGAGAGGCTTTTTCCCTCCCGCGACGGCATTCCTTGATAACCAGTCAGCCACGGCCAATATACCACCGAGATTGTCGGATGGATGTCCCCATTCCGCCGCAAGCCATGTGTCATTAAAATCTAACCACCGGATCATCGTACCAATGTTAAATGCCGCCTGTACGGGATCAAGCTGAAACTGGGTTCCCGGTACACGTACACCATTAGGCACAACCGTACCCGGCACAATCGGCCCCAGTAGTTTCTTACAGGCCGGATATTCTAGTGCCTCTAGCCCACAGCCTAACGTATCAAGAAAACAGTAATAGGCCGTTTCATGTGCGACGGATGATGTGATGGGGTATTCCATAACATAATCCACAATATCCACAATAACTTGATCATATTCAGGACGGTTATTTGTAACAGAGGTAGACATAATAATTCCTTGTTAAAAAAACAGTAATGCAGGAAATCCCACACCAGAAATAACGTTATCCACGTTCATCAATTGGCATAAATACCCGATTTTCGGGTCCGGTATAGTTGGCCGAAGGCCGAATAATTTTATTATCAATACGCTGCTCAATGATGTGAGCAGCCCATCCCGCTGTACGAGCCATCACAAATAGCGGTGTAAACATCGCAGTTGGCACCCCCATCATGTGATAGGAAACCGCAGAGAACCAATCAAGATTTGGGAACATTTTTTTATTAGCCCACATCACCGATTCCAGTCGGTCCGCAATATCAAACATTTTGGTTGTTCCAGCCTGTTTGGAGAGTTTCAAAGCCAAATCTTTAATCACTTCGTGACGGGGATCTGAGACGGTGTAAACCGGATGACCAAAACCAATAATGACCTCTTTTCTTTCCAAACGCGCCAAGATATCTATCTCTGCTTCGTCAGGATTTTCATAACGCTGTTGAATTTCAAAAGAGACTTCATTTGCTCCACCGTGTTTTGGTCCTCGTAATGCGCCAATCGCCCCGATGATAGCGGAGTAAATATCCGTACCAGTTCCTGCGATAACCCGACTAGTAAATGTTGAGGCATTAAACTCATGTTCTGCATAAAGGATCAGGGAGGTATGCATGGTTTTTTCCCATGCTTCGCTGGGTTTTTTACCATGCAGAAGGTGAAGAAAATGCCCCCCTATCGACTGATCATCGGTTTCTACCTCAATGCGGCGTCCGTTATGGCTATAGTGATACCAGTAGAGCAACATGGAACCAAGAGAGGCCAGCAGTCTGTCAGCAATATCACGCGCACCCGCGAGATTACGGTTGTCTTTCTCAGGTAATGTGCAACCAAGAACAGAAGCTCCAGTACGCATGACATCCATAGGATGAGCAGCAGCAGGCAATGTCTCCAGTGCAGCTTTAACGTTACTCGGCAAGCCTCGCAATGCTTTTAATTTCGTTTTATAAGCGGCCAGTTCAACGCGAGAAGGTAGTTTTTCATGGATCAACAGGTAGGCAACTTCCTCAAATTCACATCGGGTTGCTAGATCAAGAATATCGTAACCGCGGTAGTGCAAATCATTACCCGTCTTTCCAACTGTACAAAGTGCTGTGTTACCCGCACTGATTCCTGAAAGGGCAACAGATTTTTTAGGCTTGAATGTGGTTGACTCAGTCATCGTCTTCTGTTCGCTCATGGGATCACCTCTACTGTTTTATGCCACATAAAGTGATGAAATTGGGTGGAACTGTTTCGTCATTGAGATTTTTTCTGGGAGAAAAGCGCATCCAGTTTTTGTTCAAAATCGTAGTAATTGATGCTTTCGTATAATTCGTTGCGAGTTTGCATC
Source organism: Photorhabdus heterorhabditis (assembly GCF_018448905.1). Classification (GTDB taxonomy): domain Bacteria; phylum Pseudomonadota; class Gammaproteobacteria; order Enterobacterales; family Enterobacteriaceae; genus Photorhabdus; species Photorhabdus heterorhabditis. The sequence goes on along the minus strand of NZ_RCWA01000002.1, from coordinate 93,882 downwards.
ATGCTGATCACATTCTTCTGTGTCCCTTCGCGGCGAAGTGTGGTGTAAACCTGCTCAGCCGCTTTATTCATTGCCCGAAAAGCAGAAAGCGGGTAAAGCGCCATGGAAACATCCACACTTTTCAACTCTTCGGTAGTGAAAAGTGGAGTCGCCCCAAATTCGGTAATGTTAGCCAGCACTGGAACCCTAGTTGTTGACGCAAATGCTTTATACATATGCAATTCAGTAATCGCCTCAGGAAATAGCATATCCGCCCCGGCTTCAATATAGGCTTTAGCCCTGTCAAGCGCTGCTTCTAAGCCTTCAACAGCTAAAGCATCAGTACGAGCCATAATGACGAAATTCTTATCAGTACGAGCATCGACGGCGGCCTTAATGCGATCAACCATTTCCTCTTTAGACACAATCTCTTTATTCGGACGATGGCCGCAGCGCTTCGCGCCGACCTGATCCTCAATATGTAATCCCGCAGCGCCGGCTTTAATCATTGAACGCACTGTGCGGACCACATTAAAGGCAGAAGAGCCAAAACCGATATCGGCATCCACCAGCAATGGCAAATCACACACGTCTGTAATACGACGAATATCTGTCAGCACATCATCCAGCGTTGAAATTCCCAGATCAGGCATACCCAATGATCCCGCCGATACACCACCACCAGAGAGATAAATAGCTTTATAACCCGTTCGTTTTGCCAACAATGCATGGTTAGCATTGATAGTACCAACAACCTGTAATGGAGATTCAGCTTCTATAGCCTGACGAAATGCCAAACCAGCAGAGTAAAGCGCCATACGCAACCTTTATTGTTATTAAAATGAAATTCATTTGTTACTAAGCAATGTATGTGCCAATTAGAGTATAAAGATGATTAGCAAACTCAAAAACAAAGATGATTTAAGAGTTAATGAATTGTTTTTAAATTAAAAAATAGCATTTAAGACATTTGCTATGCTGTAGGAAAGCATCATTGATACAAAATCGCATTTGTTTCATAATGAATCATTAATGTTTCACAAAACATTAATGAAACAATTCAGAAACATTAAATTATTGTCGTGGGAAAAACGAAAACAGCGCACACTTAGGGGAACAGAATGGCAGAAGCACAATCAGTATCAGTAGGTCGTGATAGCAGTGAAAAACCGGTCATTTGGACAGTCTCTGTTTCCCGTCTTTTCGATCTATTCCGCGATATCACGCCAGAGTTCGACCATCAGGCCGATATCACGCCCATCCAACTTGGTTTTGAAAATGCGGTCCAGCATATTCGTAAGCGTTTAACAACCGAACGTTGTGATGCAGTACTCTGTGCCGGCTCTAATGGCGCCTATTTGAAACGTCGTTTGTCTGTACCTGTTATCATTGCTAAGGCCAGCGGGTTCGATTTTATTCAGGCATTAGCCCGCGCACGACAAATCAGCTCCCGTATTGGCGTTATCACCTATCAAAATACATTGCCAGCACTGGAAGAATTTCAGCAACGCTTCAACTTGCGTATTGAGCAGCGCAGCTACGTAACGGAAGAAGATGCACGGGCACAGATCAATGCATTAAAAGCTATCGGCATTAAGGTAATTGTCGGTGCCGGACTCATTACCGATCTCGCTTATGAGGCTGAACTTGTGGGGGTCTTTGTCTATTCTGCCGATTCTATTCGCCAAGCATTTCATGACGCCTTGGATATCGCCAGAATGACCAAGCTCAACCAAGCTGCCATTTCTACCTATCCAACAGAGAATACCTTACATATCCGCCACACTCTCAGTGATATCCAGGGAGATTCAACCGTGATGGAGCATGTGCGCAATACCATCATGTTATATGCCCGTTCGCCTGCCACAGTGCTGATACAAGGGGAAAGCGGTACAGGGAAAGAGCTGGTGGCTCAAGCCATTCACCATGAATATACCCTGCGGTATGGTCAAGTTACGGGTAAACATCGGCGTCCGTTTGTTGCCGTTAACTGCGGAGCCATTGCTGAATCCCTGCTGGAAGCTGAATTGTTTGGTTATGAAGAAGGAGCTTTCACTGGCTCCCGACGTGGAGGGCGCGCCGGTCTTTTTGAAGTTGCCCATAGAGGCACGCTATTTCTGGATGAAATTGGTGAAATGCCATTGCCTCTTCAAACGCGGCTATTGAGAGTACTGGAAGAAAAGTCCGTTGTCAGGGTAGGAGGACACCGTCCAATTACCATTGATGTTCGGATCATTTGTGCCACACATTGCGATTTGGATACCTGGGTGCAAGAAGGGCGTTTTCGAACCGACCTGTTCTATCGTCTGAGTGTATTACGGATCAACATTCCAGCACTCAGGGAAAGGGGCAATGATATTAGCCTATTAGCACTAGAATATCTGCGGCGAGCATTTGCTGCATTAAATTTGCCAGTCTCACAATCAAGAGTACAAGAACTTTCTGCCTGTCAGGAAGCATTACAAGCCTATCATTGGCCTGGTAATGTCCGAGAACTGCGTAATCTCATGGAGCGGATCGCGTTATACCTCAGTGCCCATCCTGAACATACATTGACACCAAAATTGATATTGGCACTTTCACCGGAGCGCCAACCTACACGCTGGCTGACAGAAAAAAGGGCGAAATCCTTACCTTCTCTGACTGAACCACCTTCATTTGTTGCACCGCTTTCCGTTCATGAAACCTTGAAACGATTTTCTGGCAATCACCGGGCAACCGCAGAATATCTGGGAATTAGCCGTACTACGTTGTGGAGACGGCTGAAAAAAGAAATGGCAGGGAATACGGGAATAAAGCAACAAATATTGACGAAAAAGTGATTTAAAACGTCGTCTTGAAATGCTTGCGATAATCCTGCGGCGTACTCCCGAACGCCCGGCAGAAACTACGGCGTAAAGTGTCTTCACAACCGAAACCACAACGGGAAGCTATACACTTGAGCGATAGCGTGGATTCAACCAAAAGATGACGTGCTGCTTCCAGACGGAATCGCTCCACCGCTTTGGCTGGCGTAATTCCTACATGTTGGCCGTAGTGGCGCACGAAGCTACGCTCACTCATATTGGCACGAGCGGCCAAGGCTATCACAGAAAGATCACCTGCCAAATTGTTGGTCATCCAGGCGTGCAGATCTGCAAATTTACTTGTGCTACTTTGTAACGCCAGCGGAGCACTAAACTGTTCCTGCCCACCAGGACGTTTAAGAAACATAACAAGGTTCCGTGCAACATCCAGTGCCATTTTATGACCGAGATCTTCTTCCAGCAGCGCCAGAGCCAGATCGATACCTGCGGTAACACCGGCAGAAGTCCACACCGGACCATCCTGAATAAAGATGGGATCACATTCTACCTGTAATTTACTGTAACGCCGGGCCAGTTCGGCGCAGCTGCTCCAATGAGTGACGACTCGGCGGCCATCAAGCAACCCGCAGGCAGCCAGAACGAATGCCCCACTGCATATAGACACAATACGCCTAGCCAAAGGTGCATGTCCCTTTAACCAATTACGCAATGGCGGATGGCTCGCCGCTGACTCAACGCCGATTCCCCCTACAACGATCAAAGTATCAGCGGGAGAATCCAACTCAGGCAAGGGTTCTGCCTGTACACTTATTCCGGCCTCTGTCATTACTTGCCCGGGATCACAAGCCACGACTTTTATGGTGTAGGGTTGTCTGTGACCGGACTTCTCTGCCAGATCATTAGCTGTTGTAAAGACCTGCAATGGCCCTGAAAGATCCAGCAGATTTATATTGGGGAAGATCAGCAAATAGAGAGTTTTAATGTTCATAAGGAAATTATGGCACTTGGCGTAAATTGTCGCAATATTGGCATATACGCCAATTAACTAACGGTTACAGTTATCCCATCAATTCACTACCGGGAATATAAACATTCCGCGATCGATAAAGGTAACGGCACACGTATTTCGGTTCGCTTTCAATCTCGATAAGGAAAATTTCGCCATGAAAAATATATCTATTGATAGAAGAAACTTTATTATTAAATCTGCACTGACAATTTCATCAATAGGCATTTTTGCCAATCAGAATGCTTTTGCCAAAGAACGCTCTGTAGCATTACCTTCGGCAATGAAAGCATCATCTGGAGGAAAGCCCACCCTTGCTTTTGTCATTTTTCCGGGCATTACACCCCTTGATATGATTGGTCCCGCGACGATTCTTACAATAGGAGAATGGTTAAATATTGAATATGTTTGGCGCGATTTACTTCCGGTACGTACTGAGCTGGAACATATATCATTCTCACCGAGTATAACATTTGAGCAGTTAGACAAAGTGGATATCTTATGTGTTCCCGGCACCGGAAATCCTTATGCTTTACTTAACGAATTAGACATGCTTGATTGGATACATAAAGTGGGCAGTAAAGCATCCTGGGTAACAAGCGTGTGTACCGGATCTATTCTGCTAGGAGCCGCTGGCTTGCTAAAAGGGTATAAAGCGGCGACTCATTGGTCGATGATGGACAATCTCAGCAAGTTCGGTGCAATACCGGTCAATAAAAGAGTCGTTATCGATAGAAACCGGATCACAGGGGGCGGCGTTACTGCGGGGATTGATTTTGGTTTAACATTGCTCGCGGAAATTAAAGATGAAGAACACGCACAAATAGCTCAATTGGCGCTGCAATATAACCCAAAACCTCCGTTCAATAGCGGCACTCCAGAATTCGCAGGAAAAGAGATAACCAATGCCACACGTCAGGCCATATTTTCCAATGTAGAAAAACAGACGCCTGGTTATAAAGAAATATTGATTAAAAGTGCCAAGAGAATATCAGATATCTACTGAGTTTATTTCCGTATTATGGCTTAATTAATCTGTTTCAGCCTTGCCAACAGCTTAAGCAGATTTATTTTAGCAATTGATCATTTACCAATAACGGAAATACCTTTTATTCTAAGAACAACTCATTCAGAGGTACATATACTCTTCATCTTTCAAGTTGCTGCTTTGTTGGCTACGCTCCCTTGCCGTCTCGATCCATCTTGAAATCTATTGGGTATATTAAGATCACAAACTGTCCGTAATGAGGCAGGTAAGTGTATCTCTAGAAAATCTCTGGCAGTATCAATATGACTTAAAAACTTTTTAAAAATAGCGTCATGTGGCGTTGGTGTATTTTTTCTTTTCATAATAGAAATAGTAGCATACTTTCTTTTATATTGAAGGAATATTAAACAAAGAATAACAATTTCTTGTCTTATTTTTTCACCCTATTGTACGATGTTTTCTATTTAGTGAGTCAAAGTCAGATTAATTTCGGAGAAATACCGTTTGCGACTTGAGTGCCGAAACGGTATTTAAGCTAATAATTAATAGACTTCAGTTAAATAATTCAGCAATTAAATATTGTGAAAAATTATACTTATTGAATCCAGTCTAATTAACTATTCCTCTACATATGATTTTACAGCGGATATTAACGCGTTAATATCTGAAGAACAGAGATAGGGTTTTAATGCATTAAATTTCTCTTCTGACCAATCATATATTTTTAACGCTAACAGTTCATTTATGATGTGCGGTACAAATCGATATTTAACTAATTTCGCAGGCGAGCCAGCTACAAGACTATATGGCTCAACATCTTTAGTTACGACGCTATTAGCCGCAACTATAGCACCTTCTCCGATAGTGACACCTGGCATAATCATTGAACGAATACCAAGCCACACGCCATCATGAATATGCGTATCACCTTTGCCTATGTATGCGTCTTCAATATATTCCATGAATGGATATAAACAGAACCAATCTGCTCTGTGCGTATTGTTTCCACCCATAAGAATAATGGTTTCAGCACCTATGCAAACATAATCGCCAATATACAATTTATCAATTGGCCACTTAGACTCCCATTGAAGACTGATCTTATCACCGTATAAATAACGCACGACAGATTCTTCAAAATCACCACTCCAACAATCACTGTAGTAGCTATGAGTGCCTTTGATAATAATATTTTGATTGGTTACAGCTTCATGTAAAAGTTGGGTTTTCGACCAATGTTTTTCTTTCATGGTAAACAGTCTCTATTGATTATTTATTTACCATAGAATGCTTTCTATGGTGATGTATTCGCATTCAAAATACATCACGTCTAGCTGATTCGAGGCTGATTTAATAATGGGATTATTTTCATCTTAAACAATATCGCAGTAATTAACCTGGCTACATCATATAAAAAAATACACTTTTAATGTGAACCACTCGGTATTTTCAGGAAGAGGCAAACTGGAGCGGGTGAAGGGAATCGAACCCTCGTCGTAGGCTTGGGAAGCCTCTGCTCTACCATTGAGCTACACCCGCTTTGGGAATAACATAAATTATTATAGCGATTTCATTGGCACCAGCAAGCCATTATTTATTTAAGCTGTCTATATTTCAATCAATTGAAAATAAAAACTCCCCTGACCGCTATGCCACAGGGGAATTAAAATTTAAAACTTAATTCTGTCTGTTATTTCTGTGGGCGCATCGCCGGGAACAGAATAACGTCACGGATGGTATGGCTGTTGGTAAATAACATGACCATACGGTCAATACCAATACCCAAACCGGCTGTCGGTGGCATGCCGTGTTCCAAAGCCGTTATATAATCTTCATCATAGAACATCGCTTCATCATCACCTTCATCTTTCTGACGAACCTGTTCTGCAAAACGTTCTGCCTGATCTTCAGCATCATTCAATTCTGAGAAGCCGTTCCCAATTTCACGTCCACCAATAAAGAATTCAAAACGGTCGGTGATAAACGGATTTTCATTATTACGGCGAGCCAACGGAGAAACTTCTGCCGGATATTCAGTGATAAATGTGGGTTGAATCAAGCGGCTTTCAGCCGTTTCTTCGAAAATCTCACACTGAACGCGACCGAGTCCCCAGCTTTTTTCAACTTTAATACCAAGAGATTCAGCAATAGCCACCGCTTTATCCATATCTTCCAGATCTGCCATATTGGTCTCAGGGCGATATTTGCAAATAGCTTCTTTCATGCTCATTTGAGCAAATGGTTTACCGAAATCGAATTCCTGCTCACCATATTTAACCAGTGTATCCCCCAAAACATTCTGAGCCAGGGTACGGAATAACTCTTCGATCAGCACAATCAGATCTTTGTAATCTGCATAAGCCATATAGAGTTCTAACATCGTGAACTCAGGGTTATGGCGCGGAGATACACCTTCATTACGGAAGTTACGGTTAATTTCAAACACACGCTCAAAACCACCAACTACCAAACGTTTCAGGTAAAGTTCCGGCGCAATACGCAGATACATATCAATGTCCAACGCATTGTGGTGAGTAATAAACGGACGTGCCGCCGCACCACCAGGAATTACCTGCATCATCGGTGTTTCTACTTCCATAAAGCCTTTACTGATAATAAAGTTACGCATCACCGACAAGACCTGAGAACGAATCTGGAAAGTCTTGCGCGATTCTTCATTAGCAATCAAATCCAGATAGCGCTGGCGGTAACGGGTTTCCTGATCAGCCAAACCGTGGAATTTATCCGGCAATGGACGCAGAGCTTTAGTCAACAAACGCAATTCCGTACAATGAACAGAAAGCTCACCGGTCTTGGTTTTAAACAACTTACCCCGGGCGCCCAGAATGTCTCCCAAATCCCATTTTTTAAATTGTTCGTTATAAATACCTTCCGGCAAATCATCGCGAGCAACATATAACTGAATACGACCGCTCGCATCCTGTAGCGTGACAAAAGAAGCCTTACCCATGATGCGACGAGTCATCATACGACCGCCAACTGTCACTTCAATATTCAGTGCTTCCAGCTCTTCTTGGGCTTTGTCGTCATATTTCGCGTGCAGCTCTTCTGAAATGTTTTCACGATGAAAATCATTTGGGAAGGCAATGCCATTTTCACGTAAAGCCGCGAGTTTTTCACGGCGGGTTTTCAGTTCGTTATTTAAATCGGGAGCCTGTTCGGTACCCTGTTGTTGTTGTGACATTTTAGTTCCTCATAAGCCAGCTTTAAGGCTTGCTTCAATGAATTTATCCAGATCGCCATCCAGCACAGATTGAGTATTGCGAGTTTCAACACCGGTGCGCAAGTCTTTGATGCGTGAATCATCCAGAACATAAGAACGGATTTGGCTGCCCCAGCCAATATCAGATTTGTTCTCTTCCATTTCCTGCCTGTTAGCATTCTTCTTCTGCATTTCCAGTTCATACAGCTTCGCTTTCAGCTGTTTCATTGCCTGGTCTTTGTTTTTATGCTGGGAACGGTCATTCTGACACTGAGTCACAATGTTAGTTGGAATATGGGTAATACGCACCGCAGATTCTGTTTTGTTAACGTGCTGTCCACCTGCACCTGATGCGCGATAAACGTCAATACGTAAGTCTGCCGGGTTAATTTCAATATCAATATCATCATCAACTTCAGGATAGATGAACGCAGAGCTGAATGAGGTATGACGACGACCACCAGAATCAAATGGACTCTTGCGGACCAAACGGTGAACACCGGTTTCAGTACGCAACCAACCATAAGCATAATCACCTATGATTCTAATAGTCGCTGATTTCAACCCGGCAACTTCACCATCCGATTCTTCAATGATTTCTGTTTTAAAACCTTTGGATTCAGCCCAGCGCAGATACATACGCATCAGCATACTTGCCCAATCCTGAGCTTCAGTACCGCCAGAACCTGCCTGCAAATCAAGATAACAGTTAGCACTGTCATACTCACCAGAGAACATACGGCGGAATTCTAATTGACCCAATTTGCCTTCAAGCTGCTCCAATTCCGCCACCGCTTCATGGAAAGTCTCTTCATCGTCAGCTTCTACGGCCAATTCCAACAAACCCTGTACATCTTCCAGACCTTGCTCAAGCTGATCAATGGTCTCAACAATCTCTTCCAGTGAGGAGCGTTCTTTACCCAAAGCCTGTGCCCGTTCAGGTTCATTCCAGACATCAGGTTGTTCCAGTTCGGCATTAACTTCTTCTAAGCGTTCTTTTTTGACATCGTAGTCAAAGATACCCCCTCAGAACCGTTGTCCGTTCAGACAGGTCCTGAATGTGGTTTTTTACCGGATTAATTTCAAACATATTTTAGTGTCTTACGTTGTGTAGTCGTAAATAAACGGGATGTTTTTCGAACCGCGCATTGTAGCGGATTTGGCAAAGGGTTTATAGCATTTCAACCGATTTGTCACGTATTCATTGCTGCCAGTTTATGGAAATGCTCATGCATCATCTTGATTCTCGATAATTAAGTAAGTTTCCCGTTGAGCTTGCACAGCACAAAACGGTCTGGCTGGCGATTTTACATCAGTCTAGATTCTACACTCTCTGATAATTGCAGAGAATCAACCACGCCCAGCTCCCCGATAGATACAGCATGGCTAAAAGCGTCTTATTCACTGCCATATTTAATAATTTATCGACGATGTTATCCCTTTGTTTATTTTACATTTACCTAATCCGCCATAACCATTTAAAAGCACAAATGCAGGGATAGTAAAATTTTTATATATACCTGTTATCTTTCAAGTTGCCTCTTTGTTGGCTGCACTCACTCACCCCAGTCACATAGTTATCTATGCTCCCGGGGATTCGCTCCCTTGCCGTCGCGATGCATCTTGAAATCTATTGGGTATAAAAAACAAAGTTAATTCAACAAATACGTTTTTCAGGAAAATAATTAACTACACTTCATCGAAGCCCATTAATCATTAGTAAAAAGTAAAAAGTAAAAATCCATCAGTGTAAAACCGAATGGACTGGTATTTAAACACTTTCTCTCCGCTATTGATGCCTTGTTAAAACCATTCAAAATTACAGTCTCAATAGCGCCAGTAAAAATAAAATCGACGATAATTAACGTTTATTAAACGTAAAACTACGATATGCCATGATGATTAAACCCGCCCCAAATTAGACATTAAAAATAGTTAAAATCTCACCCCAATTAAAATCGGGGATTAATACCATGGATTTTAAAACTGGCCTATTATATAATTATCAGAAAAAATTAACTCTATTAATGTTTATATCCCTTTTTGTGGAAAATAACAAATAAGAATATCAATTATTTAATCAAAAATGTATTTTCAAAAATGAAATGATTTTATTAATGTTTTCAATTTTAAGTAAACTTTGTCTTAAATCAGTTAAATAATCGTTACAGGAATAAGAAGTACCAGAATATAATCACGAAAATCCTTCTCTTCCATCATCGGTAGCGATTCAATATCGCGCCATATTTTATCCAAAAAAGATAAAAAAACTCCTTCTCTTGCCATATACAGATATATCATCTTATCACTAGGAAACCTGTGGGGCTTTGTTTTATAAGGAATTAGTCTTTAATTAAAAATATCTTTATAATCTCTTCCTAAGCTATTAATTAAATCTTCAATATTGATCGCCATTATTTATCTAACCTGTTTATTCATATCTAACCTCTAAATCAGGTTCCCCCATGAGAGTGTTCTAACGGTTGTTTTATCCATTGAGTTTAAAAATAGAGGAGGCATATCGCCGTTATATGAATTATTGTTATCATAAACATTGATTAATACAAATTCCACTGAACGCAGTCTCCTTGAAACATTGTGAAAAGTTAACCTCAGACCGGACTCTGGTTTACAAAAAAACTCATCATCTCCTTCAAAAAATATTCAAACTTATTAGCTGGAATAATCTGTTTTTCAATTAGTTGCTCTGCTGTTTGTCCCAAATTTTTAACTACTTCTACAGCATATATCATTATTTATACCACCCTTGATCTTTATTAAGGCGATGTAGTTCTTCACGTGCCTTGTTCAATACTTGGTTGTGATGAAAAGGATTGGAAAAACCCTTTTCATCATTTACGTTAATAAGGCCAAAGATGCTGGATCAAAAGTTGTACATCACGATTGCCTCTAAACTCATTAACATCCAGTTTATAAGCAAGTTCCACTTCACGGACACTGTTATCCGGCCAGCAAGTTGGATCGATATTGAATGCGATACCATCCAACATCGGTCCACCATTTAATGGTTCTACGATCACTTTTAAATGGCGTTCTCCGACAATGCGCTGTTGATGTAGCTTGAATTTACCGTCAAAAACAGGTTCCGGGAAGGCTTGCCCCCAGGGACCACCATCACGCAACATTTCAGCAATCTCCAGGGTCAGTTCACCAATCGCCAACTCACCATCACTCCAGATAACACCTTCAAGTTGCGAAATATCCAACCAATCTGCCATCAGAGCAGAAAAGTGATGCTGGAATTGTTCAAATTTATCCTGTTCAAGTGACAGACCAGCAGCCATTGCATGACCACCAAATTTAAGTATGAGTCCTGGATTTAAAGTATCAAGCCGCTCAAGGGCATCACGCATATGCAGCCCCAGAACTGAACGGCCAGAACCTTTTAAAATACCGTCACCCGCCGGTGCAAAAGCGATAACAGGCCGGTGAAAACGTTCTTTAATTCGGGAGGCCAGAATTCCCACCACTCCCTGATGCCATTCTGGATGATAGAGCGCCAGTCCATAGGGTAGTTCCGTACTGGTACGTTCAAGTTTGTCACAAATTTGCAGTGCTTCTTGCTGCATTCCCTGTTCTATTTCACGACGGGTATGATTAAGTCCATCCAATTCGCAAGCTATCTGACGCGCTTTTGCCATATCATCAGTTAGCAATAAAGCGACGCCAATAGACATGTCATCCAGACGCCCCGCCGCATTCAATCTTGGCCCCAGAAAAAAGCCCAAATCGCTAGCGGTCAGTTTATGAGCTTCACGTTTGGAAACTTCCAGTAATGCACGAATCCCCGCGCAGCAACGCCCGGCACGAATGCGATTCAACCCCTGATAAACCAGAATCCGGTTGTTGGTATCCAAAGGCACAACATCAGCAACGGTTCCCAACGCAACTAAATCCAGCATTTCAGCCAAATTCGGCAGAGCAACGCCCTGTTTTTCAAACCATTGCTCTTTTCTCAGCGCCGCTCTCAAAGCAGACATCAAATAAAATGTGACACCCACTCCCGCTAATGATTTAGACGGAAACGAACAATCAGACAGATTGGGGTTAATAATGGCATCAGCGGCTGGCAGAATCTCACCCGGTAAGTGATGGTCTGTCACAATGACTTTCATCTGGTGCTGATGAGCAGCCATGACTCCATCATGAGAAGAGATGCCATTATCCACGGTAATAATAAGATCTGCGCCTTTTTTGACGACTTCCTCTACCACCTGTGGACTTAAGCCATAACCATCTTCAAAACGATTTGGCACCAGATAATCCAGATTACGATATCCCATTGCCCGTAATGCTCGGAGCGCCAGCGCCGTACTGGTTGCACCGTCAGCATCGAAATCGCCAACAATAACGATACGCCAATGTTCATGCAACGCTGCCAGTAATAGCGATACCGCCTGTTCCACACCACTCAGATGCTGATAATTGAGCAATCCCTGAACACTGCGATCCAATTCATTAGCTTGCTGGATACCCCGAATGGCATATAAACGACGCAGTAACGGATGAATCTGTGGTGGAAGGTAACTGTCATCCACCGCCGGGCGGCGGCGGAGTTGTGTTTCAATATTCACTAAACTTATTTACCACGCTGATCTAATGCCTTTGCCAAAGCTTCTGGTGGCATGTATCCACCTAACAAATTGCCATCTTTAAGGATAATCGCAGGCGTTCCCTGCACGCCAAACTGGAGACCCAGTTTATAATGGTTAGCGATATCCACCTTACAGCCCTTGATTGGCGAAATATCATTACCTTTAAACGCCGCATCCAGCGATTTCTGTGGCGTTGCACTACACCAGATAGATTGCATCTCTTCAGCAAACTTATTCTGCATGCCCTGACGAGGGAATGCCAAATAGCGAACAGTAATCCCGAGTTTATTGTATTCCTGCATATTTTCATGCAGCTTATGGCAGTAACCACATGTAATATCCGTGAAAACAGTCACAACATGTTTCTCTTCTGGCGCTTTGTAGATAATCATCTGGTCTTTCATTGCTTCCAGCTTTTTCATCAACAATTGATTACTGACATTCACAGGAGAACTACCACTGACGTCGTAAATTGGCCCTTGCAATAAATATTTACCGTCATCAGATAGATAAATGATACCTTGCTCGGTCACTATCGTATTTAAACCAACAATAGGTGATGGTTTGATACTTTCTACCTTAATCCCCAATTTTTGCATCGTTCCATGAACAGCGCCATCATCAGCAAGTACATTTCTGCTAAACAAGGCCAGCAAAAGAGAAAAATATAAGACGCTTTTTTTCATTTTCAGTTCCTTTAAATCCATGCTCACCCACGCGGATGATGTTGTTGATGTAGCAATCTGAGTCGTTCTGTTGCTACATGAGTATATATTTGTGTTGTGGATAGATCGCTATGCCCCAGTAACATCTGCACAACTCGTAAGTCAGCACCATGATTAAGCAAATGCGTTGCAAATGCATGCCGCAAAACATGGGGAGATAGCCGTTCAGTATCAATTCCGGCCAGTACGGCATAATGTTTAATCCGGTGCCAGAAAGTCTGTCGGGTCATTTGTTGCCCCCGGTTGCTGGGAAAAATTACATCCAACGTTGCACCATTCAGCAACTCGTTTCTCCCGTATTCCATGTAATTCTCCAGCCAATAAATTGCCTCTTCTCCTAAAGGCACCAGCCGTTCTTTATTTCCTTTACCAATGACTCTCACCACCCCCTGACGTAGACTGACATCGGAAAGTGTCAATCCCACTAATTCAGATACCCGTAAACCACAAGCATAAAGCACCTCAAGCATCGCTTTATCTCTCAGTTCTAAGGGCTGATCTGTCCGAGGCGCATTAAGCAAAGCTTCTACCTGCTTTTCACTTAAATCTTTAGGTAATCGCTTAGGTAACTTCGGTGCAGATAAAAGCGCAGTTGGATCATCGGTCCGCATTTTTTCCCGGTAAAAATACTGGAACAATTGACGCATAGCACTGAGTAAACGCGCTGAGCTACTGGCTTTATATCCTCCATCTACGCGTTCTGCCAGAAAAGATTGCAAATCAATCGATTGGACAGATAATAAATCATGACCGTAATGAACCAGCCAGTTATCCAATGCTTGTAAATCCAACCGGTAAGAAACAAGTGTATTTTCCGCAAGATCATGTTCCAACCAGATAGCATCAAGAAATTGTTCTATCAATGGATTTATCAACTGAGTCTGCTTTTCTGACACGAAACTCTTTCCTTAAATTTGCAAATCTATGTTGGCTATTATGCCTGAAAAAGCAATTATTCTGTTACAATGCCTGCCCTAATGTTCAAAAACCATAATAATTAACGATGAAAATTGGTCTTTTTTACGGTTCCAGCACCTGTTACACCGAAATGGTAGCAGAGAAAATCCGCGATATACTCGGTGAAGATTTAATTGATCTCCACAATATCAAAGAAACAGTACCTGAATTAATGGAAGAATATTCGGTACTGATCCTCGGCATCCCAACATGGGATTTTGGTGAATTACAGGAAGACTGGCTGGCTATTTGGGATCACATTCCTGCCCTCAATTTACAGGGAAAAATCATTGCCATGTATGGTATGGGTGATCAGATTGATTATGGCGAATGGTTCCTTGATGCTCTCGGTATGCTATATCACCATCTACTCCCTTCAGGTGTGCACTTTATTGGCTTCTGGCCGACAGAAGGTTATGAGTTTACCAGCCCGAAACCATTAACGGATAATGGTTCACAATTTGTCGGGCTGGCTTTGGATGATGTCAACCAGTATGAGCAAACCGATGAGCGTTTATCACAATGGTGTATGCAAATCCTGCAAGAATTGGAGTCCCTACTTTAAATCAGGAAAATTTCAGCGCAATCAAATATCAAGATATTGCAACAACAATTGATTGATATTACGCCATTCATCTTGTGGCATGCTGTCGGATGCTATCCATAAACGGATTTTTTTCTGATTATACAAAGATTGAGCTGTGATCAATATTCCATAGCGACATAGCCACGGCTGCCGGATAATTTGCCACTCATGTTTCTTCCATTGCAGCCTATTATCATTGAGCAGAACTAAAAGCCCCTGTGATTTTCGGATATTTTTCTGGCTACGCCCCCAACTGGCAATAATCAACAATACCAAAGGAAGCCAGAAAATCCAGAAAATAGCGTCATCCGTAGGCCATGGAGCAAGCAATATGATAAATGCTATCGCACCATGGATACAGGTAGAAATCAGCTGGGTATTCCAAGATACCCTGAGATTACATTTCCACAGGACCACGATCTTTATTTCTATTCTGAATAAGTTTAATCATACGGAATAACTCTTCATCTTCCGGACGCCCATGATTCATTAGCCAGTTAAACAGGTCAGGATCAGCGCATTCGAGTAAACGAATAAAAAGCCGTTTATCATCATCACTAAGTGAGTCATATTCATACCTAAAAAACGGCATGATTGAAATATCAAGCTCACGCATTCCACGCCGACATGCCCAATGTATACGTGCTTTATTATCAATATCCATGTTCAAACAATCCCCTTTTTTATTCTCATTATCTATGTTAAATCCATTAGCCAGTAAGTCGCCCAGCAAACTCATGCATCATGCCAGCTAATAGCAATAATAACTACTTGCATTGTGCTTCAGCTCTTTTACCATTGATACATCATTGGCTCAAATATCTGATTGGCAGGATGTATCATGGCTTATAAAACTCCATTTTCTTCACAATCTCCATTGTCTTCATCAACCCTTCCCCTGACTTTAATCTCTCTGGATGACTGGGGCCTGGTAACAGCAACCGGGCCGGATACAGAAAAGTATCTGCAAAGTCAGGTTACAGCAGATATTTTCGCACTGGCAGCGAATCAACACGTGCTTAGTGCACATTGTGATGCAAAAGGTAAAATGTGGAGTAATCTACGCCTCTTTCATCGTGGTGAAAGTCTTGCTTATATTGAGCGTCGCAGCGTGCTGGAAAACCAGCTTACAGAACTGAAAAAATATGCGGTATTCTCTAAAACTACGCTAGTTCAGGATGAAAATGTAGCGTTGCTAGGTGTTGCAGGTAAAGGCTGCCGTGAGGCACTGAATAATATTTTCCCAACACTACCCGATGCTGATAATGCTGTTACTGAACATGAAACGACAACTTTGCTCCATTTTGCCCTGCCATCTGAGCGTTTCATGTTGATTACCGACCCAGCAACTGCTGAGCAGTTAACAGAAAAACTCCAGGCTCAGTTTAATAATAGCGAACAGTGGCTGGCATTGGATATTGCCGCCGGCTTCCCGGTTATTGACGCTGTAAACAGTGCACAGTTTATTCCACAAGCAACTAACCTTCAGGCACTGGAAGGCGGAATATGTTTTAAAAAAGGGTGTTATACCGGTCAAGAAATGGTGGCCCGTGCTAAATACCGTGGAGCAAATAAACGGGCAATGTATTGGTTGGCTGGCAGTGCGGCCAAAATTCCTGTCGCCGGAGATGATCTGGAATGGCAACTGGGAGATAAGTGGCGGAGAACGGGTACCGTTTTAGCTGCCGTGAAGCTGAATGATAATAGTGTCTGGGTACAAGTCATCATGAATAATGATATGGAAAGCAATAGTGTATTCCGTATCCGTGACGATGAAGGACATTCACTCACTATTCAGCCTCTGCCTTATTCTCTCGATGAAGAAAAATAATTAATGAGGTTTATATGTCATTAGCAGTACCTGCCGTTGATTTTGGCCCTTTTACTGATGTAATTGGTTTTTTGATGGAATTGGATAAGCTGAAGAACGTTCAACGGCGGACTAAGTTATTGGATAACCAGCGTCAGGAAAATTCCGCAGAACATAGCTGGCATTTCGCTATTGCTGTAATGAGTTTTGCGCCTTATATGAAAGGGGTAAATACTCAGCGAGTTATCCAGATGGCATTAATTCACGATATTGTAGAAATTGATGCTGGTGATGTGATGGTTTACGATTTAGCTGCCCGTGAAGCCATTCATGAGCAAGAAGTTAAAGCCGCCAACCGTCTTTTTGGTTTATTACCCGAACCTCAGAAAAATCACTTTATGTCGCTGTGGCAGGAGTATGAAACAGGAGAAAGTCAGGATGCCCGTTTTGCTAAAATGCTGGACAGACTGATGCCCGTTCTGATGAATTTGCATAATAAAGGCCAGAGCTGGGTAGAAAATGATATTCGCCTGGAACAGGTGATTAACCGCAATAAATTTATTGCCGATGTTTATCCTGAATTCTGGCAATACTTGTTACCCCAACTGGAAGCGGCTCAAGCTAAAGGCTGGTTAAAATAACTTAAGGGAACGAATCCCCGGGAGCATAGATAACTCTGTAACCGGGGAGAAATACTTTATAGAGTTAATTATCCCACCAAAATAATAATCTTACAGAAAAGAAAATCAGGAGTAGTCCCATTATCCTTTCAATCCAGTGTCCATAACTGACAAATCTATTTCTTACTGCCATGCTTGAAAATATCAGGCTTACAAACACAAACCATAGTGCATTGACAGCACACATCCAGAAGCCATAAAAAATCTGTATGCTCATAGGTGTTTTTGAGCTGACCACGGTAGTAAATATGGCTAGAAAAAATAATGTCGCCTTTGGGTTTGTTGCATTAGTAACAAAACCCGTTATTAATGAACGAGATAAACTTTTATTAATCAGGACGCCTGAATTATCACCTTGATTTTCCGCAATCACACTGGTGTCGGCCTTTTTTCTCATAAAACAGACACCCAGATAAAACAGGTAAACACCACCAATCAATCTGACGGTATTCAATAACCAAGGCAAAGCGTGCATTATTGTACCAATACCAATCAATGTATAAATAACATGTACAGAAATCCCGGCACCAATACCAATCGCTGTATAGATCCCCGCCTTTCGACCAAAACTCGTACTTTGTCTCACCGTGACCGCAAAATCAGGCCCCGGAACAACAACAGCTAAAAAGTGGATTAAAGCTAGCTCTAAAAACTCATGTAGAAAAATGGACACATTAACTCCAAAATGACAAAGGTTCTGCCATACCCCTATACCCGATAAAACATGACAAACTTAAACGAATGCCACTGCTACCCGGAGAAACCGCATGCATACGACGCGAATTAAACAAAATCAGATCACCCGGTGATGGTCTAATCACAACATCTGGATTACCCAGTAAAGCGGGAGCTATTCCATAACTCTCTCGACGCATTTCATCGAAAGCCTCAGGCGAGATTTCTTTATTCCAAATATACAGTTCACCACCATCTTCAGGCTTTTCTTTGACAAAAACTTTGATCGTGCCTCAGGCACTTAGTTCCCTTCTTAAGCAAACCTCAGGTTAATATAGGCAGCCAGATTAAACAATTGTATCAACGACTCCGAACCACTAACCCTATCCCTAAACAAACGGGAATAACACCTAAGACCCCAATAAAGCTGGGCATTTCATGCAGTAAAACCCCCGCAAGTACCAATCCAAACACCGGGTTCAGAAAATGACAGGCGCTGGCTTTGCTTGCACCGGCAGTACGGATAAGGTGAAACCACAACAGCATAGCACCGATAGAGACAACCAATGCAAGATAGAGAGATACAATCCAGAAACGTCTGTCCAAATTTACCGTTGACAAGTTTTCAAAAAGCAAGGACAACACCAGCATAATGAATCCTGCGATAATCGTTGACCATGTGTTGATCCAAAAAGGAGAAATATCACTGGCATAACGTCGATAAACAATGGTTCCACACGTCATAGAAACTGTACTTAACCCAACCAGCGCAAATCCCAGAAGCTGGAACTGAGTGGAATCGCCTTCAACCAATTGCCCATGAACAATAAGCCATACACCGCAAATACTCAGTATGAGACCTGCCAGTTTTTTCTTGGTTAAAAGCTCCCCGAGCGTAAAGTGTGCCAGTACAGCCGTAATAATGGGGGCTGTACTGATGATAATGACGATAAATCCCGCCGGAAGAATTTGTAACGCATAAAAACTCAGTCCAAGATACAGTACATTGTTCAACATCCCCAATATCAATGCCAGCAGCCACGAACGGGGTTTACGGTCGGGTATTTTGACACTAGGTATAAACCCCATGATCAATATCATGAACAAGCCAGCCAGCAGGAATCGTATGGCTAGTAAAAACAAGGGCGGTGATGACTCAATGCCAAACTTTCCGGCTATAAAGGCTGAACTCCAAAGTACAGAGAATAGAATAGCCATCAGCAATATTTTAAGGTTTTCTTTCATATTCAATGTTGAGTTGTATTTTGTGTTCATGGCTGACTTATGTTGTTATGTGATTATTTGCCTTTAGTGTACTCGGACGATTTCATCCAGTTATCATCGTAAAATTTCGATAAATATTTGAGTCCAGAATCAGGAACGATAGTCACAATACGCTTGCCCTTCCCTGCATGCTGCTTGTTTTTCCTGGCTCACTTTATCAGGCATGGTAAGAACAGCACGGTAGCCTCTGGCTGCGGCAATCATCGCTACTGCTGCGCCCGTGTTTCCCGATGTATGTTCAACCAGCGTTCCTCCTGGTTTGAGCACACCACGCCGTTCTGCATCATTGATAATGAAAGCCACAATGCGATCTTTTATACTGCCACTGGGGTTAAAATATTCCAGTTTCGCCTGAATTAACGCACTTCCATTCGCTATTCTTCGCAAATCAACCAACGGTGTACACCCAAAAACCGTATCAACAAATTGGGGAGTACGCGATACCTCACTGATACTCACCGACATATTTACCTCCTTATATTTTTTAAGATCTTCCCCTATTTCATTGGGGTACTGGCAATAACTGCAACAGTATGGGCCAGTTGCTCACCTTGGTTGAGGTGAGACAGTGCCGCTTCTGCATCAATCGCATACGGTGCTAGCCGTTTTTCTATTTCCTGGGCATTTTTTGCAGCATATTCTGAAGAGATAAATTCGAACGTTTCCCTGACAGCATCGACAGGATAAAAATAGAATGGACCCAATCCCTTTTGCTGATTACAGGCATAACCCGAGATAACATCAAAAGGCTCAGATTGTTCCTTCCAGTTGTAAACAATAATCTCAGGCTCATACCCCTCCGTTCTTGCCATTAAAAGCATTGACTCAAGGGGAACACGTGCGCCTATACACGACACGGCCTTCCCTGTCTCTGTCAACAAAGGTTTCGCCTGTTTCAGAAAAAGGCGATGCAATTCGAGCAAATAATTTTGTTCATTCGTTGACGTTTCAGGCTGTTCCCATATCGCAAAGGTAGAACTGTTTACACCCTCCAGTAAATGAACAGTTTCCGGTAATGGAATATTGGGCAAGTTTTCATAAATTAAATCAAATTTTATGCCCAAAGACATAAGCGGTTCACAGAGATCACCACACACGGCATGGATACTAATGTCATCCTTCGTGATATTGCGATGGAGGTTTCTCTGCGCTAACTTCACTACATCTTCATGAAGATCAGTCACTGTAAGCGTCGATGGCGTTAAAATTTCTGTTGCAACCAGTGCATCTATTCCCGCGCCAGTTCCTATTGCGGCAAAATTTCTCACTTTATGTCCTTGGCGGGAAAGAGCGTTGAATGCAGGTAATGCAGCCGTTACGACCCAGTCGGCCCGTTGATTATCAATTTTAGGCGGATAAGTATTTGGAGTTACAGTGATATTCAAAGGCTCTTTCAGGTTAGTGGGATTCTTTTGTTCACTGGAAATAGAAAAAAAATCGCCCCAACAAAATTTAATATCCTCGCCAATTTCACTGTCATAACCAACATAACTCATTTTATAACTCCTTTGTTATTTTATAATTTAGTGGAATTAAAATATACAAATAACTTTAACAAAATTACAATATGATTATTTATACAGTTCCGCTTATTAACTATATGAAATTTATCAAACATGAAGTATTAAAACAGGAAATGATAGTCAAAGGTTAAAATGACAATCTCATATTTCTCAATAATCAATTTATTAAACTTAATCAATTAGAAAACACCTTCAAAATAGAACATTAGAGACACCGTAGTCCGATAAGTTTCCTCTTGAAACTAAATCGCAACTACGTGTCTCTAATTTGATGACGCTTAAACAACCCGAAGGTTATTCTACTTCGCAATTGCCTTAATTTGCAGTCGATACGTAATCAATGATGCAAGTTCAGCCAGCGGCTTATCACTTAACAACAATTCCAGAGGAATATCCAAACGTAATTGTTTATTGATTTTTTGTACCAACATTAAACCATTCAATGAATCAATACCGTTGTTAGTCAAAGGTAGATCAGGATGGAATACTTCTACTGGCGTCCCAGCAATCTCACCACAAAAAGTCTGTAGCAAGCTAACGACATCGTCCAGATCACTTACTGCAACCGCCGCTTCTATGGGTAAAGTCTGAACAACATTTTTTTGCTGAATATCACGCAATAGCGGTAGGTGACGCATCTGGCTGGAAAGTAAATTTGACCAATTCGTCAAGAACGGCACCAGTTGCGGCTCCATCCGAGCAAACAAACGATCTAAAACCGCTAATCCCTCCTCTGAACCGAATGGCTGTAAGCCACTGTTTTCCAGTATTGGCAGCGTTCGACTATCCCGCAAAGCAATCCCTGCTTCCCATGGCCCCCAATTAAGGCTTAACGCAGGTAAACCTTGCTGACGCCGTAAGCAGGCCAAGCTATCCAACATGGCATTAGCCGCTGCATAAGATGCCATACCCGGTAAAGCCAATAATGCCCCCAACGAGGAAAACATAACGAAATGATCTAAAGGTGCATCCGACAACGCTTGATGCAATGTCCAGGCAGCTAATGCTTTAGCGGCAAATACTCTATCAAACGCCTCGGGACTGAGTTCACGATATCCCTGATCTTCAACATGCGCAGCACAATGAATCACCCCACGCAGCGGTTGGCTGGTTTGTTGTCGATACTCAGCCAAACAAATGTGGGTTCTTTCTACATCACCAAGATCAATCGGCAAATAATTCGCCTCAATCCCTTGTTGATTCAGCATTTCCAATAACGCTTGATCAGCCGTGTCAAGGACACGACGACGCCCGATCAATAACAAATGTCGAGCACCATGCTGTACCATCCAAGGAATCAATTGACGCCCCATATCACCAAAGGCACCCGTCAGTAAATAGCAGCCATCTGGACGAAAACGCACTGGGGGTAACGCGGGTATTTCAGGTAATGGCACAAGGCGTAGCACATAACGTTGATCATGGCGCAAAGCCAATTGATCCTCGCCATCATCTGTCAACAATGCGTCCCACCATTTGGCTGGAGCCGTGGTGCTGTCAATATCCAGTAATCCGCCCCACAGTGCGGTCGCTTCCTGTTGACCAATAACACGCATCATTCCCCATAATGCTGCGGCAAATGGATCAGGCAGATCCTGCTCAGTGATTTGATGAGCACATTGAGTCACTATCCACAAACGTGGTTTTGTCGACCGTTCGGCCAACGCTGCACACAAATGGATCAACGAAGGATAAGCCATTTGCGGAGCCTGCAACGGCCAGAGGATCAGGATTCTTTCGGTTTCAACAGGAAGAGTATCAATTAATTCTTGGATTTTCTGATCATTGTCGAACTGACCAGAATACAACGAGGCACACCCACCACGGCGTTGCAACTCATCAGCCAACGCTTCTGCCAGAGCGTTTTCACCCCCAAGGATAGCCCATTGCGTCATAGATTCTGTCGATGGCTGAGCAGGGAGTTTACGCCACTGTGGTTGGCCGACAACCAGATTGTGCAGTTTGGTAGACAAGCTGTTTTTTCTATTACCAACAAGCTGAACGCAAAATCCGCTGATCTGGCAAAGCAACATACCGCTATCAGTATAGACATCAATATCACCAAGCCATTGTTGTTTTGTCTGCTGAGTATTTCGGGCATGAGCATGAACCCGACCTGACAATTTACCATTGATACGCAAATGCTGAATACTTACCGGGATACGGAACTCGTTAGCAGGAATTGGCGCGTGAACATCAACAGACTGAATCGCTAACAATGATTGGAAGATGCCATCCAAAGCCGCTGGGTGAAAATCCATTCCCTCCAGTGCAGGTGGTAATTCAATCTCACAGATTGTTTCTTCTTTACCAACAAACGCATGGCGCAGAGTACGAAAAACACCACTATAGCTGAAATGCAGATGTTGAAATGCCTGATACAACATCTCTTGGTTCCATATGCAAGGATAGCGATCATTTGCCACTAATGGAGGAATAGCACAAGTAGTCGCACCCGGTACAACGATGTTCACCTGTGCACTGGCTGCAAGTTGGTAATGTGCACTCTCATCCAGATTACGGGTAATGTATATTTGCACTTCCATTTGCTGGCGATCTAACTGTGTCTTTAACCTGAATTCTATGCCTGGCTCCAGCAGTAAAGCCGATTGCAACACGATATTATCAAGCGCCAATCCAACGCCTGGAAAACAGATACGCGCCGCCGCCAACATGACTTCAATATAGCCCGCAGCCGGAAACATTGCATTTCCCATGACAACATGATCGAGTAACCAAGGCACTTGTTCCACAGCTAACCCAGCTTGCCAACTCTCTCTACCCGGCTGGGCTTCGCCCAATAATACACCGCTCAATATACGTAATCGGCGACGACGGCTAATCTCTGGCTCATACCAATAAGATTGCTGATGCCAAGAGTAAGTGGGGAGATCCATTGGGCAAGCGGTAGGCATTAAAGCCCGCCAATCCGGTTCAATGCCAGCTTCAAACAGTTGTCCTAACAATTGTGACCAATTCTTCCCTGAACGACAAGCAAACACCTTCCCTCGATAAGGCTGGCTCCAATCCTTCAATCCTGCACTCAATAGGGATTTAGGTGAAATTTCCAGAAAATGGTGGAAACCCGCTTTGAGCATATTTTCTACCGCATCGTCAAAACGGAATGGCGAGACGACATTGTCAGCCCAGTGCTCGAGACTCAACTTACCACTAATCAACTCCCCGGTGACTGATGAAAACACTGGCAATAAGGGTTCTGCCGCAGGAACCGTTGCCGCATCCGCAGTCAACCCAGCCCTGATTGACTCTATATAATGGGAATGAGAAGCAATTCTATAATTGAGCCAACTACTGGCAATACGCTGCTGCTTTAAGCGCTCAGCAACAGCTGTTAATCCACTTACAGGTCCGGACAATAAGCAACGGTCAATACTATTACGCCCAGCTATCACCACAGCAGGATCGGCACCGGAGGCAGACAAATGAGGCAATATCTGCTCAACTGTCGCTGCCACGATTAATAATCCGCCGCCTTTATTCAACACACGTCCCAGATAATAATAACGCTGATGTAACAGTGTCAGTGCTTGCGTCAGATCATACATTCCCGCCAGATAACAAGCCGCCGTTTCACCGGAACTATGTCCAAGTAACGCCGCAGGCTTGAACCCCCACTTCTGCAACTGCGCAGCCATTGATATTTGCACGGCAAACTGCATCGGCGGCTCTATCAGTTCATCGGCAGAGATCAATGCCGCATATAAGGAAGGTGCAGAAAATCCCGTCCAAATTGCCTCACAACGCTCGAATTGTTCAGTAAATTCAGGAAATTGCTGAAACCAAGCGATAGAGTCTTGCCAATCTTCACTGCCAATACCAGCAAATACCCAAGCCAGATGATCAACTTTTTTATTATTCTGCTCCGACGACATATTCAGATTAGTCAACCGCTGTCGCAACTGTTCTCGGTTACTGAATGTGATCCCCTTACGTAACGGAAAGCGGTGACGAGTCGTCGCCAAGCTATAACACAAATCATCAAGAGCAATATCCGGCTGCTGTTGCAGCAAATCAGCAATGCTCTGCGCTTGTTGCTTTAGAGAAAACTCAGACTGCGCAGATAATGGCAGCATGAAAGCTTGCCCTTGCGTCGTCCGAAGTTGTACGGAAGACTCTGGGTTATTGCTTAACACCACATGAACATTCGTTCCACCAAAACCAAAGGAATTCACCCCAGCTATCACTTTTCCTTCGGGCAGTGGGGTTAACTGCCGTGGAACTTGCAATCCCAATTCAGTAAAACGAATGTAACGGTTAGGCGGATCGGCATGTAAATTGCCCGGTACCTGTCCCCGTTGTAAACACAATACCGCTTTAATTAATCCAGCAATGCCTGCCGCGGCTTCTGTATGACCAATCACGGATTTACACGCGCCAATCAACAATGGACGGTCTGTCGGATCTGGCCGACATACCAGTCCCAGCGCTTCCGCCTCTATCGGATCGCCTACTGCGGTCCCGGTACCATGCGCCTCAATATAATCAATCTCTTCTGGGGAAACCCCCGCCTGAGCACAGGCCATCCGAATTACTCGTTGTTGTGCCGCACTACTTGGCTGGGTAATCGTGGGCGTGCGGCCATCTTGATTGGCCGCTGAACCGTGGATCACCGCCAGAACGGGATCGCCATCCTGTAAAGCCGCATGCAACGGTTTCAGCAAAACAGCGCCTACCCCTTCGCTACGCACATAACCATCAGCGTTAGCGGAAAAACTATGACAGCGGTTAGTGAATGATAGAAAACCGGTACGGCTTTCCACTACCGAAAAATCAGGCATCAGCATTAACTGGCTGCCACCCGCCAGCGCCAGTTGTGATTCTCCGCGCCGCAAACTTTCACAAGCCAAATGGACCGCTAACAGGGACGATGAACAGGCGCTATCAATGGTCAGGGACGGCCCCTGAAAATCAAACGCATGGGATATCCGGTTTGACAACATGGTTCCCATTGCACCGGTTGAGGTATAACCGGTAGTCTGACGCAAATCAGTAAATTGCAGGTGCATATAATCATGAGTGAAGGCACCGATATAGACACCAACCGCCTGACCCGCCAACGATTTTGGCGATATTCTCGCCCGTTCCAACGTTTCCCATGTTACCTGTAACATCAGACGATGCTGTGGATCGATAAAAGGCGCTTCTGTATTACTAATATCAAACACCGCTGCATCGAAGCCAGTAACATCAGCGATAAATCCGCCTTCTCGCGCTACCATTCTCCCCGGCAAATTGCGATCTCGGGAACTATAAGCCTGAGTTGACCAGCGTTCTGGGGGAACTGGGGTAATTGCGTCACTTGAACCACACAACAGCTGCCAGAATTCCTCTGGAGAGCTAACCCCTCCCGGGAAACGGCAAGCCATACCGATAATGGCAATCGGCATATTGTCGCTTCTCATCATATTGATATCCATAGTGGTATTCTTTACTCCGATTAGTCGTTTGCTAGATCATCGTGCTTACTTATCAACACCAAGTCGTCGGGCTGGGAATACATTTCGGCGGATGAGGGGGCAATCCCGGCGTCATCAATGACTGATAGCTGATACCCGTATTGAGTAACTGATAGCGCAAACCGCTTGGGCAAGTGGTGGCTCCATCCATTGCCTGAGTGATATCAATTGTCACCCCAAAAGCAACATTAATCGGTTGTAATGTATTATCAGCCGCAGTACGGATGATACGTAATGGTGCTCCGCCACAAACTTGCAGATGGTTATTGCCGACTTCACTCACCCGAATCACAATAAAGTTACAATATCCCCGGTAACTCAGGTCAGTATCTGGCGGTTGATTGGAGATAATCCAATATTGATCATTTTGCTTTTCGATAATTTTGGCATTAGATAACAAGCTGTAACCGTTATCAGTAAATACCTGACGCAACTCTTTTGAAACCGCGCCATTATCTAATGAACTCATCAGCTCAAGCGCCGCACTGAATAAAGGCACACCGGTCAGCTTTTTGCCTGCTTCCTCAAACGGTAAAGCCACTGCGCCATTAGTCAGATTAGCCCCGGTCAATTTAGCTTCCGTGAAAATAGTGCCTTGAATTGAAGCAAAGGCCAGCGATGCTGGTTTAAGACCTTGGGTTGGTTCTAACATTGCCTTGCTGAAGTCAGTATTCACCAGATTAGCATAGGACAAATTCGCACCATATAACCGTGCCTGAGTAAAATTCATCGTCGCTAAGTTAGCATTCGACAAATTGACCTGTTCTAAATTAGCGTTATCGGCTCTGGCGTTACTGCCGTACCAATGAGCGCCGGACATATCAACCGCATACAGATTAGCGCCTGTCAGAATGGCATTAGGCATAAATGTATTGGCAAGAATTGCTGCATTACCACCACTGTCTTGAGCAACGTTTAATTGCCCATCCTGATAGTGAATAAATAACGGTTTACCGTCATGTTCCACCAGCCAGCTCTGACCCGGCTGACGAACCAACACCACTGCCTGACCATTAACTAATACCTTCCCCTGATACAACATTTGACGTAACTGTTCAGGCAATTGCTGATTATCCAGCGCTTGAGCATCGGCTTCATCCAAATGTGTCACTGTGGATAAAGCACCAAATTGAGCGCCAGTTAAATTGACGTTCTCCAGACTCGCATTAGACAAATTCGCACCAACTAAAGAGACATTCCCCAGAACAGTGGCACCAGCCAGATTAGCACCGACCAGAACTGCGCCATTCAGTGACGTAGAATCCAGATTTGCCTTTTTCATCGACGCCATCAGGAATATGACTTGATCCAGATTCTGGCTGCTCAGATTAACGCCATCCATCTGTGCCTGAGTAAAATCCGTTTTAGCGGTAATCGTGGCATCAACCAAGTTCATCTCTGTCAACACCGTCGCTAATAAGGTACTGTCGCTGAGGTTAAGCTGACTATAACCGGTAGTTAACGATAATCGGGCGTTGGTCAGATTAGCGCTACTGAAATTAACATGATTGATATTCGCCCCGGTAAAATCAGTCCCTACTAACGTTGCTTGACTAAAATTCGAGGTCTGCAAAGTGGTATTTTGCAAATTCACCAACGTCATGATCGCCCCGGTAAAGTTGCAGGAAGCCAGACTGGCGCCGCTGAGATCAACATTAACCAGATTCGCCTGAGATAAATCAGCATTCTCCATGATCACCGAAGGTAACAACGCGCCAGAGAAATCCGCACCGGGCGCTTTTAGACGATTCAATACCGGTTGACCACCACTGCTCTTACAGCCACGGAAAATGGCGTTTGGTAGCTCAGCGTCAGGCATATTGGTATCACTACCGACGAGACACTTTTCAAAAAGCGCATTTTTACCATGAATATGCGTTAGATCAGTCTTACTTAAGTCACAACCACCAAAATTACAATCATCAACTTTGACATTCGTTAAATCCGCGTCAAGCAATGTCGAACCGCGCAAGTCGGCATTAGACAAATCGACAGCCATCATCACCATTTCATTCAAATTCTCTTCGGCGAGATAAGCAAAACGCAGATCGGCTCCCATGGCTCCCCATTCTTTGAGAAATTCCAGGTCCTTTGTCACGATAGTACGAGTAAATTGGGCTGACAGGGGCGGACTGCTAGTGACTGCCTGCCAAGTCAGCCCAGATTGTTGCGCCACCAAATAGCGGTCACCACTACTACTGATACGACGCAGGCGAAATCCAGATCCTCCTACTTCTTCCAACCGGATCTCCGCAACCGTACCAGTGCGCGGTTGATTAGCTTGAGGAGTATTGCCGCTCGCAGCTAAGTATTGACCATTGCCAGCCTGTAACCAAAAGTTAGTCATGCCATAAGCATTAATCATTTGATTTATCGCCCCGGATTGCTTGGCTGACAGGTTAAGCGTACCATCCGCCTGAACAGTAATCAGTTGGCCAGAAGGCGCTGCAAATTGCCATTTGCCAGCAAAAGATCTGGATTCACTCATGTCATTATCCTCGCAGCAATTGATTTACAGAAACCTTTCCAACTCTCCCAGCCTGACCACCGCTGGCGCTAATACCGCCAATAGCATATTCTCCATCGGCTGCATGTGAACCATCACCATTTACCCCACCGCGCCCAGCTATCCCCCCAGCACCACCGGGCTGCCCGAATCCTCCATTCCCGCCATTAGAGGCAGCAGATACCGGTTTTGGTAAGCTAGTCTGGATATATCTGACCCAAACATGCCCTCCATCTCCGCCATTACCTCCATTGCCGCCATTTCCACCATTGCCACCGTTACCACCGACACCACCCGGCTTGCCTGACGATGATGAATTACCACGGCCACCATTGCCGCCATCCCCCCCATTGCCACCGTAACCCGCTATGCCACCATCACCACCATTACCGCCATTATTGCTAATACGTACTACACTCTGTACGTCAAAATGCGTACAACGCAGGGCAAACCACCAGCCAGAACCTGATTGACCATCCAGTCCACTCTGACCAGATTGACCATCACCACCAGGGCTACCGGCAGTGGCTGGCTCACGACGAGAAGCATTCTGACCATCAGCCCCCCGTTGGCCATCAGCACCATTGGCCCCATCAGGGCCATTCACGCCGTTAGTACCCCAAATTTGAATATCTGCGACCATAACTCCCCCTTGCGGTTATTGTTTTTTGCCGTTGATATAAATTGCACCGATAGAACCTGCTTTTCCGGCAGCGCCTGTAGTCCCCGATGAACCACCCTTACCTGGGCTACCCCCGCTACTACCTTTACCACCAGAACCACCGGCGCCACCAGCGCCCCCAGAACCACCGTTGCCGCCTTTACCACCGTTACCGCCAACCGCCCTAGCTTGGAACGTCGCACTTCCTCCTTCCTGGTAAGTAAAATAGATGTTGCCGCCGTCACCCGCATTACCGCCGTTACCACTTCTACCCCCGTTGCCGCCATTTCCCCCATTACCACCATTTCCAGCATTACAGTTGTCGGTAGAACCGCCGCCATTCCCGCCTTTTCCACCGCTGCCGCCATTCCCACCGTTACCACCGTTACCGCCATTACCACCTTGCGTCAGCATATTCACAAAGCCACTAAGGGTACCTGTTTTAAAATTAACATCATTCGCATTCCCACCTTTCTCGCCATCACTTCCGCCAGCCCCGTCAGTACCACTGCCACCAGCGGTACCATTGGTAGCCGACGTTGCACAGGAATTTTTATTATCTTTACCAGCGCTACCATTGCTGCCGTCTCTTCCACTGGCGCCATTGTTTCCGCCCCCACCATCACCTCCGTTACTGCCAATATTTTCGATGTTCGGGCCATCATTATCACCCGGGGATGGATATGGGTTTGGGGAATTAATTACGACGACTTCGTTCGCTTCAACCGTGCCGTTGGTCAAATAAATAATCTTACCGCCAGGTTCAATCGTTATCTTATTAAACACCAAGTTAACAGGTTCACCGTGACTCTCTTTACTTCCTACAATCAATGGGTTACTTGCAGTGACAACGATATCTTCACCACTGTATAACGCGACTTTCATCGGAAAACGTTTAGCATTCAGAATATCTTCATAATCCTTGACTAAAGGAGAATAACCGTAGATATAAGCGCTGAAAGCTTTGCATATATCAGCATGATTACCGGTGACATTCGCCAACCGTTCAGCTGAATAGGGTTCAGGTAGCGGATGATGCGGTTCCATTCCGCCTGGTCCATACTCGCTGTCAGGCACCCCGCCAAGTTCCTTCATCTCTTGGATGGTTTGTACAGTAAAAAACGCGGGTGGCACCGTGGCTATTTTCGGGTCGTTAGAAAATATTACCGGCCCGTCAAGGTCCGAAGTTTTCAATTGTTTTGGCTGCCGCTCGGTACCGGTCAAATGATAATGCTCACGCAACATAGCCAAAGTTTCGTTAACTGTTTTCAGTTTATTCATGGGTATTCTCCTGAGTTTGGATATAAGTTTGTACGTTTAGGATCACATTAGCGTCACATATCAGTTGCCCACCCGGTTCAATCACCAGAGTGTCTACTGCTACCACGATCGGCAGTGAATTTGGGCTGCTAATTTCCAAAATCTCACCATTAGCAATCACCAATTCTCCAATCGCAAAAACATCAATGGCTGCCGGAAATGCTATCGGTGCCTCAACCGGGGGGATGCCAGAAATAGCCAACAGTTCCGTTGCCGACGGCACGTTTGACTGGTAAGAAGGAGCCAACGACTGTGGGTCGTTAGGCCGTAAAGAGCCTTGCGACGAAGATGGAATAACAACTTTCTCCGTTACATCACTCTCCGAGAGACCTAATAACTGCAAGACCGCTTTAAATCCTGAACTATAATTTCTTGATGTCATATTTATCTCCGAGAAACTGTAGACAGAAATAATCTGCAAATTATCGCTATCTACTGTGCAAATGACCGGGTAACGGGTATTAACATCTGTAATGATGAAATAACCATTGTTATTGATAGTTTCGATAGTTGCCTGATGACTAAGAGGGTGTTTGTTCTCCGCAAAAACTGCGTGGATTTTATCCATATCGTGTTGCTGGAATATCGGTAATTGATCGATACCCAGATCGAATATCGGTGTAGTCGGCGTCCATTGGCTGATTTGTGGCTGGGTCCGTTGATTTTCCCCTAGGATCTTGCCGTAATTCATTGCCACCAAGGTACGGAATGAATCTATCGCCAGATGCGCGGCAACAATATGCTGACGTTTAGTCGGATCAGGTACCAGTGTCGAATCAGGGACAGTGACTAGGAACTTACCGCTAGGCTCATAGATATCGAGGATATAATCCGTTGGATCGCGCCCTTCATTACGGTATGACAGAATGTAAATATATCCCTTAGATTCAACCGCAACATCCAGATAAGTTATTCCCGCTGGCTTATTCAGTGGCATATAAGCCAAATAATCAGCCACTGTAATTTCAACAGGATTCGTTGCATCAAGGGTTAACAGCCAGGAACGGGCGCCGGCAAGATCATCAATTTGCCATTTAACACCTTGACCGATAGCGATAACCCGCACATTACTCAAATCGTTATAGACGGATACTGTTTGTCCCTGAGCAGTTAGCGTGTAAGTTGCGGGTTTTTGCGGGTCATATACCAACCAGCTCTGCCCTTGCTGTATCACGTCAACCGTTGTGCTGCCAACTGGGTCAATATTACCGTCTGTGGTCTGGTTATAACTCAGATAGATCCCATCTTGCGCAAAGGTGGCAATAATCTGCTCATCCAGTACGCCAGTATTGAGTGAATGTATAAAGCTCGGATCACTGTTACTAAACAGGAATGTCAGCCCTTGTTCACGGAATGCTTGTTGTAATGCTGGAGAGAACACCTGAGCATCCAGTGTTGCCTGATACTCAGCAGTAGCCAGTTTAAACAGTGTTGCCCCTGGAAAACTTGGAAATGGGTTGCCTTTAGTATCAAACGCCTGAACACGGGTATTGATTGTTTCCAGTAATAAGATGCGACCATCTGGCGTGACAGTCAGGGCAATTGGCCCATGCATTAGCCCTTGTCGAATCCCTTCTCCAGAGACAATCTGGGCTGCTGGCGCCTGAGCATCCGGGTAACCCTGATCTCCCAACGGCAGAATCTGCATCTTGCTGTATTGCCAACTGACCGCAATAACATAACCACTCGGATGAACCACCATTGCATCCAGATGAGGAATCGTGAAAGTTCCCCAAGACAGCGGATTATCCGTTAAACCAAAATCATGTCTGCCGTCACGCAGATCGACCCGACGCAAGTGATATTCGCCAAATCGTGAATCAATAATAAAGTTGTAAGGCGTGATAGTTTTGTTGTCCGGTCCTTCGCCAAAGCTGTTATAGCTGATCAGGGGTTGTACTTTGAAACCCACCTCGGATAATTTCAGACGCTCATTCAGCGTGTCGTTGCTCAAAGTGGAAATGTTTTGTAGCACATACATCTGGCCGCTATTGGGTGGACTTAATGGATCTTCCAGTGGAATATCCTGACCGGAAGCCTGATAGCAATAACCAACCTGATAATCTGAATTCAGGATTGTCATATTGACCAGCTTGCAGATGTTATTACCTACATTGCTACAATTGGTTGAAGACTGGGTTTCCAACGGCACGCTGCCTTCAATCCACTGATACTCTTTTTTATCGCTATCGTAAGACAACTGTTCCCAATATTCGTATTGAGTCACCTGAGTCAGAGGCACTAACATCTCTTTTATAATGCCACTGACGCGCATAATGCCTTCATTGGGGTCGCCTGGTTGTGCATTTAGCAGCTCACTGGCGTAGCTCCCCGCTAACCAGCCAGTAGCCGAATAAACATTCGCCTTGATTTTCAGGGTTCCACCCCAGCCAACCGAATGGAAATTAAAGGATAGCGGGGTATTGGAACCGGTGGTAGGTAATGGAATCGTCTGGGTGTAATAGGTGCCGTTGGTATATTCGACCGTTACCTGACACTGTACTCCCACCGGCGGCCAAATCGCGGTTTCCGGGCGCCCCACTTCACCATGAGCAGGATCGGGATGCAGGGTAAAAGCCAACGTCATCTGACGCTTGATATCCACTTCCAAGGTAGCTGGTGTGGAAAGCAATTCCCCCGTCGTCACTGCAATCTGCGCAACATCCAGCGCAATTGAAGCAAGCCGGAATGCCCAACCCACCACCGGAACCGCTTGAGCGGCTGCACTAGCGGCTATCTTGGCGGTAACATAAGCGGCTAATGCTTCCATCCCTTTTTTAGCCAGAATACCAATGGCAATACTGGCTAAACTGGTGAGCACTTTTTTAGTATTAAATAACGCTGAACCAACCGCGGCACCACCACCAATCAACGGGAAAGCAATGCCTGCCAGTATGGCAACGTTATCCTTATTAGAAATAAAATCTTTATACCACTGACTATTGGTCACTGCGGCGCCAGCCAACATCATCAGGGCTGGAATACCGTACTGGAACATGCCAGTTAAAATCACACC
Source organism: Photorhabdus heterorhabditis (assembly GCF_018448905.1). GTDB lineage: Bacteria > Pseudomonadota > Gammaproteobacteria > Enterobacterales > Enterobacteriaceae > Photorhabdus > Photorhabdus heterorhabditis. The sequence goes on along the minus strand of NZ_RCWA01000002.1, from coordinate 60,043 downwards.
CGGCCAGACAATCGGATTTTCCCAGCGGGAAGTTCCCAAGCCACCAAACAAGAATTTAGCCGCCTGAGCTTCAGCCGGCCAAGGCAAGCCAAATTTAGTGGGATCAGTGGGCATCGGAATCCCCATGATCGTATTGACATTAGCCAACACACCAAGAGCTTTTTGTGATGGCGTTTCAAATAATGCCGCCAGCTCTTTAGGGAAATAAAACGGCCAATCACCATCAACCGTTGGATTATCGATCGGCTGTTCCATTTGAGTGTCTTTAAAGAATTGAATATAAACACCAAGCTGACGTAAATATTTATTCTTAAAGTCAATGGAAAAATAATTTTGGCCGGGATCGTAACGGATGCTGTCGGCGTATACATCCATCCCGTGATTGGGAGTACGGTTAGTGGCGGTCCAAATTTGATTAGTATCTCGCTTAACAGCTAATGCGGAAGTTTGATCTTTGAACTCGGTAATATCGATAGATGCACTTTGGCTGACACTCCAGTTATGATTTTGCAGTCGATCATCATTATGCGAAGTTTTCAGTGCATTAGATGCTGGCGAGCCTGAATAATTCCCCGTTTCATCCGATAGGTTATATTGCATCACCGGATCACCTTCGGCGAAAATCACCTGTCCGTCTTGACCCACCCAGTCAAACTCATAGAACATTGCGCTGCCATCAGGGGCAACCAATTGACCATAAGTGGCAAAACCGCCTATCTCTGTCGCGGGTCCCTGACTCGATATTGATATAGCCAGTTCATAAACTCGGTTATATTGCTGTGGGTCTATTGCCTCCGGTGGGGCAATATGTGCATTCATAACAATTGATGCCGAATAAGCCTGACTGTTAGACAATTCCGGATGGGAAAACACAACAGAGCAGGCAACATCCCACGGAGTTTTCATTTCATTAGTCGCAACCAACAAATCGCCGCAATCAATAGAATTTCGCGCTAAATGTTGGCTTTTAACACCGAGAGCACTAAGTTTACCCGGCAAAGCCATCTCTATATTATTTACGGCCAGTTTTTCTATGTTACGTTTGGCATAACGATGTAAATGAGCATTGGGAATATGATAAGAAAGATGATAAAGAACCGGTAATGAAGAGCGATAAGGCCCAGATTTATCACCAACCACTTTAATTAGCGTAACGTGATGAGGTAAAAAATAGTGTTCGGGTACTTCCGCAAAGTGGCTAATATTGTGTGAACCGTAGCGCAGAACCATATCTATTGCCGGATTCTCGCCAGCCGCCTTAGCTAAACTTGACTCATCATGTTCTTGCAACGGTATATTATATTCACCCACCCAGAGACTCAATTGACTGGATTGGGTACGTAAATGACCTTGAGCTAAATCAAAATGTAAAGTATGTGTCTTCATTTGAATTTTATCTCTATAAGTAATTATTTTCGGTATCACAAGAAACTCTTAATAACCGTATAAATCATTTGATCACAAAATTTAAATAAATAATCCCCATGAAAATTAATATATCTCTTCAAAAGCCTATTTATTAACCAAAAATACCTAGAATTAATTAAATGCCACATTTATCCACTCTATGTAAAATGATCAAATGTGGCATTTAAATTCCATCAATAAAATAGTAATGTTATTCTCAATTTTTTCCATCAAATAAAGAAGATATTTCTGTGATACATTACAATTTTTTAATGTATACCAATTCATTATCCCAACTTAAAACCTATAGAATTAGATAATATCACCATGGTAAAATAAATCTGCCACGTGGAATAGTGCATTTTCAATCAAATAACAACCTGATACAAACAGAACGCGATTATTTCATAATGAAATTATAAATATAAATCAAGAAAAAACCGTAAGTTAAATCGATGTTATACATTATATATCCTATATTCTTAGAATAAACTCTCACCTTAAACCAACAAATAAAACATTTAAATACATTTACCAAACTTGAACTTATTATTATTTTATAAATATAAAGAAAACCATGAAATGAAATATTTATTTTACTATTACCCGCATGTCATCACAGGCGGGTAATATCTCCCTTATTATCCATAATATAAGAACTATCGTGACTATTATCTCTTTGTTTAACCGTTAATATGTGAGTGCAACAAATCTGAATGTCCACTCACATAATTTCTCTATGAGAGCGTCTCGGGTCATTACTGACGTTCTCCATTAATATACACATAACCCTTAACACCAGTTGCTCCGGCAAGCCCATCGTTACCCGATGCACCAATTTTGCCATTGCTACCACTAGGAGAACCGCTACCACCATAGCCTCCGCCTCCACCGTAACCAGCATAACCCCCTTCCCCCCTCATCCCACCCGCAGACTTAGCATTAAAGACAGGGCTACCACTCTCATAGGTAACATAAATATTACCCCCATCTCCCCCTTTGCCTCCATTGCCCCCGTTATTCCCTTTACCTCCATTACCGCCACTCCCTCCTCTTCCAGCACTACAGTAAGAAGTGGAGCCACCTCCGTTACCCCCATTTCCTCCTCTTCCACCCTTACCACCAGTACCGCCATTACCACCATTACCGCCTGTCGATTCTAAGTTTACCGTGCCGGTGAGGTAAGCAATCTTTAGAACAATATCATTTGCGCCGCCGCCATTTTCGCCATTGCTTCCAGCACTACCATCTGTACCATAAGCCCCGTTAGTACCCGACGTTGCGGCCTTTGCACAGGAGCTTTTGTTATCCTGTCCAGCATTACCATGACCACCGGTCTTTCCATCAGTTCCATTCGCCCCATTGCCGCCATGATTTCCATCACTGCCCCGATTAATAATATTGGTCGGATCACTATCTGAACCCAAAGAGCTAACCATCGTCATGGTATTCGCTTGAACAGCCCCATTGGTGCGATAAATAATTTTTCCGCCAGGTTCAACCGTTATCTGCTCATAAACTAATACAATAGGTTCACCGTGATTATCTCGACTTTGAATGATCAATGGCTTGTCCGCAGAAATAATTATGCTATCACCACCATATAGTGCAACTTTCAGCGGGAAACGCTTAGCGTTAAGAATATCTTCATAATCTTTGACCAAAGCAGAATCACCATAGATATAAGCACTAAAGGCTTTACATAAATCGGCATGATTACCCGTGACATTCGCCAGCCGTTCAGCAGAATAAGGTTCAGGCAATGGATGATGCGGCTCCATTCCTCCAGGGCCATAATCACTATCAGGCACACCACCTAATCTTTTCAGTTCTTGTATCGTTTGTACGGTAAAAAATGCGGGTGGAACAGTAGCTATTTTCGGATCGTCGGAAAATATGACCGATCCACCGAAATCCGCTGTCTTCAATTGTTTTGGTTGCCGTTCTATACCCGTCAGACGATAATGTTCACGCAATTCCGCCAAAGTTTCAGCAATAACTTTTACTTTATTCATAAGAAATCTCCTGAGTTTAAGTGGGTATATAACGATAAAAAAAGAGTTATTTATGAACACACCTTCGTTGTCGCAAGTAAACCTTGCCACAAATGATACGGAAAATATGAACCCATTTCCCTTATTTATAGTCTTCAAGCCAGTCTAAAGCCTGATTATTGCTATGCTGCCGTTCATTATTGTTAACATATACCTTGCCAGAAATACCGTCACTACCGGATTCTCCATCAGCACCAGCTTCACCAGATACTCCGGGATGACCACTAGTATCTAATCCTCCATTACCAGCACCACCTATCCCACCTACTCCGCCTATTCCTCCCTTACCACCGACCCCTCCATTACCGCCATCACCTCTATATGACAAAGCATTAATTACTGGCTGACCCTGAGTGAAATTAATATATATGTTACCACTGTCCCCACCTTTACCCCCATTCCCTCCATTACCTCCATTTCCGCCATTACCTCCCCTTCCTCCACATCCAGCATTACATTTGCTTGTTGAATATCCCCCATTTCCACCATTCCCTCCGTTACCGCCATTACCGCCATATCCACCCCTTCCACCCTTACCACCTATCGATGCCGCATTGACTACCCCAGTAAAAATGTCAACATTAATAACTACGTCATTTGCACTTCCAGCCCTTTTGCCATCCATCCCTTGTGCTCCTGAAGAACCGCCAGTTGCATCAGTACCCGGTGTGGATGCAACAGCGCAACCGTGTTTATTATCTGAACCCATCTCACCATTGCTGCCATTCACCCCATTACTTCCCTGTTCACCTTCCAAACCATCGTTTCCATCAGAGCCTTTACTGATAATGCTCTGCTTTTTATCATTACTGCCATTCCCTACAACAGTATTAGCTTCGATCTTACCATTAGTGCGGTAAATAATTTGACCTCCTGGTTCAATGATTATCTGGTCATATATCAAGACAACGGGTTCGCCATAATCATCTTCATCTTCAACAACCAATGGTGCATCTGCGGTAACAGTGATTCTTTCACCAACGTATAACGCAACCTTCATCGGGAAACGCTTAGCATTAAGCATGTCCTCATAATCTTTGACTAAAGCAGAATCACTATAGATATAGGCCCTAAAAGCTTTGCATAAATCAATATGATAACCCGTGACATTTGCCAGTCGTTCAGCAGAAAACGGTTCCGGTAACGGATGATGGGCTTCCATTTTGCCAGGGCCGTACTCACTGTCAGGTACACCTCCAAGTACCTTCAACTCTTGTATGGTTTTTACCGTAAAAAACGCAGGTGGCACAGTCGCGGTCTTCGGATCGTTAGAGAATATTACCTTGCCGTCAAAATCCGAGGTCTTAAGTTGCTTTGGCTGCCGTTCTATACCAACCAGATGGTGATGCTGATGTAATACTGCCAAAGTTTCAGCAACAGTTCTTATTTTATCCACGGGAATTCTCCTGAATTTAAGTTTATATCCTTCATCTTTCAAGCTGCTGCTTTGTTGGCTGCGTTTACTTACCCCAGTCACATAGTTATCTATGCTCCTGGGGATGCGTTCACTTGCCGCCGCACTGCAACTTGAAATCTATTGGGTATATACGTTTAAGATAACTTCATATATCAGCTGCCCATTTGGTCAAGTTCCAAAATCTCTACTGCTATCACGACCGATTGCGGTACTAAATTACTAATAGCCAGAATATTGCCATTGGCTAATCACGAGATTAACCATAGTGAAAACATCGATTTTTTCTGGCAAAGGATATAAGTATTTCAACAACGGGTATGCCAGAAAAATAATTCCTATGATAATCAATTAGGCAAGCATTTATTCACGTTGCAAAAAGCGATTGAATGCGATATTTAAATGACACAATTTAAAATATTAATGCAATTCCCTTCTTTTTTCATTAATTAAAGAGAATATTTCTGTGATACATCACGACCTTTTAATACGAGCCAATTAAATAATTCAATTTTATATTTGTCTCATTAGGTATTATTAAAAAATACAAATAAAAGATAACAAACACGATGATATTTTTCAAAAATCACCACAAGATAGAAACCTATATACCCAATGGATTTCAAGATGGATCGCGACGGCAAGGGAGCGAATCCCCGGGAGCATAGAGAACTATGTCATAGATAACTCTGTGACCGGGTGAGTGCAGCCAACAAAGAGGCAACTTGAAAGATAACAGGTATAGATATTATTTAATAGGTCATAAGCAGGCATCCGTTGAGCAACGGGCACTATTGCCACGCCGATAACAATCGCCATTAATTATCCGGGAACCAATGCGAAACTGGCTTCATATCCAGAACATTTGTAAAACCTGAGTGGCAAAAACGAAGCCAAGCAAGCAAGGGCAGACCCAATAAGTATTCAGTAATTAATAATGTAAACCACTTGAACATAAGCAAAACCAAGATCTGACCCCATTTCCCCGCATTTATAGTCGTTCAGACCCGTCTGATTGCTACACCGCTAACGATTAAGTTTCCGATCAGATTCCCGTTCATGACCGTTGACATGTATTTTGCCGGTGTTACCGTCATCTCCAAATTCTCCTTTAAGACCATCTTTACCATAGTCTCCCTGCAAACCATGTACACCGAATATTCTGGTACTATTTCCAGGATCACCCCCCACTCCTCCCCAACCGGCCTTCCCACCTTCCCCACCAAGACCATTAATTGACATAACCTGAAGTACTGGACTACCGTCAGAGTAATTAATATATATGTTACCACTGTCCCCACCTTTACCCCCCCTGCCTCCATTCCCTCCATCTCCTCCATTGCCCCCATTTCCTGCATCCCCAGCAGAACACCACTTGATTGTTTCATTGCCCCAATTACCTCCATTACCCCCATAACCCCCATGCCCCCCAAGACCGCCTCTTCCACCATTACCACCGTTACCACCTATCGTTGCCGCATTTATTGTTCCAGTAAGAGATTGACTAGTAATAGTCAGGTCATTCGCATTTCCAGCCGCTGCACCATCCCCTCCTAATCCTCCGACAGAACCGTTGGCTCCATCATTACCTGATGTGGCGTTAATTAAGCAGCCATTTTTACTATCTTTACCATCTTTACCATTGCTGCCATCAGCCCCTGTATTTCCTGATGCACCATCAAGACCATCGGCACCATTACTACCTCTATTGACAACATTCTCCTTTCCCGTATTTTCATTCCCTACAATCGTGTTAGCTTCGATTCGACCATTAGTGCGGTAAATAATTTGACCTCCAGGTTCAATGATTATCTGGTCATACACCAAGACAACCGGCTCACCATAATCATCTTTATCTTCAACAACCAATGGATTATCGGAGAAGATAGTCATTTTCTCGCCACTGTATAACGCCACCTCCATCGGGAAGCGCTTAGCATTAAGCATTTCTTCATAATCTTTGACTAAAGCAGAATCACTATAGATATAGGCCCTAAAAGCTTTGCACAGATCAATATGATTACCCGAGACATTTGCCAGTCGTTCAGCAGAAAACGGTTCCGGTAACGGATGATGGGGTTTCATTTTGCCAGGGCCATACTCACTGTCAGGTACACCTCCGAGCGCCTTAAGCTCCTGTATGGTTTGTACCGTAAAAAATGCCGGTGGCACAGTCGCGGTCTTCGGATCGTTAGAGAATATTACCTTGCCGTCAAAATCCGAGGTCTTAAGTTGCTTTGGCTGCCGTTCTATACCAACCAGATGGTGATGCTGATGTAATACTGCCAAAGTTTCAGCAACAGTTCTTATTTTATCCACGGAAATTCTCCTGAGTTTAAGTTTATACCTGTTATCTTTCAAGTTGCCTCTTTGTTGGCTGCACTCACTCACCCCAGTCACAGTGTTATCTATGACATAGTTATCTATGCTCCCGGGGATTCGCTCCCTGGCCGTCGCGATGCATCTTGAAATCTATTGGGTATATACGTTTAAGATAACTTCATATATCAGCTGCCCATGTGGTCAAATTCCAAAGTATCTACTGCTATCACGACCGATTGCGGTACTAAATTACTAATAGCCAGAATATTACCCCTAGCTAATTATCAGATTAGCCATAACGGAGACATCAATTTTTTCTGGCAAAAAATGTAAACACTTCAGCAACAGGTATGCCAGAAAAATAATTCCTATGAAACTTAATTAGGCAAGTATTTATTCACTTTACAGCAAGCAATCGGATGCAACATTTAAATGACACAATTTAAGATATTAATGCAATTCTCCATTTTTTCATTAATTAAAAAGAATATTTCCATGATGCATCACTACCTTTTAATAGGTATTATCAAAAACCTCCATTCTATATTTACCCCAATGATTATTATAAAATACAAATAAAAACAATAAGCATGATTGTATTTTTCAAAAATCACCACAAGATAGAAACCTATCGATATTATTAAACAATAAAATTATGAATAGGATTTAAATTAAAAAACCCGAACTTACTCGTTTCCAAACAGTGTGTATTTAGGAGACGGAATGTTAACGCAATTTGCCGTTGATATATATCTGCCCCTTTTTTCCTGGCTCCCCAGACTCCCCTAACTTTCCATCAATACCCTTTATACCCGGCTTTCCACAACAACTTAAGTTTTTAGTTCTATCATCAATATTACACCACGAGTCACCACCATCACCGCCTTTTCCCCCCCTTCCCGCTCTACCGCTAGCCCCCGCCGAACTAGGTTCTGCCGAATAACTAATTTGTGGATAACCCGCAGAATAGTTAAATTCTATGCTACCCCCATCTCCACTATTCCCCCCATTACCGCCATTACCGCCATCCCCTCCATCTGCTCCATTCCCTCCATACCCAGAATTACACAGTATGCTAGTAGCAATACGACGACGACCACTATACATACTACCATAACCCCCATCACCACCATCTCCCCCATAGCCCCCATCACCACCATGACCACCATCACCCCCATCCCCTCCTTCAGACTGCAAACAAATCACCCCACGTGCCTCAGCACATGTGATAATTAGTTTATCCGCCCCTTGACCGGGTTGGCCATCCGATCCATTCATTCCCGGAGAACCGTGAGTTCCATCAGTACCTGATGTAGGCTGAGTTATACAGCGATTTTTATTCTCATAACCAGATTGACCTCTAACACCACTAACGCCATTGACACCACCTGTACCAACAATACCATTTGCTCCATCTCGCCCTTTATTGACAAAGTTCTGTGGGCCAAATCCAACCCCCTGGATGACATTCGCTTCAACCCTACCATTGGTGTAGCAAATAACTTTGCCTTCCGATTCAATGGTTATCTGGTTGTACACCAAAACAACCGGTTCACCACAATATTCTTTATCTTCAATAATCAATGGATTATCTGCGGTAATCGTGAGCTCCTCACCACTATATAACGCCACTTTCATCGGAAAACGCTTAACATTAAGCATTTCTTCATAATCTTTAACCAAAGCAGAATCACCATAGATATAGGCGCTAAAAGCTTTACGCAAATCAATATGATTACCCGAGACGTTTGCCAGTCGTTCAGCAGAAAACGGTTCAGGTAACGGATGATAAGATTCCATTTTTCCAGGGCCATATCGACTGTCAGGTACACCACCGAATGCCTTCAACTCTTGTATCGTTTGCACTGTAAAAAATGCAGGCGGCACAGTCGCTGTCTTCGGATCGTTAGAGAATATTACCTTTCCGTCAAAGTCGGAGGTCTTAAGTTGCTTTGGCTGCCGTTCTACACCAATTAGATGATGATTCTGATGTAATATTGCCAAAGTTTCAGCAACCGTTCTTATTTTTTCCATGAAAATTCTCCTGAGTTCACATTTATGTATTTAGAATAACTTCATATCTCAATTATCCATCTAACCAAGTTCCAAAGTCTCTATTGCTATCACTACCGGTAAGGATATAGTCACTTCAACAATAGGTATGCCAGAAAAATAATTACCATGAGAATTAATTAGGTAAATATTTACTCACTTTACAGCAAGCAATTGGGTGCAACATTTAAATGACACAATTTAAAACATTAATATAATCCTCCATTTTTTCATTAATTAAAGAGAATATTTCCATGATGCATCACTACCTTTTAATAGGTATTAATCAAAATTTCAATTCTATATTTACCTCATCAATCATTATAAAATACAAATAAAAACAATAAGCATGATTGTATTTTTCAAAAATCACCACAAGATAGAAACCTATCGATATTATTAAACAATAAAATTATAAATAGGATTTAAATTAAAAAACCCGAACTTACTCGTTTCCAAACAGTGTGTATTTAGGAGACGGAACGTTAACGCAATTTGCCGTTGATATATATCTGCCCCTTCTTTCCTGGCTCCCCAGGCTCCCCTAACTTTCCATCAATACCCTTTATACCTGGCTTTCCGCAACAACTTAAGTTTTTAGTTTTATCCGCAACATTACACCACGAGACACCACCATCACCGCCTTTCCCTCCCCTTCCCTCTCTACCGCCAGCCCCTGCCGAACCGGGTTCTGACGAATAACTAATTTGTGGATAACCCGCAGAATAGTTAAACTCTATGCCACCCCCACCGCCACTATTCCCCCCATTACCGCCATTACCGCCATACCCTCCATCTGCTCCATTCCCTCCATACCCAGAATTACACAGTGTGCTAGTAGCAATACGACGACTATCACTATAAATACTACCATAACCCCCATCACCACCATCTCCCCCATAGCCCCCATCACCACCATAACCACCATCACCCCCATCCCCTCCTTCAGACTGCAAATAGATCACCCCTCGTGCCTCAGCACATGTGACAGTGAGTTTCTCAGCCTCTTGACCGAGTTCGCCATCCGATCCATTCATTCCCGGAGAACCGAGAGTTCCATCAGTACCTGATGTAGGCTGAGTTATACAGCGATTTTTATTCTCGTAACCAGATTGACCTCTAACGCCACTAACACCATTGACACCACCTGTACCAGCAATACCATTTGCTCCATCTCGCCCTTTATTGACAAAGTGCTGTGGACCGAGTCCAACCCCCTGGATGACATTCGCTTCAACCCTACCATTGGTGTAGCAAATAACTTTGCCTTCCGATTCAATGGTTATCTGGTTGTACACCAAAACAACCGGTTCACCACAATACTCTTTATCTTCAATAATCAATGGATTATCTGCGGTAATCGTGAGCTCCTCGCCACTATATAACGCCACTTTCATCGGAAAACGCTTAACATTAAGCATTTCTTCATAATCTTTAACCAAAGTAGAATCACCATAAATATAGGCGCTAAAAGCTTTACGCAAATCAATATGATTACCCGAGACGTTTGCCAGTCGTTCAGCAGAAAACGGTTCAGGTAACGGATGATAAGATTCCATTTTTCCAGGGCCATATCGACTGTCAGGTACACCACCGAATGCCTTCAACTCTTGTATCGTTTGCACTGTAAAAAATGCAGGCGGCACAGTCGCCGTTTCCAGATCGTTAGAAAATATTACCGGCCCGTCAAAGTCGGAGGTCTTAAGTTGCTTTGGCTGTCGTTCCAGACCACACGGATGATAATCTTGATGTAATATTGCCAAAGTCTCAGCAACTGTTCTTATTTTTCCCATGAAAATTCTCCTGAGTTTAAATTTATACATTTAAAATAACTTCATATCTCAATTACCCATCTAACCAAGTTCCAGAGAAAACACCGATTTTTTCTGGCAAATAATATAGTCACTTCAACAATGGATGTACCAAAAAAAATAATTCCGACGAGAATTAATTAGGTAAATATTTATTCACTTTACAGAAAGAAATTAGATACGACATTGAAATGACGCAATGATAAAATATTAATGTAAATTCCCATTTTTTCCATTAATTATGGAAAATATTTCTGTGATACATCACTACCTTTTAATAGATACCAATTAAAAATTTCAATTTTATACTTATCTCATGAGGTATTATTATAAAATACAGATAAAAACAATAAGCATTATTGTATTTTTAAAAAATCACAACAAAATAGAAACCTATAGATATTATTAAACAATAAAATTATGAATGTGATTTAAATTAAGAATAGAAAATAATTCTTCTTTATAATAAGAGGATTTTTTACAAATAAGAGTTTGAATAACCGAATCAATCATTATCCTGATACAGTGCAGCCATTGGAAATAGCTGCACATCTTGTAGTTCAACACAGACAAATAATTCAACACGGGCAAATCGGCAATTTGGCATAGTGACGACTCCCCGGCCCTGTCGAAAGAAGCTTCCAACTTCATGGGCTATCTGACCCACTGCCGATTCATATCGATATTTCTTACTCCGATTAATCATTTGTCAAATTATTATACTTACCCATCTACACCAAATCGTCAGCTCAATTATAGTCGTTCAAACCAATCTGATTATTGTGCCCCCAGAGATTAACTCTGTACATTACCGTTAATATATATCTTGCCCGCTACACCCACCCCTCCCGATTTGCCATCAATACCATCTCGACCAGATACGCCTGATTGACTACTGTTACCAACTCCACCTTTTCCACCGTCTCCACCTTTTCCGCCTTTTCCGCCTTTCCCTCCATTTCCACCATTACCTCTATATGACTGAGTATTAATCACTGGCTGACCACCAAGGAAATTAATATATACGTTACCACTGTCTCCACCTTTCCCTCCATTACCCGCGTCTCCTCCATCTCCACCATTACCCCCATTTCCCGCACGTCCCGCACTAGATTTGCCTGTCTTATTACCTCCATTGCCCCCTATTCCACCATTCCCTCCATCACCCCCATCACCTCCATTTCCACCCTTGCCACCTATTGATTCCACATTTACTGACCCAGTAACAAGTTGAACATGAATAACTATGTCATTTGCATTTCCACCCTCTCCGCCCCCTACTCCCAATCCTCCTGAAGAGCCGCCAGTTGCATCAGAACCTGCTGTGGACTCAACAGCACAGCCGTATTTATTTTCTATACCCGCAACACCATCTCCGCCATTAGACCCATCACATCCTGTTTCACCATCAAAACCATCACCTCCATCATCACTTTTACTGATAATGTTCGGTTTCTGATCACTTCCATTACCTACAATCGTGCTGGCTTCGATCCGACCATTAGTGCGGTAGATAATTTGACCTCCCGGTTCAATGATTATCTGGTCATACACCAAAACAACCGGTTCGCCATAATCATCTTTATCTTCAACAACCAATGGATTATCGGAGGCAACAGTCATTTTCTCGCCACTGTATAACGCCACCTTCATCGGGAATCGCTTAGCATTAAGAATTTCTTCATAATCTTTGACTAAAGCAGAATCACTATAGATATAGGCTCTAAAAGCTTTGCACAAATCAATATGATTACCCGAGACATTTGCCAGTCGTTCAGCAGAAAACGGTTCCGGTAACGGATGATGGGGTTCCATTTTGCCAGGGCCATACTCACTGTCAGGTACACCGCCGAGTGCCTTAAGCTCCTGTATGGTTTGTACCGTAAAAAATGCCGGTGGCACAGTCGCGGTCTTCGGATCGTTAGAAAATATGACCTTGTCGTCAAAATCCAAAGTCTTAAGTTGCTTTGGCTGCCGTTCTATACCAGCTAGGTGGTGATACTGATGTAATACTGCCAAAGTTTCAGCAACAGTTCTTATTTTATGCACGGGAATTCTCCTGAGTTTAAGTTTATACCTGTTATCTTTCAAGTTGCCTCTTTGTTGGCTGCACTCACTCACCCCGGTCACATAGTTAGCTATGCTCCCGGGGATTCGCTCCCTTGCCGTCGCGATCCATCTTGAAATCTATTGGGTATATACGTTTAAGATAACTTCATATATCAACTGTCCATTTGGTCAAATTCCAAAGTATCAACTGCTATCACTACCGATTGTGACACTAAATTGCGAATAGCCAGAATATTGCCATTAGCTAATTACCAGATTAGCCATAACGGAGACATCGATTTTTTCTGGCAAAAGATATAAGCGATTCAGCAACGGATATGCCAGAAAAATAATTCCTATGAGAATCAATTAGGTAAGAATTAATTCACTTTATAGAAAGCGATTTGATGCAACATTTAAATCATACAATTTAAAATATTAATGTAATTTCCCACTTTTTTCATTAATTAAAGAGAATATTCCTGTGATACATCACGACCTTTTAATGTATGCTGATTAAATACTTCAACTTTATATTTATCTCATTAAGTATTATTAGAAATAAGAATAAAAAACAATAATTATGATTGTATTTTTCAAAAACAACGACCAGACAGGAACCTATAGATATTATTTAACAATAAAATTATGCATCCAATTTAAATAAAAGGCGGGAAATAATTCTTATCTATAAGAAGATCTTTTTGCGCACAATCTTCAATTTCTAAAAAATTAATTCTACAAATAAATTCTTAAATAACCGACAAAAAGTAAATATACCCAATAGATTTCAAATTGCAGCGCGGCGGCAAGTGAATACATCCCCAGGAGCATAGATAACGATGTGACTAGGGTAAGTGAACGCAGCCAACAAAGCAGCAACTTGAAAGATGAAGGGTATAAAATAGTCTTAATGAAGTCACCCAGTAAATCAAAATAGCGGAGAAATAACAATACAGATTCATAATCTGCATAACACGGTGCAGCCGTTGCCAACGGCTGCACATAAGACTATCAATATATAGGACCTATCAATATTCAAGCACTTGAGCTTTCTGAGGGGCTTTCAGCAAACGCCAGGCGAGCAATACCACGCCTGCGGTCAATACCGCTGTCATCCAACTCATCATATGAATAGCACTGGTGAATGATTCTGCCGCTGCCGCTATCAGTTGCTGCCCTTCCACCTCAGCTAATGAACTCGCGACGACGTAAGCACCGGCCAGAGTCTCTAACGCTAATCTACTATGTTCCTGAGAGATCCCATCCGGCAATTGCAGAGTGACACGATAGAAGGCTGTTACCAATCCACCTATGATAGTCGTGCCAAGTACAACACCAACTTCATAAGCGGTTTCACTTATGGCTGATGCAGCTCCTGCTTTAGATGATGGCACTGCCGAAAGCACCAGATCGTTGGACACAGAAGCAATTGCGCCCACACCAATATTTAATAATGCGAAAGCAATAATCAGAGTGGTTAAATCGCTACCAATACTGGCGACCAGCAGAAATGCCGCTCCCGCAAAACTCAGTAAAAGCGGCACTAGGTAGTAAGCAGGCATCCGTTGAGCAACGGGCACTATCGCCATACCAATAACAATCGCCATTATTTGTCCTGGAACCAGTGCCAGACTAGCTGAAATCGGTTTCATTCCCAGTACGATTTGTAAAACCTGAGTGGCAAAAAAGACAAAGCCAACCAGCAAGGCCAAACTCAATAAGTTGACCATAATCGAACCGGTAAACACACCATTGCGGAACAGAGAAAGATCCATCAGCGGGACAGACAAACTCCGCTGCCGGCGAACAAACAACACGCCAGCCACGAGACCAACAGACAGTTCCAGTACCACACTTATTTCAAACCCGTCACTGGCAAGATGTTTAATCGCGTAAACAATACCAACCAGAGCAATGATCGATAACAGAACGCTATACGCATCAATAATGCCAGTCTGCTTTTTATCGGACTCTGGCAACAACATAGGTCCGAAGATCAGCAGTGGCACTAATACCGGTACCGCCAACAGAAAAATTGAATTCCAATCGAAGAATTGTAATAGAACACCACCAACGACAGGGCCTAATGCCGAACCGATAGTTAATGTTGTCGCCCAAATAGCGACAGCTAACCGGCGCTGTTCTCGATCCTCAAAAAGAGTGCTGATTAAAGCCAAAGTTGAAGGCATCAGCATAGCACCAAAAAATCCTAGTACCGCTCGCCCTCCAATCAACTGTACGGGTGAAGTTGACAGTGCTGTTAACACTGAAACAACGGTAAATCCCAAAGATCCAAATAACAGCAATGAACGATGGCCGACACGATCACCAATACTCCCCATTGATACCAGCAACCCCGCCAATACCAATGAATAAGCATCAATTATCCATAATTGCTGACTTGCACTAGGTCCCAGCGCTTCAGCAATTTTTGGCAAAGCAAAGCTTAAGATCGTATTGTCCACAGTCACCAATAATACTGGCAACATCAATATCAGTAATCCCAACCAACTTCTGAGTCCTGCCCGCCCGTTAGCCTCAGCAACTCTATTTAATGACATCCCCTCAACTCCTTTTCTATATCATTCAAGCGTTGAAAAAATATGCTGGCAATCAGCAGCACTAATATTGAGCTGTTCCCCCAGTTGTTGTGCAATGTGTCTGAGGTTATCGCCAAATTCAGTTTGCTCACCAGCCTGCACTATTGCATCTAACTGTTGTATAGCATGCAGTAACTCTTGACGAGGTTCGGCAGCCATCGGATTTTCATATTGAACGTCCCAGTACACTTCCATTGGATTGCATAAGATCCTTGATAATAACGCCAGCATTGTACGCATAGGTGGCGGCGCAATAGTCGCCAAGGTACGAATATCTAACGGGCTTTTTGCCAGCACCATGCCAAAAATCAGTATCGCGGCATGGGGCAAAGCCTGACAAAACGCCATAACTCTATCGTGTTCCTCCGGCGTCATTCTGCTAATGCGCATGTCAGCCTGCATCAATACCCGCTCAATCCAATGCTCATTAACATGACAGTTATTAAGAACGACTGCAACTGGCCTTTTTTGCTCCGGTAAGGATGGCGAGAACATCGGGTTAACACCAATGAAAGGCTGCCCTGGGGCAGCAGCTCTCAATGCAAAATAGAATGGGGCCTGAACTGAACACGTTGATACCATCTGTACATCATCATCAACCACCGACAATACCCAAGGCAAAGCCTGTATTGCAACGGCTTCCGGTAAGGCAAAGACGACTGCCTTTGCCTGATTAAAAACTTCGCCAGAATCCGCAGCCGGATTTAAGATATCAACCTGATAGCAATTAGAACGCACTCCCTGCGTTCGTTTATCAACACTGTATACTACACAACCGAAGTGAGTAAAAAGACGCCCTAATAAAGAACCAATAGCGCCTTGCCCGCCAAGAATAACGACTTTGTGGTTACTCACACACTTCCTCCGCCATATGACTAAAACTGAAATAGGGCACACTGGCCTTTACCAATGTTTCTTCAAATTCACCATAAGGATCGGAGTGAGCAACAATTGCACCTCCTATGCCGAATTCAGCGCATTCTTGATGTAACACAGCCGTACGTATCACAATGCTCAATTCCACTTCACCACTGAAGGATAACCAGCCAAGTGCACCGGAGTAGACGCCGCGCGCCGATGATTCCAAAACGTCAATAATTTCCATCGTGCGCTTCTTCGGCGCGCCAGTCATTGATCCCCCCGGGAAACATGCCCGGATAGCCTCCATTGATGAGGTTTCGTCACATAATTCACCGCGGATCGTCGACACCAATTGATGTACAGAAGAGAAGCTCTCAACTTTAAACAACTCAGGGACATGCACACTACCGGGGCGACACACCTGATTAAGGTCATGGCGCACTAAGTCAACAATCATCAGATTTTCAGCTCTATCCTTAGCTGATTGACTCAATTCCAGCTGAAGATGTTGATCTTCTGCCTCTGTTTTTCCTCGTGGCCGAGTGCCCTTAATTGGTCTGGATTCAACACCTCGGGTTTCATCAATGCGTAAGAACGTTTCCGGCGATGCACTGAGCACAGAAAACTCTCCACATGCCAAATATGCGCCATAAGGTACAGGGCTGGCATGACGCATCCGTCGATAAGCGTCCAATGGTTGCCCGGAATAAGCCATCTTTGCCCTATTGGTCAGACAGATTTCATAAGACTCGCCATCTGTGATGTATTGAAGTGATTTATAGATTCCATTTATATACTTCTGAGCATCATATTCCAGACAAATCTTATTCTGATCGACAGCACCAGGAATAAAGTTGGGTATGGCTTTACCGGTGTTTTTTGCCGCTGCCACCAACAGCTCCGGTGGCCAATTTTGTGGTTGCCCTACCGGTGTGATAAGACACTCATAAAGCTTATTCTGCTGGTGATCGAACACAAAGAAATGCGGAGTAAATATTAAACTGGCATCAGGCTGTTCTGAATGATATTTGCTGCTACCAATTGTTAACGCCTTTAATTCATACCCCAAATAACCGACAAAGCCACCTTTAAAGACAAATGGCATTGGTTTTGCTGTTGAAATTTCCACAAAACCCAGCAGTTCAGACATCAGTGAGAAAAAATCACCCTGGACAATCTTCTCTCCATCAGGCCCGACCAGACGCAAATTCTCAGTTTGTACACTATATTCAAGCCGGATAGCGTCCTGTTCATTACCGCTTCCCATGATTGAGAAACGCGCATTAGGTCTGTCAGAGTTTTCACTGTCAAGCCAGAAAGCATGCGTATCATTGCCGT
The DNA here is from genome assembly GCF_018448905.1 of Photorhabdus heterorhabditis. Taxonomy (GTDB): domain Bacteria; phylum Pseudomonadota; class Gammaproteobacteria; order Enterobacterales; family Enterobacteriaceae; genus Photorhabdus; species Photorhabdus heterorhabditis. The sequence continues at coordinate 42,132 of NZ_RCWA01000002.1, read as the reverse complement.
AACGATCAATGAACAGCGTTTCAGGATCAACGATGCCCTGACATTCACGATAATTCAGGTTGAGATGCTCACTTCCTCCTACCGCAAGATAAGCTTCATTGACAGAGAGGCGCTTATTCTGGGTGATGGCTTCCTGCTCGTTATTCTCTTTATATGTCTTAGCAATGTGCGCAAAATTACTGAGTAATTCACGCCCGTATTCAGAATCAATCGACTCAGGATGAAATTGAACCCCCCAAATAGGTTTTTGGGTATGCTCAATGGCCATGATTAAACCATCGTCAGTCCAGGCAGTGCACTTAAGATTATCAGGAAGCCGAGTACACACCAGTGAGTGATACCTGACCACTTCAAACTGTTCAGGCAAACCACGGAACAACCCTTCTCCTGTATTCTTGATGCGACTACGATAACCATGTACCGGATTGGGTGCATGTTCTACAAAGCCCCCAAATGCCAGACTGATTCCCTGATGTCCGAGACAAATACCCAACAGTGGAATTTTGGCCCGTGCAATAACTTCAGCACAAACACCAAAATCGCTGTTTTCAGCCGGATGCCCAGGTCCTGGGGAAAGGACTACCGCATCATAATCATCTATGGCTAACTCTTCATAGGTCAAGGAGTTAGTGACGACAACCGGTACATTACCAGTAACTTCATACAGATATTGAGCAATGTTTTGCGTAAAGGAGTCATAATTATCAATGAGCAATATTTTCATTATTATTTTTTTTCTCGCGTAATAACTGATCAATCAGCTCTTCTTCTTGACGGCAGGTTTCTTCGATAACCAATCGAAATACTAATTCAGTATATTCAGGCCGTAACCCAAAATCTGTTGACTTATCCCTTAATATATCCAACAACGAGGTAATACGTTGTGGCTGCATCATCGGAATATCCTGCTCCGCTTTTATTTCAGCGATTTTCATACAGATCTTCATCCGTTCAGAAAGCAGAGTCAGAATCTGCATATTAATAACATCCAGAGATTCCCTGTGAGGTTGCAATATGTCCTGCTTATTTATCATTGATAGAGTCATATATTCGCTCTTCGTCACGAGTTTATTGCGATCATCTTTTTTATCGATAAATTTGTGTCACTTATACCTGTGGAACGACAGCTTGTGGCTCAACCCAATTTAACCCTTTCTCCCGTATTTCGAGCAAAATATTTGCTAAGTGCCTAATCTCGCCGACCCTATGTTCACTGGAGAAGGCAAAACGCAACATTGCATTACCATCCGGGACAAGTGGATAAAATACAGGGAACAATAAGATACCGTTGTCACGCAGCAAACGAGCCGCTTCAAGCCCTTCTGCTTCATTTTCAAATAAAGCGCCACGAACAGGGGATTGCACACCAGCATTCATCAAACTGTTATTCATCAAAGAATCAAACAGATTAATGTTTTTCCATAGCTGCTCCTGCCGTATTTCTATTTCCAGACTAAGATGAAGTTTTGCTGAGGCAACGTTAGCTGCCAACATCGGCACCATAATCGAATGACCAAAAACCAAAGGATTGGCTAAGGTACTAATAACTTCAACATCATCGGCACCCGCAACCACCACAAAACCGCCAGCACCACCAAATGCTTTGGATAACGAACCTGCAAGTATGAGATTGGATGGCAAAATATGGTCAAGTGCTGCAAAGGCGTAACCCGCACCATGACGCCCCACAATGGAAATACCATGGGCATCGTCTACATAGACATAGCCTCCAGCAGCAGCCAATTTTCGGGTTAATTCTGCAACAGGGATTAAACCATTCATTGAACCAATGCCATCAATCAGCAGAATAGGTGTACGCTGGCTCTCCTCACAGTTCTGCAAAGCTTGCTGTATTGACTGCTCATCAGCACTATCAACCCGTGATACCGGTCCAAATTGTTCAAGAATACCGCGTAATACCTGCATAGATGCATGAGCAGTTTTATCCATTAACCAATGTGCAGGTCGAGTAAGTGGATAATTAGGGAGAGAACCGCTCCCCAATAACGGTAATACACCAAGGTGAACGTTACTGGTGGAAGTAAACACAGCAACGGAACCACCCAGATAAATTTCTTCCAGCAGTTTCTCCAATTGCCCCAAATATTGCGGGCGCATAGCACCACGGGATGATGACAAATGTATCCCTGTCTTAGCCATTGCCTGATTTGCTGCTTCGATTAAAGCAGGATGATGTTCCAACCCCAGATAAGAGCAAGAAACAAATTCAGTAAAAACTTTTCTTTCATCTGTAGTAATTTGTTTACCTTGACGTTCTACTACAGTGAAATTGGTTAAACCTTCTTCGATAGCTTGCGCTAAGGCACCAGTTGTCCGTGACCGGCGAATTGTCATCCAGTCCTGCTTGTGTTTTACATTCATTCTCCAGACCTCAACTGTCTAATTTCAAATGAGCTTACAACCTACAGTGATGACCGAACTGCCTGTTGTGTCAGAAATATCTTCATCGATAATTGTTCGTATCAAGTAAAAGCCTGCGTCTGAAAATAATGCTCTGACCATCTCCTCTTGACTTTCGCCATGTTCGATGACCAACCAACCATTTGATTGCAGTAGCTGGTTGGCTTGTTTGATAATCAATCGCGTTAGATCAAGCCCATCATCCCCTGAATACACCGAAGTATAAGGATGATGTTCCTCCCACTCCGGTAATATTGTCTGCTGTTCTGGAACATAAGGTGGATTTGCAACAATTAACTCTACCGACTCGTCAAATTGAGAAAATGCCTGCCAATCCCGTAAATCTGCTTTTAATGCATCGACTTTAATCGCCCAGCTAGCCAATCGATTGATATTGCGTGTCAGGTATTGGAAAGCGACATCGTCATATTCAACACAAGTGATCTTTAAATCCGGGCGGCGTTTAGCAATGGCTAAACCGATAGCACCACTACCGGAACATAAATCCAAAACCGTCGCCCCTTGAGGCACTTGATATTCATTCTCCAGCCATTTATGAATAATCTGGCTATGAGGACGCGGAATAAAGACCCCCGAACCAACTATCAGAGGTAATTCATCAAAATCCACAGTACCGACAATATGTCCTAGTGGGATACGGTTACAGCGCTCATGAACCGCGAGCATGAACTCATCACGGGCACGATCCTTACAGCGCCTTTCCAAATAACGGTCAACCAAGCACTCAAGATCGGTTTCCACATCCCAAACACCGGCTTCTGACAGTAATTCCCGGGCCTTATCAACAGCCGCCTGATCTTTCAGCGAAGAATTCATGACCATGCCTCATAGTAACTACGTAACCGCTCACGCATCGATTCATAAATATAGGAGAAGGCAACCAGTTCTGGCGGTGGAGTGAACTGCGGATGAAGAGATGCAATCAAATCCTGGTAGTTACGCGTCATACCTTCATTCAGCAGTGGCAACCAATAAGGTTTGATATCCCAGCGATATTCGTAACCTGTCGCAAGCATTTGCTGGACAGTCTCTTTAGCCATCACTTCACGGGAGAAACCTACGAGTGGAGGACGAACAGGATTGAAGGAATCAAGGTTAATTAGCGTATTTTCAACGCCAGTTAAAGCATTGGCGATATAATCTGCCAATAATGGCGATTGGTGTAAGCCGTCGCGGTAAGTACCGGTAGCCAGCCAAAGACCATTCACACCACATTCACCAATCAACGGGAACCCATCAGCAGGAATTGGCCGGTTACCAACCTGGATTGAAAGAATCTCTGCATCATGTAAGTTAATATCCAACTGATCTAACGCACAATCTAATAAGAACTGCACATCAGAAATCAGTGCCTGACTGCGTGGTTTTTCAGCCAGAATATTAGTCGCACCAAGATACAGCACACCATCACCACGTGGTACACAATGCAGACCACAGGCAAATGCTCGGTTAGGGGTACGGATGACCGACGTCGGTAATTCCCTGCCTTTTGGCATCCTGACCAGAATTGACACCCCATAACCGGCAAATATTGGCGGGATCTGGCGAACAACAGAAGGGATATTTGATAACAGGTCTAACGAATGCGCACCGGCAGCAACAACGACTTTATCCGCCATTAAACGCTCACCACTTAGCAATTCGACACCAGTAGCGACACCGTCTTCAATCAGCACACACTTAACATTCTCGTCTTTAAGGACACCACCTTCAGCAACAAATGCAGCATCCAGCTTCTCCAGTAATAAATGCGAGTCTAAAGCATGTTCATCAGGGATATACAAGGCACGAAGCGGACGTACCAAGTCGTTGGGCTTTAACCACTGAATTTCACGCGGATCGACGATTTCATGAGGAGCATCGTAATCGATCAGGGTTTGTTCGATAGCCTCATAATTGATCGTATCAACTTCTTCCATCCCGGCAGTGTTGAGTATCACATGAGTACCTTTAGCCGTGAACAGTGAGCTTGTATCACCGGAAGATTCAGCTAATCGTTGTGCCCAAGCAGGCCAAAGTTCCTTAGCGATACAATCCATATTCAGCTTTAACTTACCGTGTTCACTCGCTAATAAACCACTGGTAATTTCGCCAAAACAACCATTCATTGCACCGGCAGCTTTAGAGGCAGCATTGGTTCTATCAGTTTCGCCAACTCGACAAACGGAAAAATTTCTGCTTGCCAGCTCATAGGCGATTGAACCTGCAATTGCCCCTGAACCAACGACAATAAAGTCGTATTTCACTTATTTACTCCTGTATGGCCTATAGCCAGTTTATTTAAAATATTTTGCCAACGACGACGGACAAATAATTACTCCCCTCTTGAATTGGGGATATTTTTACAGCTTTACATTAATGACAAAAAAATAACCTTGTGTTCATCAGCAATTAAAATGACGAATCACACATAGATTTATGCTGAATTTAAAAACAAGCATGCAATAAAAAATTGTCACATTAGAAACAGTTTCAATTTATTATCAAATAAATATAATCACCCATAAAAATTAATTTAATCAAAGTTAAAACACAAAAAAACAAGTAAAAAAACAATCAGTTAAATTATTTCACAAAAATATTATTTATATTTAATGGTAATAATAACAAAATAATACTATTAGGTTGGAAATAAAATTTGTAAATCAGGAGAGAACAATAGTCATCAAATACAAAACTGTCAAATAAATTTATCCTTATATTATAAATAAAAAAATCATATAAATGTTTTCAATATAAAATAAAAACAAATTATATTTAAATTGTTACGGGGAACAATATTCTAAATGTCTTTTATTCTTCAATAAAAGAACAAAAATTCTCAAAATAAGTGATTTTTCAAATTTATATTTGCCATCAATTCTCACCAATATATACAAAATAAAACACATGTTATTATATCAATAATGACTATTATATTGGTGATTATTGATATCGCTAAAAGGAAAAAACCCGTCCCTCTTGCTCAGAACGAAATTATCTCTGCCGGATTAAACGTGCTTATCACTCCCAGAGCACCCTTAACTAACGGAATGACGACCGGAGAGAGATAGGAACCCAGCGGGATACTCACGTGGTCAATGCAGGTAAGCATGGTAAAGTCGTCGTTGCGTCTGGTAAGCTCGTCGCTGATAGCTTTGCCAATGCGCACCGTCTGCGCCAGTCCATGACCGTTCCAGCCATGTACCATATACACGGGTACACTGTCGCCGCTCTTACGGGCATCAGTTGCACCGTTCAGGGTCAGATCGCTGATCCCACCCCAAGAATATTCTAGTTCAATTCTTTCCAGCTGCGGGAACACGGTTCTGATACGCTCAAGCAGATAGTTGTTTACATCACGCGGTGACCAAGAGTTGCCAGTACCCTGTCCACCGAACAGCAGGCGGTTGTTACGCACTGCACGATAGTAGTCAACCTGTAACTGTGTATCGTAGACCGGCATATCTGACGGGATCAGCTCCTTGACATCCACTGGCAACGGCGGCGTTACCGACACATAGGTGAAAAAAGGCACCGTAGTGGAAGGGCCGGAGATAAACTCACCCGTGGAGCTATGCACACCCAGCACCACGGCTTTACTCGCCCTGATAATCCCCCACTCAGTTTCTACCACTGTGCTACCAGCCTCCTGCCTGACACCCTTCACTTTCGTGCTGTCATAGATTCGCCCACCCAGTCTGGCAAAACCGTAAACCAAGCCACGCAACAGTGCCAGAGACTGGACCTGCCCGCTGATACTGTCGATATTTGCTCCATGGTAGATACCCGACCGCACATACTCTTCCTGTAGTTCGTGCGATCCAATAACCTTCACCGCCGTATCGCCCAGCTGGCGCCGGGCATCGGCATTAGCCACCAGTGTCCCCATATGGCCAGCGTGCACCGCAACAGTGATATGACCATATTTGCGGTCACATTCGAAATTGTAACGCTCACGGAGTTCATCCACCAGATTCATCGCTTCAACAGACGCAAAACGCCATAAGCGTTTAGCCTCATCGAATGAAAGTTTTTCCAGCATGGTTTCAGCTTCCCAGCGAGCGAGTCCGGGAGTCATCTGTCCTCCGTTGCGGCCAGAAGCGCCTGAACCAATGTTATCCTTTTCAACCAAAATCACGTCCACGCCCGCTTCTGCAAGATGCAATGCAGTGGAAGCCCCCAGCAATCCACCGCCGATGACCACAACCTCGCAGTTCTGGTCTCCGGGCAGACGTCCAAAAGCGGGCCAGTCAGCCAGAGAAGCTTCATAGTAGTTGGCTGGCATGACGTCAGCAGCAGCGTCTTTATGCCAGTTCCAGATACGCGGGTCCAACCTCAACCGGCTGGCTCTGTGCTGCGCATCCTCCAACAGTATCGGCCGGAGCTTATCAACATTGACGGCAGAAACATCGGCCTCAGTTAAAGCCCGGGCGAGTAGGGAGAAGGAAGGAAGTACGGATGAAAGCACTCCTGCCCCCGCGAGCGTCACGGCGGTAGAGATAAAGTCTCTCCTGTTCATTGTCATTTCAGCACTCCTGTCGTGATCTAAAAATCACCCGCAGTCCTAGTCCGGGGCGTTTCCCTGTAAGTGAATCCGACTCTCTGAGCTGTATTTATTGCTGCCAGAACTCCCTTTCAGACCTGCGAGGATCAGCAGGATAACGGTGCCGATAAACGGAATGAGATGCAGCAGTAACCACCAAGCGCTACAGTTGATGTCATGCAGGCGGCGAGCATTCACTGCTAGCGCGGGCAAAAACGTGAGCAGCAGATAGACGGCGCTGAACCAGCCCATATAAACTTCAGGATTGGCAACAGCAAAGTAGTTTTCAAGGAAAGAGATAATAAATACAGCCAGAATCTGGAACAGAACGAAATACCAAAACTCTTTACGCCTGGCTCGCCCCCTGAAACATGCATAGTTCTTTAATACATTTAAATACCTGTGCATTGTTGTCCTCTCTTGTGAAGCAGCAGGTGCTACCCTGCCGCCCTGCGCATTACCAACCCGCAAGGTCTGCATCCATTCAGTCAGCCACGCGCAAACTCCCAGTCATTACGCCCCCACCCTCTTTACGGCTCAGCCAGATCGAGCAGTACAGACTCCAGAATGTTGAGTGCTTCGTCAAAAACATTATTTTGTATGGTCAGCGGCGGAAGGAAACGTATCACATTGCCGTGTACACCACACATCAGCAGGATCAGACCACGCTCCAACGCTTTCTGACGTACTGCGTTGGTAAAACTGGCATCAGGTTCCTGACTGTCCGCACGGTTAAACTCTACCGCAATCATCAGCCCGAGCCCACGCACGTCGGCGATCTGCGGGACACGCGGTCGCAGTTCATGTAGACGCTGTTTTAACTGGTTTCCCAGCTGCGTCGCCCGCTCATTCAGCTTCTCTTCTTCGATCACATCCAGCACCGCATGGGCAGCCGCAATTGCTACCGGGTTACCACCATAGGTTCCCCCCAGACCACCAAGCACTACAGCGTCCATCAACTCTGCACGTCCCGTCACTGCCGCCAGCGGCAAACCACCCGCCAGACCTTTCGCCATTGTGGTCAGATCGGCAGCCACCTCATGATGCTCCATGGCAAACAGTTTACCCGTACGCGCGAAACCGGTCTGGATCTCATCGGCGATAAGTACAATACCGTGGCAATCGGCGATCTCACGCAGGGCTTTGAGCAGCTCGGTAGGCGCAGGATAGAAACCACCTTCGCCCTGTACCGGTTCGATGATGATGGCAGCGACGCGAGTGGGATCAATGTCGGCTTTAAAGAGATTATCCAGCGCATTCAGCGTCTGTTCCACACTAATGCCATGCAGCCCGACCGGAAACGGAACACGATAAATGTCGCTAACCAGCGGGCCGAACCCCATTTTGTACGGTGCAACTTTGCCGGTTAATGACATACCGAGGAAGGTACGGCCATGGAAAGCACCGCTGAAAGCTACCACGCCACTGCGCCCGGTAGCAGCACGCGCGATCTTCACAGCATTTTCCACCGCCTCAGCCCCGGTAGTGACAAAGACGGTCTTCTTCGCAAAATTACCAGGCACCAGGCGGTTCAGACGTTCGGCCAGCGCCACATAATTTTCGTAGGGCACTACCTGATGACAGGTATGGGTAAACTGTTCCAGTTGTTCTCTGGCTGCCGCGATGACGCGCGGATGGCGGTGGCCGGTATTTACCACGGCGATACCGGCGGCAAAATCAACATAACGTTGCCCATGAACATCCCAAATTTCAGCGTTTTCCGCCCGCTCCGCATAGACTTGAGTGGTCACGCCTACGCCTTTCGCAATAGCCGCGCTGTGTCTTTTGGCTAACATAGATTCAGTCATAAATGAAAATTCCTCTGCAATCTGAATAAGTGGGCTTCAGCAGGCAGACTCCCAATGTAATGATGGTAGGATCACCAAACGCAGTGAAGATACTTCACCATCGGCTGACTGATTAACGTCCTGACACTTCCATAGTGAACCGGAACGCACTCCCGGCACTGTCGAGGTCACGACCCGCGCATCGTCATTAATAACCAATACTGGCTTACCAATGGCTCCCAGAGCGGGTAGAAGTAACCGATCCAGAGTTGAAACCAGCATATCCGCCGCCGCAACGCCGACAAAATCCTCACCGATGAGTACCGGGTGAGCTATTGTAATCGTGTAAGCTCCGTTGCAGACATAATCCACATAGGGACCGTCGATAAAGGGAAGATGGCAACTTGCCGGCTGCCGGAACCAGTCAAACAACCGAAAGTCCAAACGCCTGCACTGCTCTTGATTGTGTTCCAGTTGTGCCTGTTGAATGGTGCTCCCTTCCTGACGCCACCACTCCAACGTCCAGTAGCCTCCCTCTTCCTCAGCCGTCTTCGTTGACACATAACTGGCGAACCCCGCCCCGTTACACCAAGCGTTATCGTGCAGTACATCGTGGATATGTTTTTGCAATGCAGCGCGCTGCTCCCGCGTTAAGCGGGCACCTTCCATATAATGTAAAGGCATTTCCGATAAAATACGCGCCGTCGCATCTGCCAAGGCGGCGGTAGCCCTCTGTGCCGAGGTCAGGATATCGTCTAGGATGTTCCTAGCCCGTTCTGCATGTATGTTGTTGTACATATGCCACTTCCTTTCCTGGGATGAATCCAGCCGCGTTACTCGCGGGCGGGTTTCTGCAAGAACGGCGCATCGGTATCCATGCGCAATTTGCATTCAAGTAGGTGGTCGGTAATTCGGGCAATCATCCTCTGCGCCAGCTGATAACAGGCGAAGTCGTCAGCCTTATGTAGAACATCCAAGAGTGAACGCCAGGCGGTGACAACTTCGCTGTGTACAGCAGCCTCCCGGTACAGAAGCGCCACCAAAGGCGTCCATTCGGCCTGAATCTCCAGCTCTTGGTTAGCAAGCCTCGCCGACTGCGCCTGGGATGCCAAGGTTAACAAGCAGCGCATATCTGCCTGTATACGAGCATCTGGTTGCGTCGCGGCTGCAAAACTGTCGATCAACTGCCCAAGCATCTCCAGTTCACCCGGCGTTGAGCGTTGCGCCGCAAGCCTCGCGCTGTGGCCGATCACCGCACAGTGAAATTCGCTGAAATCCGCTAACTCGCCTGAAGCCATCAACCGCAATGGATGATATTTCCGCATTATCTCAACGGGAACCTGACATACGAAACTACCGCCATGACGTCCTCGCCGAGTATCGATCAGCTGCCTGGTGCGCAGCGTATTCAGAGCATCACGTACCGTTACTGGCGACACACCCAACAGACGCGACAACTCGTTTTCATTAGGCAACTGCTCATCGGCCTGTAATACCCCAGAGATGATCGCGTTACTTAAACGTTCCACAACCTGTTCGGTCCGGGTGGCCTGATCAAGCGGTGCGTAGACGATGGAATATGCCATCATTCTTTAATTCCTGATTGAAAAAACATGGATTTCGACATGTTTGCAAACGACATTAAAAAATACCGTGGCGATGCAGCGCTTGCGCATCCTCCGGGACCGGGGTGATAGCATCCCAAAGCTCAGCCACTTTACCGTTCTCAATGCGCCATAGCTCGAAATAGCTGTGACGCGCTCCGGCAATACTCCCCTCCGAATGGGTCAGAACAAATTGCCCATCGGCTACCATACGGTGAATTTTAGTGTAATGCAGGCCCTGCCCTTCATCCCTAAGTTGTTTAAGAAACGAGATGACTGCCGCCGTACCATCGGGAATATCAGGGCTGTGCTGGCGAAACAATTCACCATTGGTGTAGTTCCCAAACTCTTCGTAGTAACCCTCTATCAGGGTACGTGTAAAAAAGTTGACCACCAGTTCGCGATTCTTCTCCCGGTTATGGCTATGACCTGTTTCAGTCGGGCCATCTAACTGAGTCCAGCCACTGGCGTTGGGTGCGGCCTGTGGTACCAGACCATCCCAATGCTCCACGATTAAGCCGTCGGCAACCCGGTACAGATCGAAACCGACCAACGGACGGTCGTCTAACCCCATAAAACGACCGTGGATAGCGACCAGATCACCATCCTGCAATACACGATACGTTTCGTGGTGCAGTTTAGGATGTGTGCAGACCCGCTCACGTAGCCCAGCAAGCCCCTCTTTGACCAACGGGGAGTGTTCGATGAAATGCGGCGAAAAACAACGCTCAAGCGCCCCTACATCACGGTCAGTAAACAGCTCGTGGTGCGCACGCGACACCAAATCGCGTGGAGATCTATTCTGAGTCATTACGGATGTCCTATGTCAGTCGTTGGAACTCATCACATGTTTGATACGCGTATATTCATCGAAGCCATAAACCGACAGATCTTTACCATATCCAGAGCTCTTAAAACCACCGTGCGGCGCCTCTGCCGTAAGAGGAATATGGGTGTTAATCCAGACAGTCCCGAAATCGAGTTCACGTGACAAGCGCAACGCGCGGCCATGATCGCGGGTCCAGACACTGGCGGCCAGTCCGTATTTCACATCGTTAGCTTTCTCTATGGCATCCTGTTCATCGCGGAACTTCTGCACCGTGATAACCGGGCCGAAAATCTCGGTCTGGATTGCTTCGTCGTGCTGTTCCAAGCCGGTAATTACCGTAGGTTCAAAGTAATAACCTAAACGTTCGGCCTGACGGCCTCCTGTTTCGATACGGGCATAAGAGGGCAGACATGCAATGAACCTTTTGACCTGCTCCAGCTGACGAATATTATTGAGCGGTCCATACAGCGCCTCTTCATCTTCCGGATCACCAAAGCGGGTGACTTTAGCTGCCGCCACCAGTTTGGCGACGAAGGTATCGTAAACAGATTCATGCACCAGCACACGCGAGGCTGCTGTACAATCCTGACCAGCGTTAAAGTACCCCGCAGTAACAATGGTCTCCACTGCTTTATCCATATCTGCATCAGCGAAAACAACCACTGGCGCTTTGCCCCCTAGCTCCAAATGTGTTCTGGTGAGATTAGTCGCCGCCGAAGAGGCAACCTGCACGCCTGCACGCACAGAACCCGTGATGGAAACCATAGCTGGCGTTTTGTGTGAAACGACCAAGGCACCTGCTTTGGCATTACCCAACACCACGTTGAATGCACCGGTAGGAAAGAACGGATTGGCCAATTCAGCCAGCAACAGAGTACTTTCCGGCGTGGTATCGCTCGGTTTGAGTACCACAGTATTGCCCGCAGCCAGCGCAGGCGCTATCTTCCATACGGCCATCATCAGTGGGTAATTCCACGGCGTAACTTGACCCACCACGCCTAGTGGTTCGCGCCGGATGCTGGTCGTCATATTAGGAAGATATTCAGCAGTAGCTTTGCCTTCCAGAAAACGGGCGGCGCCAGCGAAGAAACGGATATGATCCACTGACGTCGCAACTTCCTCAGAGGCAATCATATGCTTGAGCTGCCCCGTATTGCGGCTTTGCACTTCGATCAGACGTTCAGCGCTTTTTTCCACTGCATCGGCTAATGCCAGCAATGCCTGCTGACGGGCTGACGGGGTGCTGCCCCCCCAGATCTTGAACGCCTTTTTAGCTGATGCATACGCTTCATCAACATCCTCCGCAGTCGCGTTAGGGGAACGCGCATAAGCTTCACCAGTGACCGGGCTTACCAGATCAAAATATTCGGAACTTTTAGATTCAACATACTGACCATTAATGAAATGCCTGAGCATTGGCACCGCCATGGTTACCTCCTGATGGATTGGATAACATAAAATATAACCTATAATTTAATATATTAAACGGTTGCATCACTGTCAAATTTGTAACAAAAAAGTAAAAATAAAAGACAATCAGATACATAAATGTAACTTTCGGCACTCCTGCTTAGAAAAATATGCCGATCTATGAACAGGATCGAAGATTTCAGATTTTACGGACAGCAATATAGACAAACCAACGGGTTCAGTCTCTATTACAAAAAACGGCAAATAAAATAGCCCTAATGGGGTAGGTTCTTAATCAATTTCATTTTGAAAAACGTTTATTTATTAAAATAAGCTCGTTATGTGATTTTAGATTTTCACTTAATCCCATTCACCCATGTCTATTTAAATGATGGGTAGATTCACATAATAAGTACAGCATCTTACATAACATATAACTCTATTTATAACAATTGGTTAAAGAAAACGACGTATAGCGGAATGATGAAACCTTATTTACTTTTTCGCCATCATTTTACAAAATAAATCATCAAAATAATGCAATAAAAAAATTGGTAAAACGGGTTAATTAAGCAAAACTTAAATCCTGAGAAAAGGTTGATTATCTGAAAAAACATAAAAGGATATCTTTACATTATCAGGTTATTTACCAGGGCGGGATTCTACTTTGCGTAAAAATTATACATTTCGCAGATATTGATAATTTCTCACATTCAATACGATTTTATTGATAGGTTTTGATATCTGGCATGAACATTTATTGAGCTAGTAGAGGGTTGTTTTTATCCACAATAACCATATAGAAAATGTGAGATCCCGCCCTGGGTTATTTACTGACCAGTGTGGAATCTTACTTTTTATGAACCTCTGCATCATTAAAATGCTCTAATCATCCTATTTCATAAAAAGTGATTTTGACGATGACCATTTTTAATTATATCAATGATATCCCTGACCCGTGCGATGACATCAATAAAAAACATGAATTAATGGATGCGATTTTTCTGGTCTTTGCAGCTGTTCTGAGTGGTGCTTCGGCTGAAAATCCATTCAGAAATTTGGTGAGTGACAATTAAAATGGCTTAAACAGCATGCCGCTTTTACTCACGGCATTCCCCGCCGACACTGTATTACGAATATTATCAAGGCCATTGATAATGATGAACTCATTGGATTACCGAAAAAGATCAGGGATACAGTCGTATAGAACAACGCACTGTGATGCAAATCAGCTCCGAGCTCCCTGAGACATTTCAATGCCGCTGGCCATCGATACACAGTTTGATAGAAATGGCCTTCGAAAGAAGAGTAAAAGGAGAAACCTATTGTGATTCACGCGAGTATGTGAATCCATTACCGTTGGATACTGAAGCAGCAGCAAAAGCAATTAGGCATCAAAACGCCAGAGAGCAGCGTGGTCAGGAGAATTTCGCAGTGAACTTATTTTTGGTTGAATTATGAGCAAAATGGAATCTCGCTCTGAGTACTTGCTGGGCCTATATGTGGAACCGGTACATGGGTTTTAGAAAAACGGCGCTATAGATTTCTCAAATAACTAATAACCACTGGTTTAGCTGCCAGTAGATTTCATACAAGAACTGTTGTCGATAATAATGCCCTAGATGCAACCGTTGGTTCAAACTTTAGATTTTGGTTAAGTAAAGCATCGGACTACGACACGACCTGAAAAACCAATATTGCTAAAGATATAGCTGATGGAAATCTGATCTTACTTATAGCTATGTTCATTGCTGAGAGTTTTATGCTAGTTTTTCTTAATTTTTGATGTAGCATATCAATGAAAAGTGTATAATATGGATCTTTTTTATGTATTATTTTTTTTAATTTTTATCTATAGATGATGCTCCTTAATCCAACAGCTTTAAAGTGACGTTGCATATCGTCTAACACTCAGATTCATCATCATATAAGTACAATATGGCAATTAGATGACACAACAAGATAATAGTAACCAATATAAACCAGTTTTTAGTAAGGCTAACATGCCGTTAACTATGCAATATCTTGGTGGAAAATCGAGAATAGTTGATAATATCTTTGATTCTATTAAACAAAGTTTCCCTGAAGTCAATACATTTGTTGACCTATTTTCGGGTTCAGGGGTTGTTGCTTATCAAGCTTCTCATCTTGGTTATCGAGTAATTGCGAATGACATTCAACCATATTCAGCTTGCATTCTACGTTCTATTCTAAAAAAAACATCAGATAATATGCAGCCTTTAATTTTTCGTTTAGAAGAAATTACTAATAGTGAATTATTTTCTAAGAATAGAGAGGAATATTTACAAGATTTCCTAGTTGAAGATGATTTTTTTAACAAGGCGTTTGAAGAAAATCTTAACTGGAAAGAGTATGAGTATTTTTGCAATAATACGGTACTTATCGATGGTACTAGAGCTGAAGCTGATCGTTTGAGCAAAGAAAAACCATGGACATTATTTCTAGCATATTACCGCAATACTTATTTTGGTGTTAGGCAGTGTGCTGAACTGGATTTTTTAAAAGAATTAAGTTTTGAGTTATCCGAAAATATTAGAGATCAACTTGATGCTTGTATTATTTCAGTGATGACAGATTGTGTATCAAGCACAACTCACTTAGCTCAATATTTAAAACCATCATCAGAAAAATCAGCATATAATTTATTAAAAAAGAGAAAAAAAAGTTTAATTAATGAAACAATAAAGCGCTTAAATTCAATTTCTTCTAAGCCTTTCATTCAAGATGCTGATGTATATAATTTGGATTTTAGGCAAGCTCTTAAAATATTACCTCAATATAAAGATATGATTATATATGCAGATCCCCCATATTTTAAAGAGCATTATTCTCGTTATTATCATGTTCTTGATACGTATATTATTTATGATTATCCGGAATTAACTTTTAATAAAGTTTTAGGAAAAACAACTGTTGGACGATATCGTGAGGGGCGCTTGGTTTCTCCATTTGGAAAGCGTTCAACCGCAAAAAGTGCATTTGAGGTTCTTTTGAAGCAATCAATATCTAAACGAGCAAAATTGGTGATTAGCTATGCCTGTTCTTCTATAGTCGATTTATCCTTTTTTAAAGAATTATCTGAAACATACAAAATACCATTAATTATTGATGAATTTAATCTTGTACATACAGGGCAAGGGCAATCTAGGCATAAATCTGTAACTGAATATTTATTGAAGTTTGATATCAAATGAAACTCGCAGATATTTTAGAGGATATTCAACCTCAACATGACTATCCGGCAGGACTAATTCATCCATATTGGGCTCGGAAGCCAATAAATGTTATTGAGCTACTTATTGAACAGTTCAGCAATGAGGGGGATTTAATTCTTGATCCTTTCATGGGCTCTGGTACTTCTGTATTTGGAGCATTAAAACGAAGACGTCGTATAATAGGTTCTGATCTTAACCCATTGGCTTGTTTACTTGTTAACGCTATTCTAGGTTCTGCAAAGAATATAACGGAACGCAAAGAAGAATTTCTATCTGCGTATAATGTGTTAGCGGAGTATGCAATAGCACTTTATAATATCGGGAACAATGAATGTGTTGAACGTGAAACTTATGAAGTCAAAGGGCAGTACTCGAATGGTGAGTTTGAGCTAAAATTGTTCTCTCATAAGATTAAGCCTATAAATAATAGGTCCCTGAAAGGTAAGTCTAGAGAGTGTCGTAGTGCACATTATTATTATTCCCCCTCTGCATCTTCAGTATCAGAACCATTAGATTTCTCAAATATAGAATTTACTGAAAATACAAGAATTGCCGTTCATTCTGGTGTTAATGCATCGCATTTTTTTACTCGCCGCAATATTGATTTTATCAATTATGCTTTGAGATATATTCAACAACCTTCTATTTCATCAGACACTAAAGAATTATTAACGATTTTTTTATCTTCATTGCTACCAATGTTGCGCTTAAGTGATAAAAAGGCTAGTTCTCAGTGGCCTTATTGGCGGCCAAAACAAACATTGACTTCTCGTAATCCTATTGTTGCTTTACATAGAAGAAAACGTGCATTCTTAGATATGTTTGAATGGGTTAGTCAAGAAATACATAAACCCGAGGATGCATCTATTTTTCAGTTGCCAGCAAGTGTTGTTAATTCAATGATTACGCAGCCTGTAGATCTCATTCTTACAGATCCACCTTATGCAGATCATGCGCCATATTTGGAGTATTCTGAACTTTTTTGGAGTATTGTATCTGGTAAGACAACACGCTCATTGTGGAAGCATGAAATTGTAAAAACTAATGCTGTTGGAAGAGGCTCTGATTCTGAGCAATATGAAGACAGAATGAGAGAAACATTGATATCTACATTAGAGAGCTTGAAGAATGGTGGTTACTTTATTTTCTTTTATGTTGATAAGAATCTTAATCATTGGAATACAATTAAGTCAGCAATAAAAGCAGCATCATGTGTAGTTGAGGAAGTTGTTCCAATTTGCAAACAAAGACGCTCGATGAAAACCGTTACGAGTCCAGGTAGAACACTTGATGGCGATCTTATTATTGTATGTAAAAAGAAACTGAATGATGGTATAGAATTGCCATTATTAACGATGCAAGATATATTGGACACCTTACCGAAGGATGTTTCTTATTTTAATAAATTTTCAAATTTCATGAAAATGTATCTACAAAGCAATATTGTGGATCTTGACTGTTGGAATATTAAAGACATTTCAAGGATTATCTAATATGTATTGGCTATTAAGCGAAGAAAAACAAAAAAAAGTTAGGGAATTAGTTGATCAAGTCGTGTTAGCTCTTTCTGATATACCTCATAAGCCGCCTCATACAGATCAAATATTTCCATTTCAGGGACGTAAAGCAATTAATCATGCAAAAACTGTTATCAATATACTCACAGATGTTGATGCTGTTGTATGTGACCCCTTTGTTGGATCTGGAAGTTTTGGGTATGCATCTGTTCTATTAGGTCGTCATACACTTGTGAACGAGTATGAGCCTTATACATATAGAATGATGTCTGCACCATATGATTTACCCGAACGTTACGAACTTGAAGTAGCGTTTAAACAAGTCATTCCATTGCTCCAGTCTATTACTGATTACTATTATCGAACTATTTGTACTTGTGGACATTCAATAGTTTCTGACTCTTATTTCTATGATCGTGAACCAAAAAGATATTTAAATATTACACATCATGAACGTCTTGGCCCTAATGGCCAGAATGTAACATTTAGAGGAGCTTATCGTTGTAAGAATTGTGGGAACGAAACTAAATTTTTTAACGATTTTGATAAATTAGTATTGGATAAGTTAGAGGAGGAGAATAATGATTTTTTTAATATTAAACTCATTGAAAACTCAAGGATTAATTTAAGTAAAGAATTTGTTTTATATGGATCATTATTCCCTAAACGTAGCAGGATTGTTTCCTTTAAAATGTGGAATGCTCTTGTTTCAAGTAATATTCCAATGAAAAGTAAAGTATTCTTGGAAAATGTGTTTTTATCGATAATCCCATCTTTAAAATACAAGGATTATCGTAGTAAAAGTCAAGATTTGCATTGTCCAAAAATTATGTTAAGGGAAAATAATCCTTTTAATCTTTTTGTAAAACAGTATAAAAAAAGAAGGGATACACTTTATAAATATAATGAATCTTTCTCTGGAACTATTAATCTAAGTTGTAAAGATTTTAGAGTATTTATGAAAGAGCAAGCAGAAGAATCCGTTAATATCGTTATTACAGATCCTCCTTGGCATGATGGAAGTGCTTATTTTGAAAGAGCACAATTATACCATCCTTGGATTGGTTTTAATCTAAAGAATGATGAAGAGAGATTAGCAAATGAAGTTATAGTTAGTGATTCTCCTGAACGCCCAGATAAAAAGAATTATGATAGATGGTGGAATGATATAGACGATTTATTCAGACAAAGCTATCGTATCTTAAAGGCAGAATCCTTTTTGGTGCTCTATTTTCGACCTGTTCCTGCAACTAAATGGATTAGCAATTTCAATAGATTGAAATTGTTAGCTAGGAAAAACGGTTTTGAGCCTTTATTGACAATTGATTTGTCAAATAATGACCCATCAATGAGAATACAACAAAGTGCACATTATGCTTTCAGTAGCGACTTAATTTTGACTTTTTTACGGCTATCTCCCGATGAAAAGCGATATTATGTTAATGATCTAGATTTAGATGAGTTAGGATTTAGAGCAGCAGTTATATTGCAGGATCGTTTAGTTCGTTCATTTACTAAACATGAATGGTGGAATGAAATATTTGAGTCTTTAAGAAAAGAAGAGTTGGTAGAGTTACATTTACCAAAAAACCGCTATGTTATTGAGCGCATTTTCTCTAGAGTCTGTGAAAAGAGGAATGATGGCACATATTTACCAAAAGCAACTACACCATATTCTGACGAAATATTTAATGTGCCATATATTGAACGTGTTTCATTGTATGTCCCATATGTTATTGAGGAATTATTAAATAAAAGTGATAAGTTTACTTTTGATCAATTCTTATTGAAGATTGCTGAGTTTGTTGAAAATGGTACTCGTGCAATCATTGAAGATATTTTAGGTGATGGAGAGGATAACATTGCAAGCCTATTGGAACTTTATGCAGAGCCAATAGATGGTGGCAAGTATTTTACAAAACGCCCTGTACCTAAAATCCCAGAGAATATTGCTAATTTACTTGAACTCAATCCAATTGAGTTTGAAAATCTTGTTGCAAAACTGCTTGAGTTAGAAGGTTATAAAAATGTTGCAGTATCCGGACGATCAGGAGATCGTGGTGTTGACATTCGTTGTCATGATGAAGAAGGTAATTTGGTCATAGTCCAGTGCAAAAGATATACGAAAAGTAAAATTGGTTCGACACCTATACAACGTCTTCATAGTTTTGGGGTTACTAGAGGCGCATCAAAAATGATTTGTATTACAACGACTGATTATACACCTGATGGATATGATGAGGCTAGATTGACTAATGTTGAATTAATTGAGAGAACTAAATTAGAATCCCTCGTTTATAAACATAATCTTTTTAATAATAATTAGACTCTAAGGATTATGTTGAATATTCATTATTATAATGAGAAAGAAATGAGTTAATTATGATATATTAGTTTTAAACTCATAGATGAATTTGTGGGTTTAAAACTGTTTTGTGTCAACAATCAAAAAACATTTTTATAAAATCTTTAATAACCTTTGTACAAATTTTCCCTATCAGTCCATCATACTATGTGACTACGTATTTTGGCGATGAGTGTAGTGGTATAAGAATCCCAGACATCTCAAAAGCCCGTTAATCTAACAGCAGTCAAAGAAGGTACAACCACATCAAATAACACGGTGCCATTTTTCTCCGACATTCAGGCGGGAAGCGGTAGAGCACGCCATTAAATAGCACCAAAAGCCTAAATATGACAAAAATAACAACACCGGTAATTATACCGGTGTTGATTATTATACTGCGGTTATTGATAATCGCTGACAGGTGCACAGGAGCAGTGCAGATTACGGTCACCGTAAACATCATCAAGGCGTTTAACGGCAGGCCAATATTTATTGGCTTTGGTTTCTGCGGTCGGGAATACTGCTATTTCACGGCTGTAACTATGGTTCCAGTCAGAAGCCAGCTCAGTTTGTACGTGGGGCGCATTGACCAACGGGTTATCTTCCAATGACCATTCACCTTTCGCTACTTTGCTAATTTCAGCACGGATTGCCAGCATAGCATCCACAAAGCGATCAATTTCTACTTTGCTTTCTGATTCCGTGGGTTCCACCATTAACGTGCCAGCAACTGGGAATGACATGGTTGGTGCATGGAAACCATAATCAATCAAACGCTTGGCAATATCCATCTCGCTGATACCAAACTTCTCTTTCAGTGGCCGAATGTCCAGAATACATTCATGCGCCACATAACCGTTATGGCCCGTATACAGCACGTCATAATCATTCTTCAGGCGAGCAGCAATATAGTTAGCATTCAAAATCGCCGTCTGACTTGCCTGTTTCAGCCCTTGTGAACCCATCATACGAATATACATCCAGCTAATAGGCAGAATGGAAGCACTACCAAATGGCGCCGCCGAGACGGCGCGTTGTTCAGTGATGCCATCCATTTGAACTACAGAGTGCCCTGGTAAAAACGGTGCTAAATGGGCTTTTACGCCAATCGGCCCCATGCCTGGACCACCACCACCATGTGGAATACAGAATGTTTTATGAAGGTTAAGGTGCGAAACATCAGCGCCAATAAAGCCTGGAGCGGTGATACCTACCTGTGCGTTCATATTCGCACCATCAAGGTAAACCTGACCACCATACTGATGGATGATTTCACATACCTGACGGATAGTTTCTTCATATACGCCATGGGTTGATGGATAAGTCACCATGATACAAGAAAGTTCATCACCTGATTTCTCCGCTTTTTCACGCAGGTCTGTCAGATCAATGTTGCCCTCTTTATCACAACCAACCACAATAACTGTCATGCCTGCCATATGGGCAGAAGCCGGATTGGTACCATGAGCAGAACTAGGAATCAAACAGATATGACGATATCCTTCTCCTCGGCTTTCGTGGTAACGGCGAATAGCAAGCAGACCGGCATATTCACCTTGCGCACCGGAATTGGGCTGCATACAAACGGCATCATAACCTGTTAATTGCACCAACCAGTGAGATAACTGGCTTATCATCTGCTGATAACCCTGCGCCTGTTCTGGCGGACAGAATGGATGCAGTTCATTAAATTCAGGCCAGGAGATAGGTAACATTTCTGCCGCAGCATTGAGTTTCATGGTACAAGAACCCAACGGAATCATTGCCTGGTTCAGTGCCAGATCTCTGCGCTCAAGGCGGTGCATATAACGCATCATATCCGTTTCGCTGTGATAGCGGTTGAAATTCGGATGCTGGAGAATTTCATCGTTGCGCAGCATAGATGTAGGGATAGAGTGGCTTTCCGCTATTACATTCTCATCCAATGCCTCAACATCCAGCCGCTCCTCTGTACCCGTCAGCACAGAGAATAATTTAACCAAGTCATCACGGTTGGTAGTTTCATTCAATGTAACACCCACTGCACCGTGAATATCGGTACGCAAGTTGATTTCTGCCTTGTCTGCTCGTGCCAGCACTGCGGCTTTATCGGCAACCTCAACGGTCAGCGTATCAAACCAAGTTTTGTAACGCAGAGTCAATCCCGCTTTCTGTAACCCAGAGGCTAGAATGTCAGTCAGACGATGAATGCGGCCTGCAATGCGTTTCAGTCCTTTTGAACCATGATATACCGCATACATACCCGCAATATTTGCCAGTAGAACTTGAGAAGTACAGATATTGGAATTCGCTTTCTCACGACGGATATGCTGCTCACGGGTCTGCATTGCCATGCGCAGAGCAGTATTACCTGCCGCATCACGGGAAACGCCAATAATACGTCCCGGCATAGAACGCTTGAACTCATCACGACAAGCAAAAAATGCCGCATGGGGGCCGCCATAACCCATAGGTACACCAAAGCGCTGAGCAGAACCAAACACCACATCTGCCCCCTGTTTGCCCGGAGCAGCCAGAAGCACCAACGCCATTAAATCAGCGGCAACGCTAATAATGATTTTACGTTGTTTCAATTGTGCGATCAGGTCAGTGTAATCATGGATTTCACCTTTGGTACCAACCTGTTGCAGCAACACACCAAATATGCCATCCAACTCCAGGACTTTTTCTGCTTTATCTACAACCACATCAAAACCAAACGTTTCAGCTCGGGTACGGACAACATCCAACGTTTGAGGATGTACATCATCAGCAACAAAGAAACGATCAGCATTTTTCAGTTTGCTAGCACGTTTTGCCATTGCCATCGCTTCAGCCGCAGCGGTTGCTTCATCCAAAAGAGAAGCAGAAGCAAGATCTAACCCCGTCAGGTCGATAGTCACTTGCTGGAAGTTCAGCAATGATTCAAGGCGTCCTTGAGAAACTTCCGGTTGATAAGGTGTATAAGCGGTATACCAGCCAGGATTTTCTAATAAATTGCGTAAAATAACCGGAGGGAGCACAGAAGGCACATATCCCATACCAATATAGGATTGGTAACGCTTATTTTGGCTGGCAATGGCTTTCAGTTCAGCCAATGCTTGTTGTTCAGTTGCACCACCGCCTACATCAGGTGGCTCTGGTAACGCAATATCACGGGGAACAATTTTCTGGGTTAACTCACTAAGAGAATTTGCCCCTACTATCGCCAGCATTTCTTTTTGCTGTTCGGCAGAAGAGCCAATATGACGGCGGATAAACTCGCCCCGGTTTTCAAGTTGGCTTAATGTCTGAGTCATTTGGTACTAATTCCTGAAACTGGCCAGAAATGGCATACAAATAAAAACGCCCCGATCACGATGTGAA
The DNA here is from genome assembly GCF_018448905.1 of Photorhabdus heterorhabditis. Lineage (GTDB taxonomy): Bacteria > Pseudomonadota > Gammaproteobacteria > Enterobacterales > Enterobacteriaceae > Photorhabdus > Photorhabdus heterorhabditis. Next base: position 19,090 of record NZ_RCWA01000002.1, on the reverse strand, counting down.
ACGGGGCGACAGTGGGCATCTTATTCTTCTTCGGCCAGAAGTGCCTGATATTTTTCGGCATCCAGCAAATTCGAAAGTTCACTCTCATCAGAAGCTTTAATACGGAACAACCAGCCTTCATCATAAGGCCCGCTGTTAACTAATTCAGGTGCATCACTCAGCGTTTCATTAACAGCAATAACTTCACCACTCAGTGGCGCATAAATATCAGAAGCCGCTTTTACTGATTCAACAACGGCACACTCATCACCAAAGTTGATTTCATCACCAACTTCTGGCAAATCAACAAAAACCATGTCGCCTAACAGCTCCTGCGCATGCTCGGTAATACCTACAGTATATTCACCATTGCCTTCTGCGCGAATCCACTCATGTGATTTAGCATATTTTAATTCTGCGGGTACATTACTCATTACCATCGTCTCCTTCAATCTTAGAACCTCGCTCATTTAGTCATTTTGGTTTCTTGCACCAATCATGCTTACTGAGATAGGTTGCTATTTACTCATCACGTTATTAGATAAAAATGACTATACCTGTTATCTTTCAAGTTGCCTCTTTGTTGGCTTCACTCACCCCGGTCACAGAGTTAGCTATGCTCCCGGGGATTCGCTCCCTTGCCGTCACGAAGCATCTTGAAATCTATTGGGTATATACGAGGGGCTTACCCGCCCGTACAAAAATAGGTTTGACTACCTGAACCGGCATTTCACGATTACGGATTTGTACAATCGCCTGTTCACCAATCCCTTGCGGCACGCGAGCAAAGGCAATACTGAATCCTAATGTTGGGGAGAACGTACCACTGGTAATAACACCAGAATGTAAGGCGCCCGCCTCATCAGTGAAGCTAAGGGTTAAACCACCACGCAACACACCTTTTTCTCTCATTACTAAACCAACCAACTGTTCAGTGCCATCTTCACGCTGTTTTTCTAACGCTTCACGGCCTATAAACTGGCGATCTTCTGGCTTCCAAGCGATTGTCCAGCCCATATTGGCTGCTAATGGAGAAATAGTTTCATCCATATCCTGACCATAGAGATTCATACCTGCTTCAAGCCGCAAAGTATCACGGGCCCCTAATCCTGCGGGTTTAACGCCAGCATTAAGTAATTTTTGCCAGAAATCTGTTGCTTGCTCTTTCGGCATTGCGACTTCATAACCCGCTTCACCGGTATAACCCGTCGTTGCAATAAACAGATTATCAGCCTGAACACCAAAGAATGGCTTCATACCAGCAATAGCCTGTTTTTGTTCATCATTCAGCAGAGATTGTACTTTTGCCGGAGCTTCAGGCCCCTGAATAGCGATCAATGCCAGATCATCTCGAACTTGAATATCGACAGGGTAATGAGCTGCATGTTCACTAATCCAGGCCAAATCTTTCTCACGAGTTGCAGAATTAACCACCATCCGATAAAAATCATGGCTAAAATAATAAACAATCAAGTCATCAATAACACCACCGGAAGCATTAAGCATCCCGGTGTATAAGGCTTTACCCTTTTCTGTAAGTTTAGCAATGTCATTTGCCAGTAAATAACGCAGGAAATCACGGCAGCCAGTACCATGCAAATCCACAATCGTCATATGGGAAACATCAAACATACCCGCATCAGTGCGGACAGTATGATGTTCATCCACTTGTGAACCATAGTGCAAAGGCATCATCCAGCCATGAAAATCGACTATGCGCGCACCACAGGCCAGATGCTGGTCATACAATGGAGTTTGTTTTGCCATTATTTCCCTCTTTTCATTTCCTACATGAAAACATGCCGCGTATTAACCGACAGATACTGTAAATCATGAACAAAAAGCGGCTAAAAAACACGACGCAAACGATATCTTAAAATGAAAGTTATCACTGAAAACCAAAATGAACCATAAGTAAAAATAGGGTCCAACTCAGCAACAACCAAAAAACACGCGGTGAGTATGCAGAATTTTTAACTATTAAAATGAGCCATAATACTCAAAATTAACAATTAAATTTAGAAAACACTCATATTTCATTAATAGCTCACTGAAATATGAATAAAACCACTTATCCATATTCCAGCAAGACATGAGAAAAACTAATCGGTATGCAGAGGCTAAATTAGATTTTTTCAGCCGAAGAGGACTGAGAAGAGAGCCAATCTGGTAAGTCATTCAATCCCATTGCTTGACGAAGCAATTGAGGTTTAATTCCGGGTAAATTATCTGCCAAAGATAACCCGATATCCCGCAAAAGTTTTTTCACTGGATTATTGCCGTCGAATAACTGACGAAAACCCTGCATTCCGGCTAGCATCACAGCCGCACTATGTTTACGACGGCGTTCATATCGACGTAAATAGAAATGCTGACCAATATCTTTTCCCTGGCAATGCAGGCGACGCAATTCACCTATCAGTTCCGCGACGTCCATAAAGCCTAAATTCACCCCCTGACCTGCCAGTGGATGAATGGTATGAGCGGCATCACCCACTAAAACCAAACGGTGAGCGGCAAAGTTACGAGCATAACGACCAGTCAATGGAATTGTCTGGCGTTCACTGATCAGCTCACACTGACCAAGGCGCATATCAAAATCCACCGCCAATTGTTGATTAAAAAGCGTATTATCAAGCTGTTTGAACTGATCTGCTGATTCACCCGGCAGTGACCAAACAATAGAACACAAATGCGGATCAGCAAGAGGCAAGAACGCCAGAATACCATCACCATAAAAAATCTGACGGGCAACACGGCCATGAGGTTCTTCAGTACGGATAGTCGCCACCAGCGCATGATGCTCATAATCCCAGAACGTCAGGGGGATATCAGCGTGCTGCCGCAACCATGAATGAGCGCCATCAGCACCAACAACTAAACGGGCAGTTAACATGCGCCCATCGGATAAAGTCATAAAAGCTTCATTCTCACCCCAGGCAACCTGCTTCAAAGCCGCAGGAGATAAGATAGTCACATCAGACAGGCTTTCTGTTTTTTTCCATAATGTTTCACGGATGACCCAGTTTTCAATGATATGACCAAGGTATTCCACACCATAGTCAGCCGCACTGAAACGAATACGGCCAAAGCTATCTCGCTCCCAAACCTCCATTCCCTGATAAGGGCTGGTGCGCATAGCCAGAATCGGTTGCCACACACCAAGGTGCCGTAACAGGCACTCACTGGCAGCATTAATCGCAGAAACCCGCAAAGCATACTCTTTTCCCGCTGTAACAGGCTGTGAGGGCGGATAATTTTCTACCACGGCCACTCGCAAGCCACTGCCTTGTAAGCCACAGGCAAGCGCCAAACCAACCATACCGCCACCAACGATAACCACATCAAATGATTGCATAATATAACGTCCTCTTATTTTGCGGTTATCCCCGGGTAACCAAGCCCAAAGTCTGACGGGCCAGCATATCCCGCACAGGAGAGAATTTTTCCATTGCCATCAGGCCAAGATTACGCCCAACTATCAATGGAAAATAATGATTAGCAAATATCCGTATCAATCCATCAGTCATACCAATGGTATTTTCCCGATCTGAAACCCGTTGCTGCTGATAGTTGACCAGAACCGAATAAGTACCAATATCCTGACCCGCTGCAAAAGCTTGAGAAACAATCTGAGCCAGTGTCATCACATCTCTCATACCAAGATTAAAACCCTGACCAGCAATCGGATGTAATGTTTGTGCGGCATTTCCCACCAGCGCCAATCGGTGGCTAACTTGTTGATTTGAAATGGATAGTGTTAGTGGATAACTATGACGCTGACCGGCTTCCAATATTTTGCCCAATCTCCAACCAAATGCACACTGTAACTGCCTCAGAAATTGTTCATTATTCCAGCCAACGATCTCCTTTTGTTGTTCCAATCGATGACACCATACCAGTGAGCTTCGACCTCCAGACATCGGCAACAGCGCAAGCGGGCCATATTCTGTGAAACGTTCAAATGCTCTACCTTGCGGATGCTCTGAAGTTAATACATTCGTAATCACTGCAACCTGTTCATAACGGTGCTGTTGCCGTTGAATGTGACAAGCGTGACCAATAGCAGAATGGCTACCATCCGCTGCCACTAACAATTCACCCTGGAGTTGTTCACCATTATCCAGTGTCACTACCACCGATGATGTCGTTCTCTCAACAGCCAGAACCTTGGATGGACAATACAGCGTAACACCAGGCGCATTTTTCAGTAATCCGAACAAACACAGCCCAGCATCATACAATTCGATAACATTTCCCAGAGCTGGAATGTTATAGTCTTTAGCGCTAAGGTTGACAAACCCCGCATGACCACGGTCACTAACATGAACGTGAGTTATTGGTATCACATAATCTTCCAAAGCAGACCAAACCCCGATCTGTTGTAAACGCTGACAAGTACCGTAAGCCAACGCTATCGCTCTGGCATCAAAGCCGGGGTGTTTCTGCTCCGGCTCTGCTGCTTCAATCAGGGAAACATGAATCTGCCCCTTACTCAGGGAAGATATCGCCAACGCCAGCGTCGCGCCGGTCATGCCACCACCAACTATAATCACGTTCATACTTTAACTTAACCCTGTTTTGCTTTCGCCATCAGAGCTTCAATCTCATCAGCGCCTTTAACAACACTGGCCGTCAGGTTTTCGTTGCCTGTTTCAGTAATCACAATGTCATCTTCAATACGAATACCAATACCACGATATTCCAGTGGCACATCTGCATCCGGTGCAATATAAAGCCCCGGTTCAACCGTCAACACCATTCCCGGCTCCAGAATACGATCGCGCTCTACGCCATAGTGCCCGACATCATGCACATCCAATCCTAACCAATGGCTAAGACCATGCATAAAGAACTGACGATATGCTTTGGTTTCGATCAAATGTTCAACTTCACCGTGCATAATGCCCAATTTCACCAACTCTTCTACCATAATCCGCACAACATGTTCTGTTACTTTGCTGATACTGGTACCGGGCTTGTACAGCTCAAGTGAAACATTCAGTGTTTTCAATACGATATCGTAAATTTCACGCTGCGCACGGGTAAATTTGCCATTTATAGGGAAAGTACGGGTGATATCTCCGGCATAACCCAGATATTCACAACCTGCGTCAATCAGCACCAAATCACCCTCTTTCATCCTGCTTTCATTCTCGGTATAGTGCAAAATGCAGCTATTTTCACCACTTCCTACAATCGTGTTATAAGCAGGATAACGAGCACCTTGATAGGTGAATTCATGATGAATTTCGGCTTCTAGTTGATATTCAAACATTCCCGGGAGACAAACTCTCATCGCGCGCGTATGTGCCTGTGCGCTGATTTCACCAGCCCGACGCATAATTTCAATCTCGGCCTTAGATTTGAACAATCGCATTTCATGTAACCACGGACGCCAGTCAGTCATGGTTAAAGGGGCGGAAAGGTTGCGACGACCACCCTTTCTTAATGTGTCCAGCGCATGAAAAACAATTTCGTCTGCATAGGCAAATTCGCCTTGTGCGTGGTAAACCACATCCAACCCATTCAATAATTGATAAAGCTGTTCATTGATATCATCAAAAGGCAACGCCCGGTCAACACCCAATTTTTTAGGGGCGGCTTCTTGTCCAAGACGACGGCCAAACCAAATTTCCGCCGTCAAATCACGCGCTCGATTAAAAAGAACACTATGATTATGCGTATCATCACTCTTAATTAATATCAGCACAGCTTCCGGTTCATTAAACCCAGTCAAATAAAGGAAATCACTATGCTGACGATAGGGATATTCATTATCGGAATTTCGTGGCGCAGGCAGAACAGAAAAAATAATCGCTGCGCTGGCCGGAGCCATTTTTGCCAGTAAAGCCTGACGGCGGGATAAATATTCTTGTTTGGTCATATCCTCTCCTGCGACGTAGTTAATTATTTTGAGTTCAATATACCTGTTATCTTTCAAGTTGCCTCTTTGTTGGCTGCACTCACTCACCCCAGTCACAGAGTTAGCTATGCTCCCGGGGATTCGCTCCCTGGCCGTCGCGATGCATCTTGAAATCTATTGGGTATAAACACTAATTAATGCAATGTTGGCTTATCATTCTTTAGGATTGATACGGTCTTAGCCTCAGTAAACGCGATATAACAAAGCTGGGCGGCAACCCGCACATATTCAAGGACCTCTTCCAGTGCCTGAGCTAATTCTTCCTGATCATCACTTTCTTCATAACCAAGCAGGCCGATATTGCGCAGGTCACCAACAATCTCACTAACTTCTTTCTTATCTGTCAGCTTTGGTTGAGTGACGCCAAGCCCCAGCAAAAAATGATTCACCCAACCAGCCAATGCATCAGCTCGTTCAAACACATTACCTTCTTCATCAGGCAACAATAAATGGAATGTAAAATTACTGTCATCTAATGATTCAAATGTGATTTCACGTAATTCACGCAATTGCTGAGCCAACGGATGGGGAAAAGCCAAACCATCATTGGCTAAATCATGAACTAAAGCCTGCCAGCTACTACTATCGCGATTACCACCGCACAGCAGGCCACTAATCAATCCATGCATCTCTGCAGCTGTCAGTGCTACTGACTGCTGATGCAATATTTCGTCAAAAGATTGATAATCTGGTAATGAATTATGTATAGACATGTGTATTGGTCATCGTTGACGGTGGAAGTTCATGCTATGCTACCACCAAGGGGAGTCGCTATACTAGACAACAGCCGTAGCTAATCGTTAGTTATCTGTCGGTATCGCGTTGTAATGATTGGCGTCTGCTTTATCCTATTCATCAGGAAGTAAAGCCAAGACGCAGTAATAAGTCAGGAAGGGGTCATGTCTGCACAACCAGTAGATATCCAGATTTTTGGGCGATCATTACGTGTCAATTGTCCATTAGAACAGAAAGAAGCACTGCTAGCTGCCGCTGTGGAACTTGAGCAACGTTTAGAAAATTTAAAAGAACGCACCAGAGTAACCAATACTGAACAACTGGTTTTCATTGTAGCACTGAATATCTGTCATGAGCTGGCACAAGAAAAAGTGAAAACTCGTGACTATGCCTACAATATGGAACAAAAAATAAAGATGCTTCAACAGACTATAGAACAGGCATTAGTGGAACAAGGTCGCACCACTGAGCGTACTATTGCATCAAATGAATGAATTTTATTGATAAATAATACATTAGTGAATGAATCGTTCCATAATTAAGTTGATTTCTGTGTTTAGTTTCATACAATAGGTCCTACAAAAGTTGCTTAGTAAGTACTGAATAAATTTCTCTGAGATGTTCGTGAACGGGGAAAGTCCCCTGAGCCGATATTTCATACATTATAGAATGTAGTGCTCCGTAGCCGGTGTGCATGCTCGGTCCGTCCGAGAAGCCTTAAGGATACGACGCTACGTTCACCTTGAACCAAGGGTTCAAGGGTTACTACCTGTAACGGCATCTTGGAGAACCTCGTCTTTTATCGTTTCTGCTATTAACAGGTAGGTTCCATGCAATCAGATCCCCTGTTATCACTGAGACAGAACCTCAGAAAGGCAATACGCCAAAAGCGCCGAGAGCTGTCCCCTGAACAGCAATCCCTTTTTGCAAAACAAGCAGCTGAGCACGCTATTAATCATCCAAAAATTCGCCAGGCTAATAAAATCGCGTTGTTTCTTTCATTCGACGGTGAAATCAATACGCGTCCACTAATTAACCTAACCTGGCAACAAAATAAGCAGATCTATCTGCCAGTATTGCACCCTTTCAGCCGTCACCATCTGTTATTTTTACACTATCAACCGAATACTAAACTTGTCAAAAATCGTTTCAATATAGAAGAGCCACCACTGAATGTTCAGCAGGTTTTACCCTTATCTGAACTGGATATCATGATGGTTCCGCTGGTTGCTTTTGACCGAACAGGGCAACGGCTTGGCATGGGAGGCGGCTTTTACGATCGTACACTAAGCCAATGGCAACAAAAAAACTTCTACCCAATTGGGCTGGCTCATAACTGCCAATTAGTCGATTCACTACCATCAGCTGATTGGGATATCCCACTACCTGAAATCATCACTCCTGAAAAAATCTGGCATTGGCAGTAAAAAAATGGGCACATCACGCAATGTGCCCATTTACCCCATATCAAAATAATCAGTAAAGCAGACGAGAACGGATAGTACCCGGTAGTGCTTTCAGTTTTTGAAGTACCATTTCAGCCTGAGCGGGAGTCTCAGTCACAATATCAATAACCACATAACCCATATCCCCACTGGTACGCAGGTACTGAGCTGCGATATTGATATCCTGTTCAGCAAATACCTGGTTAATACTATTCAGTATACCTGGACGATTTTCGTGAATATGTAAAAACCGGTTAGTATCATCAGCATGCGCTGGGAGAGAAACTTCCGGGAAATTTACTGCCGATAAGGTAGAGCCATTATCAGAATACTTCGCCAGCTTTCCTGCTACTTCATAACCAATGTTCTCTTGTGCTTCCTGAGTAGAACCACCGATATGTGGAGTCAGCAACACGTTATCAAATTTAAGCAAAGGTGATTCAAACGGATCATTATTAGTCGCCGGTTCAACCGGGAATACATCCACCGCCGCACCGGACAGGTGTTCACTTTCCAGTGCATCACACAATGCCGGGATATCCACTACCGTTCCACGTGAAGCATTGATCAGGATAGAACCCGGTTTCATCAATGCAAGTTCCGTTGTCCCCATTATATTTTTAGTTGATGGCGTTTCTGGTACATGCAAACTGACCACATCACTCATATTCAGTAATTCTGATAAATGACGTACCTGATGAGCGTTACCTAATGGCAATTTATTTTCAATATCGTAGAAGTAGACATCCATACCGATACTTTCAGCCAGAATACCAAGCTGAGTACCAATATGACCGTAACCGATAATACCCAATTTTTTACCGCGAACTTCATAGCAGCCCTTAGCCTGTTTATCCCACACGCCACGATGGGCTTTTGCATTCGCTAAAGGAATACGCCGCAGCAGCAACAGCAACTCACCAAGCACCATCTCAGCAACAGAGCGGGTATTAGAAAACGGTGCATTAAAGACAGGAATACCACGTTTGGCTGCGGCTTTCAGATCAACCTGGTTTGTACCGATACAGAAACACCCCACAGCAACCAGTTTTTCCGCTGCCTGAAAAATATCTTCTGTTAGTTGTGTGCGAGAACGGATACCAACAAAATGAGCATCACGAATCGCTTCTTTTAGCTCTTGGGAATCCAACGCCCCTTTATGATATTCGATATTGCTATAGCCCGCTCCTCGCAGGTTTTCCACTGTACTTTGATGGACACCTTCTAATAGCAAAAATTTAATCTTATCTTTTTCCAGAGATACCTTAACCATTTACCCTGCCTATTATGACGTCAATTTTCGTTACATTTAAGATTCATTCTCTCAACATAACAAAAAAAACAGACACAGCAATATAAACGATTGCTACCCCTATCCAGTCAATCTCAGTAAAAGCGTTATTATGCGGAATAAAATGATGCGGAAAAGAATAATGTCAGAATTTAGACTATCTATTCATTATAGACATAAGATATATCACTAAATTTTTACTTATCATTCCGCGTGAAAAAATTTTAAGGGCGAAATGTTACGCCCTCATAAACAATATTATTAAATGATGGTTTTCACTCCATCTAATGCCCCCATCAATACAACATCCGCGCCACGGTTAGCAAACAGACCGACAGTCACCACACCTGCAATACTATTAATTTTATTCTCTAGCTCAATAGGATCGAGAATTGATAAATTATGTACGTCAAGGATTACGTTACCGTTATCAGTCACAACATTTTGGCGATATTCGGGTACACCACCCAATTTAACTAATTCACGGGCAACATATGAACGAGCCATTGGAATCACTTCAACAGGCAGAGGGAATTTACCTAACACATCAACTTGCTTAGAAACATCAACGATACAAATGAATTTCTTCGCTATTGCAGCAATAATTTTTTCACGGGTCAGTGCAGCACCACCGCCTTTAATCATTTGCATATTGCTATTGATTTCATCCGCACCATCAACATAGATATCAAGGGAATCCACTTCATTACAATCGAATACAGGAATCCCCAAACTTTTTAACTTCTCAGTAGAAGCCTCAGAACTAGATACTGCCCCTTCAATCTGGTCTTTAATTGAACCAAGAGCATCAATAAAATGTGAAGCCGTTGAACCCGTCCCCACACCGACAATCGTTCCTGGAGTGACAAATTCAAGCGCCGCCCAACCTACTGCTTTTTTCAGTTCATCCTGAGTCATATCAATTCATTGCCTATATCAATTATTAAGGAAAACCTGTCGGCTAGTATAAACAATAATTTGCCTCATCCACTGAAAAAATATGGCATAGTGCTATGTAAAAAAATAAATGGAGAATCTTTCTGTAATGAAACGCCCTGATTACCGAACACTGCAAGCCTTGGATGCTGTTATCCGTGAGCGTGGTTTCGAACGCGCTGCACAGAAACTCTGTATCACTCAGTCTGCGGTCTCTCAACGTATCAAACAGTTGGAGAATCTATTCGGTCAGCCTCTGCTGGTACGCACCATTCCTCCGCGTCCTACCGAACAGGGGCAAAAGCTGCTGGCGCTATGGCATCAGGTAGAATTACTGGAAGAACAATGGCTGGGTGATGAATATGGTACAGATACTCCGCTACTGCTTTCACTGGCAGTCAACGCCGATAGTCTTGCCACCTGGTTGCTACCGGCATTACACCCAGTACTCGCTGATTTACCTATCCGACTGAATATTCAAGTTGAAGATGAAACCCGTACTCAGGAACAACTAAGAAGAGGTGAAGTTGTTGGCGCGGTCAGTATTCAACCTCAACCATTACCTAGTTGTCTGGTCGATACACTAGGGGCGCTAGATTATCTATTCGTTGCTTCACCAGAATTTGCTACCCGCTATTTTCCAAATGGAGTTACCCGTTCTGCTTTACTGAAAGCACCAGCGGTAGCATTCGACCACCTAGATGATATGCATCAGGCATTTCTACAACAGAACTTCGATTTATCACCGGGTAGTGTTCCATGCCATATCGTCAACTCATCTGAAGCGTTTGTACAATTAGCAAAACAGGGTTCTACTTGTTGTATGATCCCTCATTTGCAGATTGATAAAGAGTTAGAAAATGGTGAATTGATCGACCTGACACCCGGTTTATGTCAGCGCCGAATGCTCTATTGGCATCGTTTCACACCGGAGAGTAGGACGATGAAAAAAGTGACTGACGCCCTGCTGAAACTTGGGCGTCAGATGTTAAGACAAGATGACACTGATTAATGCTTTAGTTCAAACACAACATCAACCTGATCGCTGAAGTTGATGCTCTCCTGCTGGTAAGTTTCACCCACACCAGCAGCACCTCCCGCCATAAGCACATCACTATTTTGATATCTCATGTGACCAACCGCTTCTGGTGCTCGATAGTTGATACTATATATCGAACCCAGTCTGCTATTAAAGCCTGTTGCCAGTGCACCAGCCTGCTCAATGGCATTCTTGATTGCTTTCTGACGAGCTTCATCACGATATTTTTGTGGATTGTCCACACCAAACTCAATCGACGTGATTTCGTTCAAACCCGCTTTTAATGCACCATCAAGCAGAGGATTAAGCTGATCCAACTTATGAACCTTCACCTCCACCGAACGGATTGCACGATAACCTTTTAGCGTAGACTTGCCAGACACCCCATCATACTCATAATCAGGCTGAGTACGCAGATTAGCTGCATTAATATCTTTCTTTTCAATACCGTTCTTTTTCAGAAAATCAAAATATTTAGCAACAAGCTCATCAACCTGTTTTTTAGCACTAGAAGCATCTTTAGCAGAAATATTGACGTTAATCATCAAAGTTACCATATTCGGTTCTGCTTTAACTATCGCATTACCGGAAGTAACAATATGCGGAACTGCGGGTAAATCAACCGCCTGTGCAGCAAGTGGCAAACTTCCTGCACTTAGCATTGCAGCTAAACCCAATGATTTTAATTTCACACAACCTCCGTAGAAAATCTGTTACAAAAAATTTATCCCCCGGAAAGACCGAAATAGATACGGGATAAATAAAACACTAACACACACGCTGTAAGCAAAGAAGTACCCAAGTTAACCAGAAATTATCAATCCCTGTTTAGCAAGTTGCCAGGCTATATACCACATCACAATACAGATAAACCCATTAATAATCCGTTGAGAACGTGGTTTACTCAGTACAGATGAAAACGATGCAGCCAAAAATGCCAGAGCAAAAAACCAACTGATGGAAGCACTTGCAGCGCCAAAAGTAAACCAAAGCCTAAGTTCTGGGGATAGCTGGCTACCAATACTTCCCAGAATGACAATAGTATCCAGATAAACATGCGGATTTAACCAAGTGACAGCAAAGATGATCATAATGACTCGCCAGCGATCTTTTGCGGCATTGCTATCGTCAGATTGTTCCTGTTCCAATTCAACATTCGCATGTAGAACCGCACGAAAAGCTCCCCAACCGTACCACAATAAAAATACGACGCCCCCCCAAGTGACACATTGTAGTAATAACGTTGATTGTCCAAGTAACGCACTACCACCAAACACACCGACACCAATCAAGAAACCATCGCTGATAGCGCACAAAGTTGCACTCATCAAATGAAATTGTCTCCTGCTGCCTTGCTGCATAACAAAAGCGTTCTGTGGACCGAGAGGTAAAATCATTGCTGCGCTAAGAAAAAACCCCTGCACAAACGTTGTTAACATAAAAAAAACTCCTCAATAATTATTCACTTTGCTATTTCAATATTCTAAATATTAAGAAGAATAGCTCATTAGAGGAAATAAATGCTTCTAATCGATCATTAGAAATTCTAATCACCTAATAAAAGGAAAATTTTTATAGAAAAACCATCGGGTTAATTCAAAGTAAATCAAGATAATACAGACTAAAAGCATTAATAAATCTGTTAATTTTGTGAACATAAGAGGAAGAGATTATTTTGAAAAAAATTATTGGCTTCATGCTGTTAGTAATCATTATTATTACTGTATTCACTATCAGAAATTACTATTTGCTTCGAAGTGATGTTGAAGAAATATTAAACCAATCTGAAATAATTAAATATTATATTGGTACAGCAAATATTACCGATGTAAAGCTCAGTAACTATCAGCCTTTCTCATGCAAAAAAGGCTGTGAACGTTTTATCCTTAAAGTGCAAGGTGAAAATGGTGATGGAACAATCACTGCCGATATTAATTTCCACGATTCTGATGTCTCATCGGCTATACTTTGCTTACCTGATAACAAGAAAATAGTGCTGACAAAAGACATCGGTGATGATTTTATTAAAAACAATCTTGGCACTTTATGTCAATAAAACAAGTCAGATAAACAGATTGCCCGCGCCATTTACGGCGCGGTGCTGGTTTATTCGCAAAAAGCTTACAACATCTTTTTCATCAAGTGATTAAAGCTTACCGCTTTGATTAATCACTGACTTTATTCTGATGCAAATACACATCCATTTGTGGATAAGGAATACTGATATTGTGCTTATCCAATGCGCGTTTAAAGTTCTCCATTAAATCCCAATAAACATCCCAAGCGTCACCATTGGTAGTCCATACACGCACAACAAAATTCAGCGAGGATGGTGCCATTTCATGTAAGCGGACCGTCACACCTCTATCATGCTGAATACGGCTGTCTGCCGCAATGACCTCGCCCAACACTTTTTTAACTTCATCAATATCTGCATTATATGCAACTCCAACCATTATCTGAGTTCGACGGTTTGGTTCTCGACTGGTATTAATGACATTATCTGCAATAATTTTCCCATTCGGAATAACAATGATTTTGTCATCGACTGTACGCAATGTGGTAGCGAAAATCTGCACCTGAATCACAGTACCTTCAACTGATCCCAAAATAACATATTCACCCGCACGGATTGGACGGAAAGCGACTAATAACACACCTGCTGCAAAGTTGGATAGAGAACCTTGTAAAGCCAAACCAACGGCCAAACCAGCAGCACCGATAACCGCAATCACAGAAGCGGTTTGAACACCTAATTTGCCCAAGACCGCAATAACTGTGAACGCAATAATCAAATAACGGACGACAGCAGCCAAGAAATCTGACACAGTCACATCAATGCCGCGCAACGACATAACTCTTTTAATGCCCTTACTGATCAATCTTGCCGCCATCAACCCCAGAACAAGAATCAACACAGCCGCGACCATATTGACCAGATACTGGATGATTAAATCCTGATGATTGATAAACCAATTTGTAGCCTCATTAAGACCACCAGACAAACTGATATCTTCCATTAAAACCACCTTGATTATTTAATTATTCAACTATAATGAAATAAACAAAACTACCTGATGACTATTAATCATAGCAAGCATTTATTGCAAGAAAAAAACTATCATGTCAGAAAATTATTTCTGTCTATACACAAATTCTTATCAATAGTTTTTTTGCAAAATAAAATCCCGATAATTGGACAACATATCCATAAAATCCTTGGTTCCGCAAAAGGCCAGACTCTCATTATCGTAATAACTCATGCCCTCCTCCATCGAATCAGTTTCAAACTCAAGCTGATTGGCACGAATCATAACCTCTTCGTCATCCATCAGTAGCGTATATTCATGGCCCACGAGTTGCCATTGACGTTCACTTCCCTGAATTTCAACCAGCGCTGAAGTAATCTTATCCAGCACAGTCAAATCACCTTTAACTTCTTCATTCAACCACTGACCAATAGCTTCGTGATCCATTGAAAACCGGGTAGTCACCTGTCCAGTAACATCCCGCAAAAATTCATAGTCCATCATTTACCTCCAGTGCGTTTTTTTTCATTCTAATACTTTCCAGCAACTCCAACCCAGAATCAGCCCACAAGCTGGTTAGAAGTGGGAGATAAAAGCCTCTATAACTGACACAACTGCATGATTCTGCACCTGGATGACCGACATTTTCCCCTAGTATTACCAGGGCTTATATCCACTATGGATAAATGGCACCATGCTAATAATATCTCAGGGAAACAAAAACAGCAAAATTGAACGTATAACCGCTGACTGATGAGATACATTAGAAATATTGCAATACAACCATTTATTTTCTATCTTGTCTGGAAAACAGAGACACTTTTCAAGAGTCATTATGATACGTCATATTCTTTTATTAAAATTCACATCCGAGATAAAAGAGCAACAATTAACGACGATAAGAGATACTGCTATTTCCATGTAGCATAAAATTAACGGTATTTCTTCTGTTGAGTGGGGTGGTAATGTAAGTAGTGAAAACAAAAATAAAGGTTTTACACATGCTATCACCATGACATTTGATGATCATAAAGCTATTTCAAGCTATTTCAAGCTATTTCAAACTATTTATACCCTTCATCTTTCAAGCTGCTACTTTGTTGGCTGCACTCGCTCACCCCGGTCACAGAGTTATCTATGCTCCCGGGGATTCACTCCCTTGCCGTCGCGAAGCATCTTGAAATCCATAGGATATATACCACCCAGCGCATGACAAATTAAAAGATTTCCTTATCGATTCTGTCGACGATATCATAGTATTTGACTATGAAGCATAAAGTATGAATGGATAACCTTAAAATCAATTTAAATATTTAACCAATAGTAAGATACAGATAAATTTTCAATTTTGCCTTTTCATTTATATATTTTCCGTAGAATTAGCACTGTAAAAAACAACCAGATAATAAAATGGGAGGTCTTTTTCCTCCCATTATTTATGTTGCAATCTACAAATATAAAGTTACACCACAGTTTGGAAAATCACATCATCTGCTTTTTCAGTGTATTGGTTCAGTTGATCAAAATTAAGATAACGGTAAGTATCTTCCGCAGTCTCATCAACTTTATTCATAAATTGTTGATACTCCTCCGATGTAGGCAAGCGCCCTAACAGAGAAGCTATAGCAGCCAGCTCAGCCGATGCCAAGTAAACATTCGCCCCCGTCCCCAAACGGTTCGGAAAGTTACGAGTTGACGTGGAAACAACCGTTACACCATCAGCAACACGTGCCTGGTTACCCATGCACAGGGAACAACCCGGAATTTCAACCCGCGCCCCACTCTTACCAAAGATGCTGTAATAACCTTCCTCTGTGAGTTGAGCTGCATCCATTTTCGTTGGCGGAGCAACCCATAGGCGAGTTGGCAATTGGCCTTTATGTTGATCCAATAACTTACCTGCTGCACGGAAATGACCAATGTTAGTCATACAAGAGCCGATAAAAACTTCATCAATTTTACTGTTAGCTACATCAGACAGTAAACGGGCATCATCCGGATCATTTGGTGCACATAAAATTGGCTCTTTAATTTCAGCCAGATCGATTTCGATAACCGCTGCGTATTCCGCATCAGCATCGGCCTCCAGCAGTTGAGGATCTTTCAGCCAGTTTTCCATACCTGTTACACGGCGTTCCAATGTACGGCGGTCACCATAACCCTCAGCAATCATCCATTTCAGCAATACAATATTGGATTGCAAGTATTCGATAATCGGCGCTTTATCCAGTTTAATGGTACAACCCGCAGCAGAACGTTCCGCAGACGCATCCGCCAGTTCAAACGCTTGCTCAACTTTCAGATCTGGCAAACCTTCGATTTCGAGGATACGACCAGAGAAGATGTTTTTCTTGCCTTTCTTCTCAACCGTTAGAAGACCTTGCTGAATCGCATAGTAAGGAATCGCATGCACCAAATCACGCAGAGTAATACCAGGTTGCATCTGTCCTTTAAAACGAACCAGAACAGATTCAGGCATATCCAAAGGCATTACACCCGTCGCAGCCGCAAACGCCACCAGACCAGAACCTGCCGGGAAGGAAATACCAATCGGGAAGCGGGTATGAGAGTCACCACCAGTGCCTACGGTATCAGGCAGCAACATACGGTTTAGCCATGAGTGAATAATGCCATCACCTGGGCGTAGAGAAACACCGCCACGGTTCATGATAAAGTCAGGCAGAGTATGGTGAGTAGTGACGTCAACTGGCTTAGGATAAGCAGCTGTGTGGCAGAATGACTGCATTACCAGATCCGCAGAGAAGCCCAGACATGCCAAATCTTTTAGCTCATCACGAGTCATTGGACCAGTGGTATCCTGAGAACCCACAGAGGTCATTTTAGGTTCGCAGTATTCACCCGGGCGAATACCCGCAGTGCCACATGCCCGGCCAACCATTTTCTGAGCCAGCGAGAAACCACGACTGCTTTTCTCTACCGCTTTCGCCTGACGGAAGATATCACTGGGTGGTAAGCCAAGAGATTCACGAGCTTTACTGGTTAAGCCACGACCGATAATCAGTGGAATACGACCACCAGCACGAACTTCATCCAACAATACATCTGTTTTCAGTTCAAATTCAGCCAGTAGTTCATGAGTTTCGTGGTTATGTACTTCACCTTTATATGGATAGATATCAATCACATCACCCATATTTAATTTGGTAACGTCTATCTCTATTGGCAACGCACCGGCATCTTCCATCGTATTGAAGAAGATTGGCGCGATCTTGCCACCCAGAACAACACCGCCACCACGTTTATTGGGTACAAACGGAATATCATCACCCATAAACCACAACACTGAGTTAGTCGCCGATTTACGGGAAGATCCTGTACCAACAACATCACCAACATAAGCCAGTGGGTAGCCTTTCTTATTCAACTCTTCAATCTGTTTGATTGGGCCAATAATACCAGCTTGATCAGGTTCAATTCCTTCACGGGCATTTTTCAGCATAGCCAGAGCATGTAATGGGATATCAGGACGTGACCATGCATCTTGTGCAGGAGATAAATCGTCAGTGTTTGTTTCACCAGTCACTTTAAATACCGTGACGGTGATTTTCTCTGCCAGTTCAGGACGTTCCAAATACCACTGCGCATCAGCCCAAGACTGCATAATTTGTTTAGCTTGTGGATTACCTGCTTTCGCTTTTTCTTCTACATCATAGAAATTGTCAAACATCAACAGCGTATGAGAGAGCGCTTTTGCGGCAATTGGTGCCAGTTTTTCATTATCCAGAGCATCGATCAGAGGATGAATATTATAACCACCCTGCATAGTTCCAAGCAGTTCAACCGCTCTTTCTGGCGTGATTAATGGTGAGGTGGTTTCACCCTTTGTAATGGCGGCCAGAAAACCGGCTTTTACATACGCCGCTTCATCAACACCCGGGGGAATACGGTTAATTAACAGATCTAACAGGAAATCTTCTTCACCTTTTGGTGGGTTCTTCAGTAACTCAACCAGCGCCGCCGCTTGCGCCGCGTCCAATGGCTTAGGGACGACGCCTTGGACTGCACGTTCGGCTACGTGCTTGCGGTATTCTTCTAGCACGACTTTCTCCTCGCTCTCATTGTCATTTATATACCCGGCTGTCTGCACCCGACTTAAAACCTGTCTTATCAGACTATTGTGTTTTCGCTACAATAACGCTGACTGGAGCAAGCTGTGAGTTATGGTTCCGGGTGCCAGGTCAGAGGATTGCGGGCATAACCTAATCAGTTCAAGTTAAGTTATGCCTAGCTTCGGGCGCCCAGCATACCAAAATTTGAATGCTATGTTAATTCGTTCACATAAAAGTAACATTAACTGATAGTAAAATTCTGAATACATAGTAGATAAAGCGGTTAAAGCAGATTATTCCGCTGATTTTCACCAGCTGCATCCATAAAAACCACACTAATGAGATGGCCGCCCTCACCCTGTTAGCGATATATTGACAGCGTGTGATTTATTTTTTATTTAAGAGGCCACCATCATGAACACTATCGCATTGATTGGCATCGATCTTGGCAAGCATTCCTTTCATATCCATTGTCAGGATCAATCAGGAAAAGCGTTGCTGCGTAAAAAATTCACCCGAACTAAATTGATGGAATTCTTAGCTGGCTGCTCTCCGGCAATAGTGGTGATGGAAGCCTGTGCGGGCGCGCATTTCATGGCAAGACGGATCGCTGATTTTGGGCATGAGGCCAAGCTGATTT
>NZ_RCWA01000001.1 GCF_018448905.1 Photorhabdus heterorhabditis | reverse complement strand
CGAATGCACGAGCGTTACCACCGTAGGTTTTAGCCAGTACAGTAGTAATTGCAGCAGTCAGGGTAGTTTTACCATGGTCAACGTGGCCGATAGTACCAACGTTAACGTGCGGTTTTGTACGTTCAAATTTTTCTTTAGACACGACTCTATTCCTTAGTATCGCTCCCTCATTATTTGGGAGGGAGCTGAATCTAGATATTAAACCCGAAAAACTTATTTAGCTTTACGAGCTTCGATAATAGCCTGAGCCACGTTGCTCGGCGCTTCATTGTACTTCAGGAACTCCATGGAGTAAGAAGCACGACCTTGGGTCTGAGAACGCAGGTCAGTAGCATAACCAAACATTTCAGATAATGGTACCTGAGCACGTACGGTTTTACCGGTAGCAATATCTTCCATACCGTCGATCATACCACGACGACGGTTCAAGTCACCGATAACGTCACCCATGTAGTCTTCTGGAGTTTCAACTTCAACTTTCATGATAGGTTCCAGCAGAACGGGTTTCGCTTTCATGAAGCCTTCTTTGAAGCCCATAGAACCTGCGATTTTGAACGCCATTTCTGAAGAGTCAACTTCGTGGTAAGAACCATCGAACAATGCAACTTTAACGTCAACAATCGGGTAACCGGCCAGAACACCATTTTTCATTTGTTCCTGAATGCCCTTATCTACCGCAGGGATATATTCTTTAGGAACAACACCACCAACGATTTCGTTAGCGAATTCGTAGCCTTTGCCACCTGACTCCATTGGCTCAATGCGCAGCCATACATGACCAAATTGACCACGACCACCAGACTGACGAACAAATTTACCTTCTTGTTCAACAGTAGAACGGATGGTTTCACGATAAGCAACCTGAGGTTTACCTACGTTCGCTTCAACTTTGAACTCACGACGCATACGGTCAACCAGAACATCAAGATGAAGCTCACCCATACCAGCAATAATCGTCTGACCAGATTCTTCATCGGTAGACACACGGAATGATGGATCTTCCTGCGCCAAACGGCCTAAAGCAATACCCATTTTTTCCTGATCAGCTTTAGTTTTTGGCTCAATAGCAACAGAGATTACTGGCTCTGGGAATTCCATACGCTCCAGAATGATTGGTGCGCTGATATCACACAGAGTATCACCTGTTGTCACGTCTTTCAGACCGATCGCAGCGGCGATATCGCCTGCGCGAACTTCTTTGATCTCTTCACGTTTGTTAGCATGCATCTGAACGATACGGCCGAAACGCTCTTTTTTGTCTTTCACTGGGTTAAGAACGGTATCACCGGAATTAACGACCCCAGAGTAGACACGGAAGAAGGTCAAGTTACCAACGAATGGGTCAGTAGCGATTTTAAACGCCAATGCCGCAAACGGTTCGTTATCGTCAGAATGACGCTCTGCCGGGGTATCTTTACCATCTGGCAGAAGACCTTTAATGGATTCAACATCAGTTGGCGCAGGCAGATACTCAATAACAGCATCCAACATTGCCTGAACACCTTTGTTCTTAAATGCGGAACCACAGGTAACCAAGATGATTTCGTTAGTCATAACACGATGACGCAAACCAGCTTTGATCTCTTCTTCAGTCAGCTCTTCACCGCCCAGATATTTTTCCATCAGTTCTTCTGATGCTTCTGCCGCGGCTTCAACCAGGTTATTACGCCATTCTTCAGCCAGATCCTGCATATCAGCTGGAATATCTTCATAAGTGAAGGTAGTTCCCTGATCTTCATCGTTCCAATTGATAGCTTTCATTTTCACCAGGTCAACAACACCGGTGAAAACGTCTTCGGCACCAATTGCCAATTGTAGAGGCACTGGGTTTGCAGCCAAACGAGTTTTGATCTGCTCAACAACGCGTAAGAAATTCGCGCCCATACGGTCCATTTTGTTAACGAACGCGATACGTGGAACTTTATATTTATTCGCCTGACGCCATACGGTTTCAGACTGTGGCTGAACACCACCAACCGCACAGTAAACCATTACGGCACCGTCAAGAACACGCATGGAACGTTCTACTTCGATGGTGAAGTCAACGTGGCCTGGGGTGTCGATGATGTTGATACGATGCGCATCAAACTGCTTAGCCATACCTGACCAGAAAGCAGTTGTCGCAGCAGAAGTGATGGTAATACCACGCTCCTGCTCCTGTTCCATCCAGTCCATAGTAGCAGCGCCATCATGAACTTCACCGATCTTATGGTTTACACCAGTGTAGAACAGAATACGTTCGGTAGTGGTGGTTTTACCGGCGTCGATGTGTGCACTGATACCGATGTTACGGTAACGTGCAATGGGTGTTGTACGAGCCATTTGATTCCTCTATTCCTAGGACGTTCAATTTAAATCTGGGCGGCAGAATAGCCGCCCAGGGCATCATCACTACGATAGGATTACCAACGGTAGTGTGCGAACGCCTTGTTAGCTTCTGCCATACGGTGAACGTCTTCACGTTTCTTCACAGCAGAACCTTTGTTCTCAGCTGCATCAGATAATTCGTTCGCCAGGCGCAGGGCCATAGACTTATCACCGCGTTTACGAGCAGCATCAACGATCCAACGCATTGCCAAAGCATTACGACGAACCGGACGAACTTCAACTGGAACCTGATAAGTAGAACCACCAACACGGCGGGATTTTACTTCCACGGTTGGACGCACGTTATCCAGTGCGAGCTCAAATGCTTCCAGATGTTCTTTACCAGAACGCTGAGCCAGGGTCTCAAGCGCACTATATACAATTGCTTCTGCAGTAGATTTTTTACCATCTACCATCAGGATATTAACAAATTTGGCCAGTAATTCAGATCCGAACTTTGGATCTGGCAGGATTTTACGTTGACCAATTACACGACGACGTGGCATGGAAATACTCCGTTTCGAATTCAGGGTTGTCCAAAACTCTACGAGTTTATTTTGACATTAAAGTGAAAATGTTTGGCCTTACTTAACGGAGAACCATTAAGCCTTTGGCTTCTTCACACCGTACTTAGAACGACCTTGTTTACGGTCTTTAACACCGGAACAGTCCAGTGCACCGCGAACAGTGTGGTAACGCACACCTGGCAAGTCTTTAACACGACCGCCACGGATCAGAATTACGGAGTGTTCCTGCAAGTTGTGGCCTTCACCACCGATGTAGGAAGAAACTTCGTAACCGTTAGTCAAACGCACACGACATACTTTACGCAGTGCGGAGTTTGGTTTTTTAGGGGTAGTGGTATATACGCGAGTACATACGCCACGCTTCTGCGGGCAAGCTTCCAGAGCAGGAACATTGCTTTTTGCAACCTTCATGCTACGGGGTTTGCGCACCAGCTGGTTAATAGTTGCCATTATTAAAAAAACTCCTGGTTTTTTTGCTTCGTAAACACGGATTAAATCTCTTGTCTGCCCTGACGGCAAAACACGAGGACGCGGAATTTTATGGCTGACTCGCCGGGGTGTCAAGAAATATACAGTGTTTCTCTGACTACCAAGCGAATTGTTGATGGTGTTTTACTGTCAGGTTAACAAAGTCAGTATAATTGATCACTTGCACTTTGTCTGAAACCTGACCTACCAACCCCCGCGCCTCAATATCTTCTTTCAGCGCATACAATGTAACACCACTGCTGATCAACGCCGGAAGATAACAATTGTTCTCAATTCCTGCTAATACACCATCCTGAATAAACAGTATATCATCACCACCAGCAAGCAGATTGAATATCGCATTGAAGTCACATTGATAAGGCGATCGGCCAATAGTATATAACATATCATTGTCCTTCCAATAGCTTAAAATGTCAGCACAACATCATAGCCAACCAGTTTCTCGCGAACTGTTTCTGCTGGTATCACTTCCACATCCAGAATAAAACGGTTAGCCGAGCTTAATCCACGCGTGATCAGGTCCTCCTGGCTCAAATAACATGCTTCAATATCGTACAAAGGCAAAACCTTAAAAGTAGCGATATAGTTTCTGGCAAGTACTCTGTCAGGTCGCTGATCCGGTAACAGTTGGAATACACCGTCAGAAATAAAAAATACACCGATATGTTCAGTTAATGCCGAAGTCGCCAGTAATGCATCTAACCCTTCTCTGCCACCCGCATTACCATGAGGTGCTTGAGTGAAGACAAAAGCAATTTTTTTCATTTTTGCCTCTCAGAATTGCACCACTCGGTCGCAGGTCAGCATGGCTTCAGCCAGCGTTCCCAATCCACTTAATTCAAACCCTTCAGCCAAGTTTGCTACGGGTAAATTCAATTCATTAGCCTGCTGAGCATCAAGGACACCACGGCGAAGGGCAGCGGCAATACAAATGTGCATGCCAAACTGATGCTCTGTTGCCATCATCTGCCATGCACTCACCAAATTGAATTCATCACTGGCAGGTGCAGTCAATTGATTGCCGTTATAAACCCCTTCCCGATAAAAAAATACGGTATTGAGTTTGTGTCCCATCTCAATCAAAGTTTGTGCGAACTGGTAAGCACTGCTGGCTTGTTGGGTACCATATGCAGGCCCCGTTACCAGCAGACAATAAGACAGAGACGACATTACCGCTCAGGCCCTAAGCATTCACCATTTTTAAACTGGCGAATATAGAGATAAACCGTATGTTTAGAAATATTTAGACGCTCAGCAACCTGATTAATCGCGTCTTTAATATCAAAGATGCCTTTCTCATAGAGATTCAGAACCACCTGCCTATTTTTAGCATTATTGGATACATTGCGATCAATATTAACTTCTTCGATCGTGTATTCCAGCGTTTGTGCAACCAAATCATCCACTGATGATGCAAAGTTTACATTTGGAGCGACATCATGGGTTTCCTCTGGAATAAATGTTTGAATAATTTCAGAGAAAGGGACATCAAGGTTCATATTAATACACAGAAGGCCGATTACTCTGCGATTCCGGTTGCGAATCGCAATCGTGACTGACTTCATCAATGAACCACTTTTCGCCCGGGTGAAATAGGCTTTGGATACACTACAATCTTCATCTGTAATATCGTGCAACATACGCAGAGCAAGGTCAGTGATAGGTGAACCTATTTTACGGCCGGTATGTTCTCCATTAGCTATTCTGACCGCTGAACATTTAAGATCTTCCAGTGAATGTAAGACAATCTCGCAATGCCCACCAATCAGCATAGCCAAGCCATCAACTGCGGCTTCATAAGATTTTAAAATTTCGCGATCCGTTTCAGTAAACGGTTGGTTTTCCAGTAAGTCGATATCACTGATATCACCAGATAATAACGGGTTAGACATTAAATACACCATCCTTCAAACGCAGACAACGTCTTGCTAAAAACACAACGTGATAAACTTATAAAAATTTCTTGTGAAAATTCAACTGTTGCAACTTAACAGAGATCTCAGTCAAAGATCTTTGCACTTACATTAGATATTGACGTTAAAACCACATGACATCATCGTCAAGCCATTGCCACTCAGACATTTGGCCTCTATCACAGCTTTCAGTAACAAAAAACCGTTGACAGAATCTCTACCAACGGTTTCATCTACACAATTCATCAAAAATATTTAGCTAAAAGATTACTTAGCCTTAGTATCCGCTTTCACATCCAGTAACTCAATATCAAATACTAATGTAGAGTTTGCAGGAATACCTGGGACACCAGCTTTACCATAAGCAAGCTCTGGTGGAATAACCAGTTTAATTTTTCCACCTTTTTTCACATTCTGCAAACCTTCTGTCCAACCTGGGATAACACCGTCCAGACGAATAGAAAGTGGCTCATTACGTTTATATGAGCTATCAAATTCTTTACCGTCAATCAATGAACCCTTGTAGTTTACGACTACTGTGTCACTTGCCGCAGGTTTTTTACCACTACCGTCCTTCTCTATTTTATATAAAAGACCGGTTTGGCTCTTGACGACCCCTTTTTCCTTAGCGAATTCTTCACGATATTTAGCACCCTTAGCTTCATTATCGCTGGCTTCTTTTTCCATTTTAGCTTCAGCCGCAGACTTCACTTTGCCTTCAAATGCACGCAGAGTATTTTCAATTTCGCTATCAGTCAGTTTGCTTTTGTCCTTAAAAGCATCTTGCACCCCCGCCAACAACTGATCTTTATCCAATGGAATACCCAGAGATTTCTGCTCTTTCAAGGTGTTTTCCATATAACGCCCTAGAGATGCTCCCAGAGCATAAGCATTTTGCTGATCTTCCGTTTTAAATGCGCTATTCAGTTCTATACTTTGACCATCTGCTTTGGCAGCCAGTACCTGGGGAGCACTGAAAACCACTGCCAGCGTAGTGGCAAGCAGAGTAACTTTAAACAATGATTTCATCTGTTTCTCCAATAACTTTGGGGGATATTTACCATCAGCAAAAATTATGCAATCGAGTCACTATAACTGCCTACAGCAGCACAACACAATATTTGCCGCTTCTAGTGCCCCAAAACCATTGAGACAACATTAATGAAAAGAGGTTTCATAACAACCGTATTCCACAGAATATTCTGGGCATAATGAGTTACTCTTAATTAATATAAATAGCCTAACACGGATAATACACAGCCTGAAATGGGAGAAAATCATGGATCTATCAGAGTTTGAACAACGACTTGAACAATTGGAAAGTCGCGTTGCCTTTCAGGAAATAACCATTGAAGAGCTGAATCAGGTAGTCACTGAGCAGCAGATGGAAATGGCTAAATTAAGAGAACATTTGCGGTTAATGACAGAGCGATTGAAAGCCTCTCAGCCGTCAATGGTGGCTTCACCGTCAGAAGAAACACCTCCACCTCATTACTGATTTTGTAAACACCAATTACCAACAAGCAGATGTATCTATACCCAATGGATTTCAAGATGGATCGCGACGGCAAGGGAGCGAATCCCCAGGAGCATAGATAACTATGTGACCGGGGTGACCGGGGTGAGTGAATGCAGCCCATTAAAGAAGCGACTTGAAAGATAACGGGTATATACGCCCATAAATAAGCCTCTCCTGTTAAATATTTCCAGTTATTCGGCAGGAGCTTATATCGAATACCATCGACAGCAGTAAATTTTGGAAATCCTCATTCATCTACGGTGCAATAAGGGGTTTTCATCTGCAGTTCCCCTTTCTTTGAAAGAAAGACCAACTCACGAATATTGCCCCACACCACTCGTAGTACGGGGCAAAGAATCTCGCAACGACAGTAAAGAATTCCGTAAGAACTTTATCTACTGTAATCGCTGATGCATATCTTCCTGCGATTATGATTGACGGCTAATGATGAAGGCGTTAACACCACACCATCTTCACTTATCAGTGGCAACCGCCGCCACCGCAGCATCCGTGTCCGTCATTATGATGATGACCATCGTCATGGTTATGGTCATGACCACCACAGCAACCACCTTCGCCATGCTCGTGACCATGCGCACCGTGAACATGACCATGAGCCAGTTCTTCTTCAGTCGCTTCACGGATAGCAATAATTTCAACATTGAATTTCAGGTTCTGTCCCGCCAGCATATGGTTACCATCAACCACAACATGCTCGTCTTCAACCGCAGTGATTTCTACGGGTACTGGTCCCATATCGGTATCAGCCAGGAAACGCATGCCCACTTCCAGTTCATCAACACCGACAAAGACATCTTTTGGCACACGTTGAACCAGATTGTCATCATACTGACCATAGGCATCATCAGCTTGCACGCTGACATCAAAACTCTCACCAGCCTCACGACCTTCCAGCGCTTTTTCCAAACCACTGATCAACGAACCACGGCCATGCAGATAATCCAACGGTGCACTCACCGGTGACTCATCAACTAAAACACCCTCTTCCGTCCTTACTTGATAAGCCAAGCTGACTACCAAGTCTTTTGCTACTTTCATGACATCTCCTACCCGTGGGTCTAAAAATTTTACCGATTGTAGCGGAATTCTAAGCCCCTGTACTCACCGGCATTAAAATTCACACCATTATTGTGGTGTAAAAATACCAATAACCTGCTCTTGCTTTCTGATATGAGAGGTTACTTTATCATCAGTCTGACGTTGCTGATGACCACAATGGACGCATTCCACCACATCCACCTGATCTTCCTGCCACATTGCCAATGTGTCCTGAGAATGGCATTCCGGACAGACAGCACCAGCAATAAATCTTTTTCGGCTTATTGACATGATTCGCTCCACTTATTCATATTCATTCCAACCATCCGGTTGGCGACGCTCATTCAGCATTTCCCGTTCAAACAACTCTTCTAATTCTCGCCGCGCCTCTTTTATACGGGATATGTGAGCCACATCACCCTGTAGCTGTGGCATCAGTTCTCTCAACATCCGCATATCTAATCGCTGAAAGTGTTGTTTTGCACGATAAGCCTTATGCGGATGCATTCCCAACCCGACCAGCGTTTTACGGCCCAATTCCAATGCACTGGAGAAAGTTTCACGAGTGAAATTTTCTACCCCACTTTGCAGCAGTTCATGCGCTTCCAAGCGCCCTCTGGCCCGCGCCATAATATGCAGATTCGGGAAATGTTTCTGACATAAATGAACAATCATCATGGTATTTTCCGGCTCATTACAAGTGATCACAATCGCCTTGGCTTTATCTGCACCTGCTGCACGTAGCAATTCTAATTCAGCCGCATCACCATAATAAACCTTGTAGCCATAACGTCGCATGGTACTGATAACACTGACATCATGTTCCAACACCGTTATGCGGATTTTATTCACCATCAGAAGACGGCCGATGACCTGCCCGAACCGACCAAAACCCACTAAAATCACTTGCGGATCATTATCTTCCACAAATGGCTGTTCATCCATCTCATCCTGGGCATTATAACGGCGTGCCAGAATAGCATCTATCAATTGCATCACCAGCGGCGTTGTCATCATTGATAGTGTTACCACTACCAACAACAAAGCCATCTGCCCGCTATTAAGAACATTCTGACTCAGTGCCGCAGAAAACAACACAAAGGCAAATTCTCCGCCCTGGCTAAGTACGCCGGAAAATTGCAAGCGAGATGAATTCCGTAAACCAGAAATCAACGCGATAAGATAAAGAACGATACCCTTTACGACGACCAAAACCAGCACACCAAGTAACACATCCGTCAGATGTATCAGTAGCACACCCAAATTTAAGGACATCCCTACCGAAATAAAAAACAGCCCTAACAACAAGCCCTTAAATGGTTCAATGGATATTTCCAGTTCATGGCGATATTCACTATCGGCTAATAATACCCCGGCGATAAAGGTCCCCAGTGCCATGGAAAAACCAAGCACCTCCATAAACAGCGCCGAGCTGAGTACAACCAGTAATGCTGCCGCAGTAAATACCTCACGTACTCCGGATCTTACAACCAGACGGAACAGCGGGCGTAACAGATAACGGCCACCCAGCAACATGCCAGCAAAAGCGGCAATTTTCAGCATGATCCGATACCAGTCACTGGATGCGGTTTCACCGGCCAGAAGTGGGATCAATGCTAAAGCCGGGATCACCGCGATATCTTGAAACAGCAAAACTGAGAAACCAAGCTGCCCGCCCTCATTGCGGTTCATCCCCTTATCTTTCATCAGTTGCAAAGCCATTGCCGTTGAGGACATTGCCATACCGATACCACCGATAACCGCCGCCTGCCATGCAAAATTTGTCAGATATAAAAGTGCGGCCAACACTCCTGCGGTCAGAATAACCTGAGCCGCACCGACACCAAAAATAGATCGCCTGAGCTGCCAGAGTTTGGAAGGGTTAAGCTCAAGACCGATGATAAACATTAGGAAAACAATCCCAAGCTCAGAGAAATGAAGAATATCATCAACATCTCTGATAAAGCTCAATCCCCATGGACCCAGGACGATCCCTGCCAATAAATAACCTAATACTGCACCAATCCTGAATTTCTGTGCGATTGGCACTGCCACTACAGCAGCAAATAAAAATAATATACTGGCGCTTAGTTGCGCTGAATGCTCCATAAGCTATAGCCCTCCGAATGACAATGGCGATTTGAGCCACTCACGATAAGCATTAGCATGGATGGCAAGAAGTTCAGGTTTTTGACGACGTGCCCAATAAATCACTATTGGCGGTAGCCAATGCATACGGCACATAGATGCGGTTTGTTCAAAAGGGCGAAGAATCTCTTCCATCGGATAGAGGTTATAACCATCAGGCTGGAAAGCCCCTTCTGGCTCTCCGGTTGTGATCACTGAACGCCAGTATTTCCCCTGTAACGCCAACCCGGTAATGCCACTGGCAAATCCCCGAGTCAGCACACGATCCATCCACTCTTTTAATAAAGCAGGACAACTGTAAGTATATAGTGGATGTTGAAAAACAATCACCTGATGCTCACGCAGCAGTTGTTGTTCATAATGCACATCAATAAAAAAATCTGGATAAGCTCCGTATAAGTCGTGAACCGTAACATGCTCTAAATCCAGCACAGGTTGTAACAAAACGCGGTTTGCAACTGAATCCTGTGACTCTGGATGGGCATACAGCAGCAGGACTTTAGGCGGCTGTAACATCATTACCCCCTCAAGAACGTGTCAGAACACGTATTTTCCGTTACCATGCACACAAAGTTATAAAACCGGACGCTTATTGTCCGTTATTCCTAATTTAACATATTATATACAAACGACACTTATGATTGTTTTCTCTTCATTACAAATTCGTCGCGGAACTCGTGTTTTGCTGGACAATGCCAGCGCCACTATCAATCCCGGACAGAAAGTTGGTCTGGTAGGGAAAAATGGCTGTGGCAAATCTACCTTACTCGCATTACTAAAAGATGAGCTTCAAGCTGAAGCAGGCACATTTACTTTTCCCAATAACTGGGCATTGGCTTGGGTGAATCAGGAAACACCCGCACTAGAAACGCCAGCGCTGGAATATGTCATTGATGGTGATCGAGAATTCCGTCAATTAGAACAGCAATTGCAGCTAGCCAATGAAAAAAATAATGGCAATCTCATCGCCCATCTACACAGTCAATTGGACACGATTCAAGCCTGGACTATCCGTTCAAGAGCATCCAGTCTGCTTCACGGTCTGGGTTTCTCTCAAGAACAGCTTGATCAACCCGTACGTGCGTTCTCTGGTGGATGGCGTATGCGCCTCAATTTGGCCCAAGCACTACTCTGCCGCTCTGATTTATTATTGCTTGACGAACCCACTAACCACCTTGATCTGGATGCGGTTATTTGGTTGGAAAAATGGCTGACAAGCTATCCCGGCACATTAATCCTTATCTCCCATGATCGGGATTTCCTGGACCCGGTTGCCGACAAGATCCTCCATATTGAGCAACAATCTCTGTTTGAATACAGCGGTAATTACTCCTCTTTCGAACGCCAACGTGCTACCAAACTGGCACAACAACAGGCGCTCTATAAGAGCCAGCAGGAGAAAGTTGCCCATCTGCAAAGCTATATTGACCGTTTCCGAGCCAAGGCTAGTAAAGCCAAACAAGCTCAGAGCCGTATCAAGATGCTGGAACGGATGGAGCTGATAGCCCCTGCCCATGTTGATAATCCATTCCATTTCAGTTTCCGTAAACCGGAAAGCCTGCCTAATCCACTACTGAAAATGGAAAAAGTCAGTGCTGGCTACGGCGAGCGGACAGTTTTAAGTTCAATCAAATTGAATTTGGTTCCCGGTTCGCGCATCGGTCTGCTTGGACGTAACGGTGCCGGCAAATCCACCTTGATTAAACTGCTAGCTAATGAACTGAAATCCCAGAATGGAGAAGTAGAATTAGCCAAAGGCATCAAACTGGGATATTTCGCCCAACATCAATTGGAATATTTACGAGCTGATGAATCCCCCTTACAGCATATAGCACGTATTGCGCCACAAGAAACAGAACAGCAACTCAGGGATTATTTGGGTGGCTTTGGTTTTAAAGGCGATCAGGTTACTGATCCAAGCGGACGTTTTTCCGGGGGAGAAAAAGCACGTTTGGTTTTAGCATTGATGGTTTGGCAACGTCCTAATCTTCTGTTGCTTGATGAACCAACCAACCATCTCGACCTGGATATGCGTCAAGCACTAACAGAAGCGTTGATCGACTTTGATGGTGCGCTGGTTGTGGTTTCCCATGACAGGCATCTACTACGTTCAACAACAGATGAGCTGTATTTAGTTCACGATGGCCGGGTAGAATCTTTTAATGGTGATTTAGACGATTATCAGCAATGGCTGACAGATCAACAGCGCCAACAAAATCAGCAATTGCGTGAAGGTAATAATAAGGAAAAGGAACCTTCCAGCCAAAGTGCTCAAGAGAGAAAAGATCAAAAACGGCGTCAAGCTGACTTCCGCAACCAAACGCAGCCATTACGCAAACAGTTGACTCATCTGGAAAAACAGATGGAGAAACTGAGTGACGAACTGGTTGCATTAGAAAATCAACTTTCAGACAGCGCTATTTACGATAACAGCCGTAAAACTGAATTGACTGAATTTCTACAAAAACAAAATCAAGCCAAATCAAAACTGGAAGAAACTGAATTAGAATGGATGGAAATTCAGGAACAACTAGAACAAATGATGCATGAATTTAATGGATAAATATTTTCGCCCATAATATTTAATAAAGCGGAGAAATCAATCCGCTTTATTTTTCAACAACATCAATACATCACCTAATATTCCCATATTATTCCTAAATATAAAATTCATAATTAAATTTCATTAAACCAAAATATCCATTATTATTAACATCACTTCTTTTCACTATATTATACCCCATAGATTTCAAATTGCAGCGCGGCGGCAAGTGAAAGCAGCCTACAAAGCAGCAACTTGAAGGATGAAGGGTATAAAAATAACATTATATCTTTCTCATATTATCAATTAATGAAGAAAATAGCTCTGCTTCATTTATTAATTCACAATCGATAACTGGACTCCATAAGATACCAAAATCAATCTCCATATCGGTTTCTAACACTTCTAATAAATTCAAGTATTGTGATGGAATTGAACTAATCACCTTTTGCGGAATTAATGAAAAACCATTATGTTTAATTATCAATTCAGTCATTACCATAATATCATTGGTTTTCAATATTAAGTTCATATTACTATTATCATAGATAGAAAATATGTTAATACCATCAGTGAAATCAATTAACATATCATTCTTATCCGAATCAATAAACTGATACAACGATGCTATTTCCGTGTTTAATTCTGCAAAATTCCGAGTCCAATGACTGCCTTTTTTAAAAAGATAAACAAGTTTTTCAGTGAAAACCTTCTTTGGTATAAGTGATGAAGTTAATGGTAAAGGAACGATCGCAATATG
Organism: Photorhabdus heterorhabditis; assembly: GCF_018448905.1. GTDB lineage: Bacteria > Pseudomonadota > Gammaproteobacteria > Enterobacterales > Enterobacteriaceae > Photorhabdus > Photorhabdus heterorhabditis. Next base: position 276,462 of record NZ_RCWA01000001.1, on the reverse strand, counting down.
TAATAAACCAGAGTTTAGCAGACTCATTTGCTGCTCAAATGTCAGACCAGCAATGAGTACAAGCACGACTTTTTCCCGTTTACCTAAAAAGATCTGCTCTTTCATTTTTCCAGAATCATAAATAGGAAAACAAGAGCTCACATAAAGATAATATGGCGAATCGTCTTGCAAATCATGATTAACCTGAATCTGAAACTGCTCAAAATGACCTAGTAATTTCTGAGCATTCTCAAAAGTTTTTTGTCCAAAATCAGTCAACCTGGTACCATTTGGTCCTCTGGAAAATAAAAGAGCGCCGAACTCCGCTTCCAGTGCATTAATTTTCTTGGTCAGCGCAGGTTGTGACATATGTAATATTCGAGAAGCCTTATGATAATTAAGTGTTTCAGCTAACACAACAAAAGCTTTGAGATTACGTATATCCATATCTCCACCGTTCAGGTTTATCTTGCATATTTTCTTACGTTACAATTTCATAAACAAACTAATTTATTTAAACTAAAATCAATTAAATAGAGATTAAACAACAATTATAAGTTGATCAATTAATTTATTATAAAAACGTTAGCGACATATACAGCATTACATTTTTTACCAGAAATCCTTCTATTCTCTAAGATAAATGAGTAAGTCATCCACTTAAATAAAACACATTGAGGATAATAAATTTTACGATTTTTAGGTGTTTTCATATCCAAATTATTATGCCTCCTGTGACATGAGTTTGTCCGAAATTCATCTGATGAAAATCAATTTCCAAAATTCAGTAACAATTCCTCTTCCGGTAAGGAATAAATAAAATGGCTAAGATCAATCAAACAATAATATTAATTACATAGCTTGATATCTTTTACATATTTACTCGGTGACGACCATGATATCTTTGGGCACATCAAATAATTATCACTTCTTAATTTATAATTCACATATAAAGATGTGGGAAAACTAAAAAAAAACCCATATCGAACCTAAATATTTCACAAAACCATCATGATATTTAGGATAATAACCAGTTACATTAACAAAAACAATAAAAAATATAGCATAAGAAATTAAAGGAAAAGAACAAAATACAATAAATACACTGCTCGAGAATGTTATTTTATCATCCATTTTAACTAAAGAGATCAAATCATTTCCTGAAAAGAAGAAAGATACTACCGTTAAAATAAAAATAGCAAGAGCACCGATAATGCGTACAATCTTTCTTTTATTTTCCATAACGACCCCAATTATGAAGAAATTAATTTAAATTAAATTCAATAATATTAATAACATAGTTTGATATCTTTTACATAGGTATTTGGTGACATCCAGGATATTCTTGGACATACTAAATAGCCATCATTTTTTAACTTATAATTCACATACAAAGATGTAGGAAAACTTAAAACAATTACAACAATAGCTATCGAACAAAAATATTTAACAAAATTATCATGATGCTTTGGATAATGTCCAGTCACAGTAACAAAAACAATAAAAAATGTAGCATAAGAGATCAAAGGAAAAGAAAAAAATATTATAACAACACCACCTGAGAATGTTATTTTCTCACTCATTCTAACTAAAGAAATCAAATTTTCTCCGGTTGAAAAAAAAGCAAATAAAGATAAAAGAAAAATAGCAAGAGAGCCGATGATATATATAATCTTTTTCCCCATAATAACCCCAGCTATGAAGAAATTAAATAAAAAGATATTAGCCACATAGTTTAATATCTTTTACATATTTATTCGGCGACATCCAAGATATCTTTTGGCATATCAAGTAATTCTCACTCCTCAGTTTATAATGCACATAAAAAGATATAGGAAAACTCAAAAAAAATGCAACAATAGCTATTCCACCTAGATATTTAATATAAGCATCATGATACCTTGGTATACGCGTTGTTAAATTTAAATAAATAGAACAAATCAAGAAATAAAAAACCAACGGGAAGAAAAAAAACGCAATTATTATCCCATTGGAAAAAGAGATTACCTCAGCCATTGTAATCAATGAAAATAGACTATCAACAGAAGCAAACATACCCAAAGATACTAAAGACAATACAAAAACCGCCAAGATAATATGAATTATTTTTCTTTTTTTATCCACGACTATATCTTCCAAAATCATGAAGAACCTTATTTAAATTAGCCTTAGGGGTTCTTTCTCTATTATAAACCTCTTTTATTAAATCAATAACCTTCTTACTTATACCATATTTATCATCTAAATAATTTAGCCCAATAGTAACAAGCAGACCAACTCCAAAAATTATACCAGCTACGACAATGATGCTAGCACCTGCCGCCAAAAAAGATGAAAGAACAATACCTATAGCCCAAGAAGCAAAGGCTATTACTGCCGTCTTAGCCAGATCCACAGCAATATTACCTAGAAAATCAGCCAGAGTGTATTCGTCCTTAAATATAAGCTCAACCGTTCGATAAGCCGCAGAAAAGAATATACTGAACTTCATTCCCTTAACTATGCCACTATTCAGTCCTTGCTGCCCAATCCCCATAGATACCACCTTCATGTTAGAAGCTTTATATCTTGAAGCAGTAATGATCTTTCTAACTCCTGCATAACCTGATATTTTAATATATCTGTTTCCATCCTTACCCACATACTCTGTTGCTTTAATCCCTAATCTTTTAAATTCCCCTATAACATTAAAGAGATCAAAAGAATCATGAATGTTACCTGCATAGGGTGATATGGGATCGGTAATCTCAAATATTTTCTTTACAAATGGACTTTTGGGTTTTGGCGAATCAATATCTTCCAGCACATCTTTCGCTTCATCTAACGATAGCAACGCAATATAGGTTGTATTCTCTCTTAACTGCTTTTCGAGACCAATGGCATCAAAGAATTCATGCTGAGGTTTTAATTGGTTAATCCCAACCTGACCTCTCAGGAAATCCCCCATATAGCCTTCCGGCGAGGGGTTGTATTTTTTATATGTCATCGTAAAACCCTTTTCACATTGTCTTAAAACCAAAAATTATCACATCAGTGTTTAACCGCCGGAGTTTCCAATTTGAGAGAAAGAACACGACCATCTGAAGCTCTCATATTGAGAGCCTGAGTTTCAGTTGACGACATCAATTGAAAACATAGCATCATCATTAGTGCCAATTTCTCCTCTGAAACTACTGGACTATTCACTAATGCATTATCTAGTTGTTGTAATAACTGTTCTCTCTCGTCCATACGGTTAAACTCATTAATCATTAAGAATTAGTATATAACACTATATTACATAAGAAACAGCCATGTCTATTATATAATAGCAAAGCATTAAATAAATGCGGAGCATCCGCAGTTGATGTTGCATAACACAAAAATAACACCTGACCAATAAGTATGAAAATGATAATTATAAAGCGATCGGAATATTTTAAATTTCGTTTTATAAGAACTGATATAGCAAAACCCATGCCATAGAATAAATATGTAAACCGGGTAAAGCCTTCTTGATTTGGGAAATAAATTCGATATTGAACTATTAGTTTTTTATATTTTAATGTTATGGTTGTAGTTCCGTAACCTGAGCAAATAGCTTCAGGTCCTTTAGATAAAGCACTTGTATGGTAATTATTTATGTCTTATATGATTTACTTGTCATTAGATGGTAAGAAACAAGGTTTAATTTCTGCTGGTTGTTCAACTCTAGATTCTATAGGAAACCGATACCAAAAAGGGCACGAAGATCAAATACAGGTCTTGAGTTTAAATCACACGCTAACTCGAGAACAACATGTCGATCATCACCCAGTCCAGTTCATCAAGCCAATAGATAAATCATCCCCATTATTATCAATCGCAATCTCTTCAAACGAACTACTGCATGCGGTTTTTGTCTTTTATCGAATAAACTCCGCCGGGAAATTAGAACTTTTCTATGAAATCAAATTAACAGAAGCAAGCATTATTGACCTTTCTTGTTCCTATCCACATTCGATAAATGATAATGACATGATGCCGTATGAGAAAGTCTTTCTCAAATACAAATCTATTTCCTGGAATCACGTAATCGCCGGTACATCTGCCTATAGTATATGGGATGATAGAGTTTATTGAAAATAAGCTAATAGTATATAAATATCCAAACCGCTGACAAACCTTGTTTAAAAGGGCGAGGTTTGTTTTTTTATTATGGGAAATGTTCTCCCCATTAGGACAATTTGATCGTCCACAGAGGCGGTATTTTTAACATGGCGGCAATCTCCGTCTGGTGAACGAAACTTAATTGAAACAATATATCAGATAGAAAAACACTACTTTGCCAATAATCTGTAAACTTATATTTTACATTTATTTGTCAATTTTACTGGAACGCGATATTCAAAAACAAGAAGAACGAGTTGATATTTATGTATCAAAGAAAAAGAATCTGATTTATATTAGCCAATGGGTATTTTATCCCTTTGTAAATAATGTAGAATACCAAACAGAAGCCCGTATGTTGATGTATTCTGGTTTCGAACTTCTATCTAGAAGTTCCCAAAATACATATTCATAATGTAACCATTTATAAATTAATAGCTTATACCCAATAGATTTCAAGATGCATCGCGACGGCAAGGGAGCGAATCCCCAGGAGCATAGATAACTCTGTGACTGGGGTGAGTGAGTGCAGCCAACAAAGAGGCAACTTGAAAGATAACAGGTATATATTTATTTAACTGAGTAAGGGTTTTGGCATTTCTACTATTGTCCAGCAACTGGGTATCAGCCGCTGCACCGTCTACAACATACTGAAATAAGCAAGATAATCATGACATCAGAACTACAAATTTACACCTCGTTACTCGCCGATGTAAAGGAACGGATACGTAGTGGTCAGCTCAGAGCTGTTCAGTCCGTCAATGCTGAACTGATCCAGATGTACTGGGACATTGGTCACATGCTCCATGAACGTCAGAGGCAACAGAAGTGGGGGGCAAGGATCATCCCGAAGCTAGCACGAGATATTGCTAATGAATTACCAGAGGTCAAAGGCTTCTCAGAACGGAACTTGAAGCGTATGCTGCGTTTCTACCGGGAGTACGCCTTTCCTCCGGAGATGAAACAACAAGGCAGCATCTATTCCTCCGGAAAGCCGGTATCGGCAATTGTGCCACAAGCTGTGGCACAATTGCCTTGGGGTCACAACATTCTGCTGATTGAGCGGATAAAAGATCAAACTGAACGATTCTGGTATGCAGAACAGATTCAGATACAGGGGTGGAGTCGTGACTCCCTGATTCAGATGATCAAAGGCAATTCCTATGCCCGGCAAGGCTCAGTTGTCAGTAACTTCAAGAACCGGTTATCCGTATCTCAGTCTGAATTGGTACAGCAAACCCTGAAAGACCCCTATGTTTTCGATTTTCTCACCCTATCAGAACCCTTCAAGGAACGGGAGCTGGAAATGGGGCTGCTCAAACACCTTGAAAAATTCCTGCTCGAACTCGGAGAGGGCTTCGCTTTTGTCGGGCGCCAATATCGTATTACCGTAAGCGAACAAGATTACTACATTGACCTACTTTTTTATCATCTGACTTTGAGGGCTTTCATTGTGATCGAGCTGAAACGAGGGGAATTTAAACCTGAACATGCCGGTAAGATGAATTTCTATTGCTCGGTAGTCGATGAAAAGCTGCGGCATTCCACTGATCAACCTACCATAGGCTTGATTTTGTGCCAGACCAAAGACCAGATATTGGCCGAATATGCTTTGCGCGGTATTCAAAAGCCAATTGGAATTTCAGATTACGAATTAACCCGCGCATTGCCAGAAGACTTGAAATCCAGCCTGCCAAGTATCGAGGAACTAGAGGCTGAACTATCACAACCATCGACATAGGAGCATCAGCGCCATAATCAAGCCCTTTAAATCTTTGTACATTTCACGCTATCTGCCTTTTATATCCCCTTGGAAAACAATATGAAAATCAATCTCAACAATATGGTCACCGAAAGCCGCAATCCAGCCAGCGCCAACATTGATACTTTGCCAACCCTTGAGATGCTAAAACTCATTAATGATGAAGATAAAAAAGTCGCACTGGCCGTAGAGCAAACTTTGCCACAAGTCGCGGAAACAGTAGACAAGATTGCCGAAGCTTTACGTCAGGGAGGCCGTTTAATTTATATCGGTGCGGGTACATCAGGCCGGTTAGGGATTCTAGATGCCAGTGAATGTCCACCCACTTATGGCACCAGACCGGAACAAGTGGTTGGCTTGATTGCCGGAGGGCATCAGGCCATCTTGAGGGCTGTTGAAAATGCAGAAGATAACTGGCAATTGGGCGCAAACGATCTTAAGGCGCTACACTTTAACTCAAAAGATGTACTGGTTGGTATTGCCGCAAGTGGTCGTACACCTTATGTGTTGGGTGCAATGGAGTATGCGAAATCGGTTGACGCCACCGTCGCCGGTATCAGTTGTAACCCTGATAGTCCCATGACACAGGCCGCCGATATTGCTATCACCCCCGTCGTTGGGCCGGAAATCGTTACCGGCTCATCACGCATGAAAGCAGGTACTGCACAGAAACTGATCCTGAATATGTTGACCACCGTTGCCATGATCCGTACAGGTAAAGTTTACGGCAACCTGATGGTGGATGTAGAAGCGACAAATGCCAAACTGGTTGAAAGGCAGAAAAATATCGTTATGGCCGCCACAGAATGCAACCGTGAACAAGCTGAGCGAGCATTAGCTGAATGTGATGGACATTGTAAAACCGCCATTGTGATGATTCTGGCAAGCATAGATGCTCAACAAGCAAAGGCGTTACTGGATAAAAATCATGGTGTTATTCGTCCGGCAATCTTAACGGTTCGGTAACAAACTCTCTTCCGTGAAGGAATAAATAAGATGGCTAAGATTAATCAGGCAATAGTTGTTCAGATCCTTAAAGCTATCGGCAATGCCGGTAATGTTATCCAATGTGGCAACTGTATGACTCGCCTGCGGCTAACCCTACGCGATCATACTCAAGTAGATAAAGCAGCGCTGAAACAGATCGCCAGTGTGCTGGGTATTATTGAAAGCGATAATCAGTGTCAAATCGTACTTGGACCGGGAAAAGCGCAAGCTGCGGCTGACATAATGAACAAATTGCTGGAATCTTCTGACCATCCTCAACAATCGGAACAGCATAGCGCTGATTTAACCCATATTGCCTCCGCTAATAAAAAACAGCTTAAAGAGAAACAAGTTAGTGCTATACATAAATTCCTGACGAAATTCGCCACTATTTTTACCCCACTCATCCCCGGTTTTATTGCCGTTGGCCTACTGCTGGGATTTGCCACCTTACTTGAACAAATCGCCATTCAAGGCGTTAAATCCCCTAATACGGTATTGGTTGAAATCATCGGCTATATGAAAATATTCAGTAAGGGAATGTTCAGTTTCCTCAGTATTCTAATTGGCTATAACGCGCAAAAAGCATTTGGTGGCTCTGGTATAAACGGCGCGATTATCGCCTCACTGTTTGTGCTGGGCTATAACCCGGATGCCACCAGCGGTTTTTACTCTGGCATCTCCACTTTCTTTGGTTACAGTATCGATCCACGCGGTAATATTATCGGCGTTCTGATCGCCGCTATTCTGGGAGCATGGGTAGAACGACAGGTTCGTAAGGTAATTCCAGACAATCTGGATATGATCCTCACTTCAGCTATTACCCTGCTGATCATGGGAGCCATTGCCTTTACTGTTATTATGCCGCTGGGAAGTTATCTATTTAATGGCATGTCATGGTTGTTTCTCCATCTCAACGGTAACCCTTTTGGTACAGCGATATTGGCAGGGCTATTCCTACTCGCGGTTATGTTTGGTGTTCATCAGGGGTTTGTTCCGGTCTATTTCGCGCTTATGGATGCACAAGGTTTTAACTCTCTGTTTCCAATCCTTGCCATGGCAGGCGGCGGACAAGTTGGCGCTGCTCTGGCGCTATATATAAAAGCTAAAAAAGATTCTCTGCTACGTACTCAGATAAAAGGTGCCATTATTCCAGGCTTTCTCGGTATCGGTGAGCCGTTGATTTACGGGGTAACACTGCCACGAATTAAACCCTTTATTACCGCTTGCCTGGGAGGCGCTGCCGGTGGTTTCTTTATCGGTCTGGTCGCTTATTTAGGTTTACCCATTGGACTGAATACGGTTTTGGGTCCATCTGGATTGATCGCACTGCCGTTGATGACCTCCAGCAACGGAATTTTTGTCGGCATGGCAATTTATGCAGCGGGGATGATGGTGGCTTATCTCAGTGGTTTTGTGCTGACGCTGCTATTTGGCTGTAAAAATGTCAATTTAACTTGATGATGTATTATGTTGTACCGGAGGTGTAACATGGATTATAGATATGACAGCCACACGGTATTTCAGATTGAATACTATTTGTTGGTGTGGGTAACGAAATACAGATGCAAGGTGCTGACATGGAGAAGTCGAGAGCTGAGTACGTGAGTTAGTACGGCAGACATGCGAATCCTTTGAAATCAGGATATTAAAGGAAGTTGCTACTTTAAGTAGGTGGTTGTTTAGTTGATATGGGTTTCGCTAGCATACAACATTGCTCGTTTCTCCAAGAAACCCCAAGATGATGGGGTTAAATATACTATTTGCTGACATCTGTGCTATTTGCAATAGTGCCAGCAAAAGTCTTCCTTTTTCGTTGCAGCCACTCAAGCCAAGGTATGTCTCTCCCAGGATAAGCAGGGTGTGGTATGCACCAATGTTCTTGCACCCACTTACGAATGAAAGTTTCTATTTCATAAGCTAGTGCTGAATTCAGGATATTAATATGTAACCAGTAGTAAATAGCTACATCATATCCCTCAAAAAGTGAGGGGAATATATATACACACCCAAGGCAACGAGATTCCGAAGGATCAAGAATAATATAAGAGAAACCAATTCGTTGTTGGAAATCGCTATAATCTTCTTCAATATAACGCAAGTTATCTTCCCAACTTTTGATATCATCTGGCCAGTCGTCAGAAAAGATATCTTTTAAAATCGGTCGGCTCTCCATCACGGCTTCATAGTCTATATTGGCGTATTTCGGGCTTAATGGCTGTAAAATAAAGCCATTGCCATATGCCAATAATGGTACATCAAATTCGTCTGGTACTATTTTATTATATACGTTCATTATCTTTTTCTTTTGAATATTACATGGTGAAACTGAGTATCTTGTTTTGGTGAAAACATTTCAATGTTGGAGTTAACGTAATTACTAAATACACTAATAAAGCACATTTTGCAGATCGATATGTTTAACTGCTTGTGCTTGCCGCCCTAGGTATACACGCAAATAAATGCAGAACCATCATCAGGAGGATAATTGCCGAAACCCAACGTTTTACCACATTTATCACATAGCCAGATCTTACTATACATAACTTGCCCTCCTAAGTATTAGGTACATCCAGTCCAGTCAATCCGAAAGCTGCCCCTTGATGAGCATTAATTACTCCTGGATTGGAAATTCCTATAGCCGCACGTGTTAATGTACCTATCATTTTGCCCCTTAAGGTAATAAAGCCATGTACAACAGAAGCATTCCCTTGCTTAATCTGATCATTCCTATCAATGGAGTGCATGGGTAACATCTCACCATACACACGCTTTTGTACGATCCAACATTTGCCTGAATCTAATGCTCGTTGCAGTGACCTGTGCCACACCAAAGGTTCGCAGAGCCAACTACAGACTATACCCGCCCCACCATAACCTTCCGCAGGTTTCAACACATAATCCCCTTGCCAGAAAACCTCGCAATTTTGTCTCGTCAATATGTTTGTTATTGGAAAAAGGGATTTTAAGTAGTCTCTTTCTTCCGGTTGTGTCATGCATCCAATATTTTTAACCAACCAAGCAATGAAGCCTTTATTTGAATACAGTACTTCACGGAATCCTAATACTGAAGTAATTCTCTTAGTAAGCAGTGCCTGACGGTATGACGTCATCAATGAGATATCTCCAGCAACTTCGTATAGATTGAACATTGGTATAAAGGCATTCACTGAATGGCCTTTGAACATTGCCTGCGAGTCAGTAAAATCAAAATCGCGTAGGGTACCAGCAACAAACTGAACGTTGCCTTTTTGGTTCATTAACTTAACAAAATTCTTCAAGTAAAAACCATATTTTCCATAACCTTCAGGCGTTTCAATGATTGGGACAATCTCATGTTTTTTCACAATCGTAGATAAGTTTCGCCTCATTTCTCTGAACGGATTTTGTATAGGCGTTATCGGGTTATCTGGACAGGTTAGCTCGTAAAAATTGGAACGAATAGAATTGATTGCATATCCATTCAATCCTCCTAAGCAGTAGCCTGTATTTACCTCAATGATCTGCCAAGTGTCACCAGTACAAATCACATCCCAGCGCAGGGGAAACGGTACATCGCTGTTATCAAGCAATATGAAATCATACATCCATTTGGGAATCCCCAATTCGAGCATTATTTCTCTTATCGACGGACGGTAATGTAAGAACAAACTCTCCATGAGAGTCTCTATACGTGCCAAGCGATCTTGCAAGTCAGCCAATATTTTGGGGTCGTATTCAAGAGGTGTCAGCAACCACTCCCAAGAGGGATCGATTATACCTAATGCAACAGCCTTCTGTCGGTATCTAGAAAAATGTATAGGCTCGAAGTGTAATGGCTGTACATGATAAAATTTTTTATTCATCTTTTAACCATTCCTTTACCTGTTCCCATGCCCCGTGTTTTTTTTGACGATATATCTCGTTTTCCATCATAATTTCATGTGCCCGCTCATGGTTTTCAACACATATCCAGGGAAATAGATGGTGTACAAGGTGATAACCATCGTAACGAGGCAACAGAATTGCACTTATTATTTTATTCTTAATGATAAAATTTCGCGTTTTGCTCATTGGATCAATGTTATTAAGTAAGCCACCATGATCTATAACGTCTGTCATGTGTTTCTGTATTTGATAAAAATAACAGTAAGGTAAGAGCAAGAACATAAAAGTATACAACGGATATAAAAAAATAATGATTGCAAGTAAAAAAATATACATTATACGTAAGGTATTAGCCCATTTAGGTGCATCGTTATCATATATTACGAAGAAAAATGTATTTTTAAGTTGCTTCAAAAGGAATGTTTGTTTTAAGTGTCTAATTAATCTCTTGCGACAAAGTTTTTTATGCAATCCATAATTTCTTATGCCAATAAAATCAAGATCTTTATCCATATCACCTAAAAATTTATGGTGACTAAGATGTTCCCTCCTTATTGATTTAAATTTTGAAAATTCAATTATGGAAAATAACTCACCAAAAATGTCATTTATCTTTTTTGAACGACAAAATGAATAATGAAAGCACTCATGTGACATATTATTCACTGCTCTGAACCTAGTGCCGATAAAAAAAGACAGTAAGGGAAAAACAATAAATAACCAAATGCTAATGGAAACTAACCAACTAAATATAAAAACTAGAATCCATGGAAAAATAATATTATTAAAAAAAACCAATAAAGCCTTAAAAAGGCTCTTTCGACTATTTTCTTCCTTGATTTTAGAGATCAAATAAGTGTTCATGTTACCCTCCTAAGCCATTGAACTTTCTAATTCCCCATCGATAAAAAAACAAAGTTCCCAACATAAAAAAAACTGTACTAATAATTAAATAACCTATATTCCAGTCGTTCCTTCCCAAGAAAAATGACACAGGCAATGAAGCAGAGAATGCCATCGGCAATGCAAAAAGGAGGTATTTAACTAAACCATGAGGAAAAAAATTGACAGGAACAATGGAAAGTTCATATATCATCTCATGAAAGTAATCCACTGGCATTTTCCTATGATTTATGAATGTAAAAAAATTAAAAATAATGAAAAAGGATAAGTTAATGATGAACATGCATATAATAGAGACAATGAACTCTGCCCACTGAATAGCATCTTTTGTTACCATAGGTAAGGAAGAGAAAAATAATGCAAAAAATGCCAAGAAAATAAACATAATTATATTTAAGGGTTTTGACCAACCAAATAATATCAATATCCAGATAGATATAGGTTTAACTAAATAAGGTTCTATTCTTCCACTAGCTACCTTGTTGAAAAATTCTTCAATAGAATGAGTAAATATACTTATCGCAACTCCAAGTAGGATAAAAACCAAGAATATGAGATGAAAATCTTCGTTTTTATAGCCTCCAATACCTTCAGATAGAGAGGAAATTTGATCAATAAATATGAATTGGATTAGGTAATATGACGATGAAAGTATAAATTCTCCAAAAAGGTTTTTTTTATAGGCAAGTTGCCGATTGATATTCATTTTAATAAAAAGAGAAATAGTTTTCATATTATCCTCCTGCTCCGTTATAATTCTTTATACCCTTTTTCCACATTGAATGAATAAACGCATAAAAAAATAAAAGGTAGCATATTCCACCAATGATTATCTCTTTGAAAAGGGAAGAATTCATTTTCACAAAAAACTCTGCTGGGGCAGATATAATAAAGCGAAATGGATTATATTTCATAAGTGGTAGTATCCAATCAGGCCAAAATGAGGGGGGTAAAAGAACTCCTCCAAACAATGATGAGCTAAGAATGATAAATGAAAGCAGGATATTATATTCAATAACCCAAAAACTCATAATTGCAATACTGAATGAAAGAAAAAAACATAGCAATTGAGAAAGAACAATAACTGATATGATCATCAACACAGATATAATAAATACGGACAGACCTTTTTCAACCGGGTAATTTGTTATAAATTTAATTAAGAAAACAATAAACAATGGAAGAAGATATAAAATACTCTCGCCGAAAAATGTAAATAATCTTTGTGAAAGATAGCTATAAGGTTTTGTTATATATACTTCAAGCTCACCATTTTGTACATGTCGTGAAAAAGTTTGGATTAAATCATATCCATTATTAAGCCTTGAAATAACTAGCGCAAAACCGTAGTAATACATCATGTCGTTTAAAGTAAACCCATTAATACTTTCAGATTGTTGCGAAAAAATATTACTCCATAAAAGATATTGAATAATAAATGGCGACAGAGTTCCCATTACAAAATCAGTAAAAAACATCGATCTATCATTAATTATAGTTAGCATACCATTCTTAGAAAATAGGATCATCGCCAAAAGATAATTATGAAAATTCTTTAAATCGTGCACGTAGTATCTCCTCCAATGATGGGGTTGAAACCGAAAAAGCACACTGAACATCTACAACTAATGCTTTAATAAATATGGTATATTGATCTTGCGAAACTGAGATCTCAACATCTTCTGCTTCTTCATTGAATCGGATGTGCTCAATTAAAACTCCTGATCTTATAGAGAGTGATGTTACTTTTTCAATCAGAGCCTTAGCCTGTGTTTTACTATCACAGTTAATATTCACTTTTATTAATGGAGTAGAAATTGTTTTAAGTGAGGCAAGATCCCCGTAAAATTTTTGTTTTCCTCGGTGTAACAAGGAGATGTTATCCACATATCCCTCAATATCTCCCATATCATGGCTAGTGATAATAAAACCTATATTATCTTCACTTTTGAGTGTGCTCAACAATTCGCGGATCTCATGTTTAGCATTGATATCTAACCCAATGGTTGGTTCATCAAGAAAGAGAACACGAGGTTTAAAAAGCAGATTAAAAGCCAATTCTCCCTTAACTCTTTCCCCCAAACTTAAAAGACGAACAGGCTTATTAATAATATGGTGGATGTTTAGCAACTCAAAAATCTTAGCTTGTTCTTTTTTGAATGAATAACTTTCAATACGGTAAATTTTACTAACCATATCTAAGCTATTTATTAATGGTAAATCCCACCACAAACAATTCTTATGACCAAAGACAACACCCAGTTGCCTAAATAATTTTCCTTTTACTTTATAAGGATCCACTCCCAATACGCTAACTTTTCCTTGATCAGGAGCCTGCACTCCGGCAAGAATTTTTATCAAGCTTGATTTACCAGCACCATTTGGACCAAGTATAGCCAACGATTTCCCCGCTAATAGGGTAAAGCTAATGTCGCTTAATGCTTGATAATCACTAAAAGTTGGTTTAAAAATCCCAATTAATTTCTCCTTTACGCCATAGCCACTTTCTTTTGACCGATATATTTTCGAAACGTTATTAACTTCGATAAGAGGGCTATTCATTCATTTAAATCCTGTTTGTACTATGTAATTATTAATCACACATTGAAAATCTTGATAGACCATTTCCCGATTCCCACTAAAAATGAACATACCTAGGCAATCTTTGTGGCAATAGAATTCTCCTGTGGCAACATCGCCCACTGAGGGGATCATATATTTAATCAAAGTCGGTAAACTTTCCAAGTTGGGCAAAATGAGGTCAGTCACAAACTTAGTCTCTACAGCTGTGTGTTCTTTAGGGAAAATAAGGTATGCAAACGCATCTGCTCTTGATTGGTAATTTATCCCGTTAATAATCCCAAGTTGAGCAGCTAAATGAATCAGACGAAGATCCAATCCATAAACTTTCTGAATAATGTCAACAATCCCCGCTCCTCCGGGCCTATATGCTATTTCAAGCAATTCAGGGACATTACCTGAATTGCCAAAGGCCTCAATGTGATAAACTCCATCTGGAGCAACAAATGCTGAAAGCACTCTCTCTGTAAAAGGGTGCCAATATTTCTCTATGTAACTTTCTTCTACCGAGAAGCTTCCTAGTGGCTGTCCTTGTAGAAAGTCAATAGGTTTGCCTTGATATTCGCTTACCGAAATGAAGTTAATGCGGCCGGATAAAACTATACAGTCAATATGGAAAATATCCTGTGGGTTGTATTTCTCAATAATAAACTGCCCCGCATCCATATCATGGTAGCTGTCATTCCAAGGGGATGTTAAGTTGACAAGGCATTCAGCAGTAGCAATAATTTCAACACCAACCGACCCCGCCAGAGAGCGCGGTTTTATCACTATAGGGAAAATCGTGCTGTCATCCCTGATATTATCAAGAGTAAACTCCTTTGGAGTAGCAATTCCTCCCTGTTCAGCCACTTGCTTCATCATTTTTTTATCACGAAATCTCCTGGCTTGAGTGCATGTCATTCCAGGTATTTTCATCTTCTCCCTCGCACTGGCGGCAACGAAAACAGAGAATTCATCGCTGGAAATTACGGCTGATACTTCATGACGAATAATAATCTTATCAATAGCATCCATAACATCAGAATGTACAGAAAAATCACGCACTATATAGTGTTCTTCACTTCGATAATTATGCGTAGTGTGGGTAAAATCCTCTATAAGAAAAACAAAACGGATATCTGACAGCGCAAATTGTGCTGCCAACTCGGTAGTTTTTTCCATTATGTCCGGTTCACAGGAAACAATCAGGATTGTATTTAATGTTACGTCTTGCATTTGTTGATAACCGTCCTTCTTTTATAACTTTTTTCCCTAGGGATCTGCTCCATTCGAATTGGATGAACATAAACTTTATGGGAAAATAAATTGCTCAAATGATGCTGAAATGCGTCAAAAATTCCGGCATCATGCTGTACAGAATCGTTTTTGATCACATAAAGTACATTTATACGATCTGGAGCTAGTTGTACCACGCGAAACTCAGCAATGTTAGCCTCATCCCGACAGAAAAAACGCTCTACTGCGTCCAGAATACTTCCGGGAGATATTGTATTCCCATGTAAGGTGGTTAACCCCTGATCAGCACGGCCATGTAGCTTTCTGATTTTCCTAAAATGACTGCCGCATGAACATACTTCTCGACTATCATCAAGCTCACATAAGTCACCTTGCTGATAACGGATCATCGGCATAGCATCGTTCCACAAATCGGTACCTATAATATCGCCAACCCCTTGAGCATCGCGGTTAATCACCTCAAGGTGTACATCGTCCTCAACAAGATGATAATGCTTATCCACACATTGCATCGCCATGATGTCAAGCTCTTCGGAAGAATACTCGTCACGTACTGGTACTTTGAAGATCGCCTCATAGCGATAGCGCTCTTCCTGAGTAGTTGTTTCTGAATTTGTCGAAATTAGTTCTACACCATATATATCTAATCGTTCACCCAGCGCTGCCAATTTTCCAAGATAGCTGCCAATGGATGATATAATCTGAGGACGCATAGCTTTTATATGCTTCAAGGCATAAAATTCCGGGCAGTCTTGGCTTAAAGTAAAAACACGGTATTTGCCAAGAACCGAGCTATGCCACCACATGCAATAATGAATATTATAAATCCAGCGAGCCGGATCTATTTTCTTACCCGACATAAACTCAAACATACGATACTTAAATAATATGTCCAAATTCGCACGCTTTTGCGGCAAGATGATTTGCACCTGTTTTCCTGACGAGCCAGAACTGCTCATCCAGCGACATTTTTCCGGATCATACTGCTGAGAAGGCATACCCAGCGGGAAATTATTAATTACATCGTCTTTGGTTATCACTGGTAACTGTTCAAAATCCTTAAAAGAACGAATAGCGCCAAGTTCGTAGCCATGTTTTTGATATTTGTCACGATAATAAGGTGAGGTAATAAAAGCCCAGTCAACCAAAGACCGTAGTTTTTTTAACTTCCATTGTTCCAAAATTCCCTGATCAAGGGTCAAGCGCTGGGAAAACATAGAATATTCTCTTTCCCACAGTACTCTCATTCCAGTTTGCCTCTCAATGCTTTCTACACCGAGTGGTTCAACTTGAGAATAGTTTATAATAGATTGGATGTTACAATGAGCTTGCTTCACGTCATAAACATTAGACATAACTTTTCAAACTCCCACTACGTTTGACATCCAGAGTTGCACAATGAAATGAGCCACCAAAAGTTTGGAAATGTTTAAATGGGCAGAGGATGGTTTTGAACCCCCATTTGTGGAATGCTGCCTTCAGAAATTCTTCATCCTGCTCAACAATAACTGTCTTTTCATCCAGCATCAGAACATTTGTATGTATCCATTTTGATGTCATGAAGAGTGGATGAGCATCATTAAGAGTTGAGGGGGGAGGTGTCAGGATTTCCCAATCTCGGAAGAGAGCAGGAACCTTTGAAACCCATGCTTTATTAATCAGTACACGGCCTGGGGCCAAAGGTAAAATCGTAGTATCAATGTGCATAGGTGAGGAGTCATCAAACTCATAAATATGAATTCGGTAATCTTTTCCCAATAACCTTCTCAACCATTCTATGCCTTTATTGTTAGTTACGTGACTGCGCTGCCCTATGATATCACGCCCTATTTTCATAAAGTCAGCCGCATCAAATATTGGTTCAAGCTCATTTATAACAGACTTAAAGCGAACTTCTTGTTCGCAGTCATGGTTAGGGTGCCACAGACTATCTTTAAGCATTGGCTTCGGCGCAGCAAACCACTCAGCTCCTTTACTGAAATAGTCATTAAGTATTTCTCTAAAGGCAAAAGTTTCAAAATAGCGACTACGCCATGCCATAGGAACTTCAATAATTTTCTTCCCAATAGCAAAAAGGCAGTCTCTTGGCATAGCTGAATAAAACCCTCCACCAGTAGTAAAATGAGGAGTCATGATTGTTTGATGGTGATTAACTTTATTAGGTCTCCTTACCCGTACACCCTCACTTCGTAGAATATCAGCAAGTATATCTACCTCTTTTTTAGCTAGTGCAAGTAACTCTTTTGGAAAGCGCTTTCCAGCATTTTGCTTAAAAAAACTTTTGGATTTTTTCGGAATCACTGCATCTAAACCAAGATCCCATTCAGGAATACGAATGTCGTCAATAATTCCTACGATTACTTCTTCTAAAGGATCCCATTCTGTATAGACTTCCACTGGGCTGCTTTGATTAGAATAATAACAAGGCTCTTCCTGTTGAAATTGCATACTTCACTCCTGACTATTACGTAGGGAAACCGGTATGATTGTAGATTTCAGTATCGACATCTTATCAATAAACTTGGGCTGATAAGATAATTTTTCGAGTTTTTTAGACATTCTCCCTGATATGTCATCACAGGGAAAATTTGCACCAATTAACCATACCCAATTTTGTTCTTCCATTTCAAAGAAAACAGTAGTTTTGAAGCTAGAGTTGAATCTTTCAACTGATTTTTTTAGAGTTTCATTTCTCCAATAAGTTGAGCACCCTGCTTGTGAAATAAATACACCTTCTGGCGTTAGTATTTTAGCAATCTTTTTGTTAAACTTAATACTATATAGTCGATTTTGTTGTGCCATTTCATATTGTTCGTCAGGCAAGTCCAGCACAACAATATCGTATTTCTCATTTTTTTCTATGGCATCATCTATATATTGGTAACCGTCTCCAATAATTAGTTCGATAGGACCATCTTTTTCTAATGCTGTTTTTACATCGTTCGGACTATAACCATAAGGAAGATATTTGGCACAGGCAGCAACGCACTCCTTGTCAATATCAACATGTACTACTTTTTTCGCCCCCAATTCAACGGCCATTTGACTGATAACACCTTCACTGGATCCTACAATTAGCACTTTATCTATTTTTCCACAAAACAAGGCTGCTGGGATAATTTGTCCTTCATGATAAATAATTTGAGATTCCTCAACACTTTGCCTTTCATTATTGCAAAAAAGACTTATGCCTTGAGCGGTCTTAGCAATTATCATTTCTTGGAAAGGTGTATGTTTGTGATAAATTACTTTTTCCAAATCCCAAACTCGTTGAACACCGTTACCAATTGGCTCAAAAATTTTATTAAGCATACTCATTGTTTCCTCTAACAATACATTTGTAAGTTAATCCATCTGGATTCATCAATTTTTTTAGCTCAGAAACTGACGTCTCAGGATCACAATTACCACAGGTAAATATATCTATGAATGCTGCAGAACGATCTGGATAAGTATGGATTGACGCATGAGATTCAGAAAGTAAAAGTAATGCCGTCATTCCTTCAGGATCGAATTTATGGGAAATAACATTTAATATTGTAGCTCCAGAAGCTTCTACTGCCTGACGCATAATTGTTATCAGTTCATTTTCATTATTTAGTAAATACTTATCCACACCGTAGAACTCAGCAAAAACATGTGTTCCAAGAAAAGAATACTCAGCAAAACCAACACTGGAAGAACGTAGCATCTCTATTCCTTTTAGTTTGGCTTAATTAATAAATTTTCATTTATAAAATAAATGTAATAATGTTTCTAACAATCTATTAATTTGCTGTCAAGTGAATCTTATGAAGTAAGTAAAAGTTACCTACTTTAGGAGGTAACTTTATTCCGTTAATATTTATTGTAACTGGAAGAATATTTTTCTGGTATATAAACGTAATTTCGATACTTTTTTTCCTTTGGCAGGATAGATATCTTTATACTCTCTCTCTCATTTTTTTAAATCTGAATGGAAAGGTCCCTATCGCATTTAAGGAGAAATCAAATATCATCAGTTTTCACCCAATACACTTTTCAAGAACATCTTAAACCAGCTCAGAGTGTGTTGCTCGGCAAAATCATTACGGACAACCCATACGTCCAGCGTTGGCGCTCCCCATTGAGCAATTTATGCTGCATCGGTCAGTACACGGCCCGTTGCAGCTAATTCATTCACGACAGGTAACCAGACAAAAGCTCCATCAATATCACCACGCTTCCATGCAGCAACAATCGCTGGTGGTTGTAAATTAATAATCTTGATCAGCTTGGATCTATCTGCCAGTAATGCAATGCAGCCAACAGGCTGTAGTGAGCGGTAGAAATGAAAGGAACGGCAATTCGTTTGCCGATAAGCTGAGAAGGTTCAGTGAGTTTTTGATTAACAATCAGTGCTTCCGATTGCCCTAACTGGGAAGCAATTAGAAAAATTTTTACCAGCAATTTCTGGCTGGCAGCAACCGCTAATGGACTAGAACCCATATTGCCTATCTGCACATCACCAGAAGCTAACGCTCGCAGAACCGCTGTCAAATTTCCGCCATTGAACATCAGCACCTGATCGCCGGGCAAAATCGCCGTTATACTGAGCAACTTTTGCCGGCTCTGGTGAAGTTTGATAAGCAATCGTGACTTGCTGACTGTTCGCCTGAACAACGGGAACCAAAAGCAAGAACGCCAGAAAAAAAAGATAAACCACAAGGGCGGATCTACCCACTTAAACACTCCAATGTCAAAATTAAAGACGAGGTACATCAGAATAAGTGTTGTAGATATTTGCTAAAGTAAAAAAGAATAATAGGGACTGTCCTAGATAAGTTATTTGACCTAGGATATCCAAATGAGAAAAAGTCGGATTAGCCAATACAAGCAAAAACGTCTTCAGGAGCTCTTTGTGGCAGGGGCTACAGCTCGCACTGCGGCTGAGTTAGTGGGGATCAACAAAACGACTTCAGCTTACTATTTTCACCGCCTCAGAGTCCTTATCGCTGATTATGTCGATGAACACTCCATGTTTGAAGGTGAAGTCGAGATAGACGAAAGCTGTTTCGGGGGTAAACGTAAGGGAAAACGCGGGCGAGGTTCAGCCGGAAAAGTCCCTGTTTTCGGGCTTCTCAAGCGAAGTGCTAAGGTCTACACCCGCCTAATACCTAACGCTAAATCCGATACCTTGATTCCGATTATCACGGCGAAAATTAAGCCTGACAGCCTGGTCTACACAGACAATTTTGCCAGCGATGATGTGCTGGACGTGTCCGATTTTAAACACTATCGAATTAACCATAGCACGGAGTTTGTAGACGCTAAAAATGGTCAAAACCCTATCAATGGGATAGAGAACTTTTGGAACCAAGCCAAACGTCATATGCGTAAATTTAATGGCATACCAAAGGAACATTTTGAGCTCTTTCTCAAGGAATGTGAGTGGAGATTTAATACACCGGATGTAAAAGACAAATTATATTTTATAAAACAAATGGTTAAGGGAAAAACATAATCGCTATCTAGGACAGCCCCAAATAATTTTCTATAACTAAAAACGCAATTAACTGCCTGAATTACCCAATCCAAATCAATGGCACACAAGCTGCCGTCAATATTCCCATCATGATATTGAAAATAAACCAAGCATGACGACTACGAAGTAATGTTCCAATCAACGAACCAAAACCCGCCCATACGATACTGCTCAGGAAACTTATTAATACCATTGCGCCACTAATAACGATGATGGAATAGAGATACTGTTCACCAGCAATACTGTAGCTGCCAACCGATCCTAATCCCATTAACCAAGCTTTCGGATTCAGAAACTGTAATAACCAGCCCTGATACCACCGCACCGGCTTTATAACAGCACTACCTTTGGTATCCAGACGCCGGTAACTGGCGGTTACCGTTTTCCATGCCAACCACAGCAAATAGAGGCTACCCGCAATTTTCATTATCGTGTGAATAGCTGGATAAACCAATAGTAACGCAGCTATACCGAATGCTGCCAAATACAAAATCGTCTGCATTCCCAGAAGAATGCCGAATATCAGTCCCAAAGAGCGGATAACACCAAAATTAGCCCCCGATGACGTCAGCAACATGTTGTTTGGACCAGGCGTAATAGAAGAAATAAACAAAAAAGTTGTTAATGAAAAAATTAAGCTTGCTGTCATGAATAGTTACCTTTCATCCTGAATAATGGCGTTTCCCTTTCACAGAAAATATCAGTATGTTATTCATCATACAATATAACTAATCATTAAATCGGAACCATTATGTCTGATATCTTTCGTCCTCTAACCGGAGTCAGTAATCCACATTTGCAAACATTACTTCCGCGTTTGATGCGGTGGTATCCTACATTGCAACCATACTGGCAACGACTTAATCTGCCCGATAACGATTTTGTTGACCTGGCATGGAGTGAAGATCCGACAACTGCGGCCCACAAGCCACGGTTGATCCTGTTTCATGGGCTGGAGGGCAGTTTCAATAGCCCTTACGCCAACGGTTTGCTCCATATCTGTCAGAAAAAAGGCTGGCTTGGTGTTGTCATGCACTTTCGTGGGTGCAGTGGTGAACCAAACCGCCAGAAACGTCTCTATCACTCAGGCGAAACAAACGATGCCCGTTATTTTTTAAACTGGCTGAAACAGACCTACGGTGATGTACCAACCTCAGCTGTGGGTTATTCAATTGGTGGTAATGTACTGGCCTGTTATCTGGCAGAAGAAAAAACAAATGCCCAAGTCAATGCTGCGGTCGTTGTCTCCGCGCCTCTGATGCTGGAAGCCTGCTCCAACCGGATAGAAAGAGGATTTTCTCAAGTTTATGAGCGCTATCTGCTTAATAGCCTGAAACGCAATATTACTCGCAAATTGCTACGCTACCCAAATTCACTGCCAATCAATCTGTCTCAGGTAAAAAGATTGAAACGCATTCGGGAATTTGATGAAATTGTAACCGCAAAGCTCCACAATTTTAAAGATGCAGTAGACTACTATCGCCAGTGCAGTGCACTGCCACGTCTGCCTGACATTACTGTGCCACTGCTGATTATTCATGCCAAAGACGATCCCTTTATGTCGCCAGAAGTTGTCCCTGATCTCAAAACTCTGCCTAAGAATATTGAATATCAAATGACAGAACATGGTGGACACGTCGGCTTTGTCAGTGGTTCACTGAAGAAACCACAAATGTGGCTGGAACAACGTATTCCAGGTTGGCTGTCATCTTATCTGGAGCAACCGCAATGATTATTCCGTGGCAACAACTGGAACCAGAAACTCTGCTAAATTTGATAGAGAGCTTTGTCCTGCGGGAAGGTACTGACTATGGCGAACATGAAAAATCGCTTGAGCAGAAAGTCACTGATATACGCCGTCAGTTAGAACGAGGAGATGTTATGCTGGTGTGGTCTGAACTGCATGAAAGCATCAATATTATGCCGAAAGAAATGTTCGATTCTTAACATTATGGAGTTTACTGTTTATGTCAGCCAGACATCCGATTATCGCTATTACCGGCTCCAGTGGGGCCGGAACAACAACAACGAGTTTAGCTTTCCGTAAAATTTTCCAGCAACTTAACATCAGTGCGGCACAAATAGAAGGAGACAGTTTCCACCGTTACACCCGCCCTGAAATGGATGCAGCAATTCGTAAAGCCAAAGAACAAGGCAGACATATCAGTTACTTTGGGCCAGAAGCCAATGATTTTGGCATGCTGGAAAAAACCATGATTGACTATGGTGAAACGGGTGAAGGCCGTCGTCGGAAATATCTTCATACTTATGACGATGCCGTTCCTTACAACCAGCTACCCGGTACATTTACGCCATGGGCATCCTTACCCAAGCAAACCGATGTGCTGTTCTATGAAGGTCTACATGGTGGTGTTGTAACACCACAACATAACGTTGCCAGCCATGTCGATCTGCTGGTAGGAGTAGTGCCGATTGTCAACCTTGAATGGATACAGAAACTTATCCGTGATACCGGGGAACGAGGACATTCACAAGAAGCGGTGATGGATTCTGTTGTTCGTTCTATGGATGATTATATCAATTACATTACGCCACAATTTTCGCGAACACATATCAACTTTCAACGTGTCCCTACCGTGGATACCTCCAACCCATTTTCAGCCAAAGCCATTCCATCATTGGATGAAAGTTTCATTGTCATCCGTTTCCGTGATCTGACTCAGATTGATTTCCCGTACCTGTTATCAATGCTACAAGGCTCATTCGTTTCAAGTATTAATACCATTGTGGTTCCAGGCGGAAAAATGGGATTGGCAATGGAATTAATTATGACGCCATTAGTACAACGATTGCTGGAAGGGGAAAAGATTTGCTGATCAGAACCTGGGATAAATGTAAAAAATCCAGTCTCTGAATTCACATCTTTACATTATTCAGTTAATAAAACAGGTAACTGAAATGTTAGTTACCTGCCGTTATTTTTTAATCAATAAATAAT
This sequence comes from Photorhabdus heterorhabditis, assembly GCF_018448905.1. Taxonomy (GTDB): domain Bacteria; phylum Pseudomonadota; class Gammaproteobacteria; order Enterobacterales; family Enterobacteriaceae; genus Photorhabdus; species Photorhabdus heterorhabditis. Next base: position 252,555 of record NZ_RCWA01000001.1, on the reverse strand, counting down.
ATCTTAATCTGCATCTTTAATTTCAAAACTGTGGGTGATTTCAACTGACTTTCCCAGCATCAACGAAACAGAGCAATATTTTTCTGCGGAAAGTATAACAGCACGTTCAACCGCTTTATCTGTTAAATCTTTGCCTGTCACAATGAAATGCAGATTTATATGAGTAAACAAGCGCGGCGCTTCTTCACGACGGCGGGAAGTTAATTTTACCTCACAATCTATTACGTCATATCTACCTTTCTGCAAAATAGAAACAACATCAATCGTACTGCAACCACCCGCTGCCATTAATACCATTTCCATTGGGCTTGGTGCCTTATCGCCGGCATTTCCATCCATCATTATCTGATGACCCGAAGACGACTCCCCCAAAAGAGATAACCCTTCAACCCATTTTACCCGTGCTTGCATAATCCCCCCTTAAACCATTTTTTGCATTAAAGCCTACCCTTTCGGTATTAAACTGGCAATCTAATGCGCAGTTCATGATGCTGAAACAATACAAGACAAGACAGAAACCTTTTCCTGTGCTACAAACAGAAGCAGGTCAGGTATATATTAGGTTAGGATCAATACTCAGGGTTCAAATTTTAGATAACCTATATAAAACTTTCACCTGTCGGTTTTTCGACAAACTAATATGTTAAGCTAGTGTCTTTATAAGCCAGCCTGATGAGAAACTTTTAGATTCTCATGTTATTTAGGCAGCGATAACAACAGAGGATGAAGCGAATGGTTCTCGGCAAGCCACAAACAGACCCCACTCTTGAATGGTTTTTGTCACACTGCCATATTCATAAATATCCATCTAAAAGCACGCTTATTCATCAAGGCGAAAAAGCAGAGACGCTTTACTATATCGTAAAAGGCTCTGTTGCAGTTTTGATTAAAGATGAAGAAGGCAAAGAGATGATCCTCTCCTATTTAAATCAGGGAGATTTCATTGGCGAACTTGGATTATTTGAAGAAGGGCAAGAGCGTACAGCCTGGGTACGGGCTAAAAGTGCCTGTGAAGTGGCTGAAATTTCCTATAAAAAATTCCGCCAACTGATTCAGGTCAACCCGGATATTCTAATGCGTTTATCTGCCCAAATGGCAAGCCGTTTGCAAACGACTTCTGAGAAAGTCGGTAATCTAGCCTTTCTGGATGTTACCGGCCGTATTGCTCAGACCTTGCTGAATTTGGCAAAACAACCAGATGCTATGACCCACCCGGATGGGATGCAAATCAAAATCACACGTCAGGAAATTGGCCAAATTGTTGGCTGTTCCCGTGAAACGGTTGGTCGTATCCTGAAAATGCTGGAAGATCAAAACCTGATTTCCGCACACGGCAAAACAATTGTTGTTTACGGTACACGTTAATACCTGATGAATCAGCGCATTATATTTGCGCTGATTTTTCTTGTATTCGTTATACTAACTGGCTAATCGTCTTTTCCAACCGTTCCATTCCCTGAGCAATCTCTTCTTCACTGATAATCAACGAAGGTGTGAAACGCAGTACATCACTGCCAGCACTCAGCAACATTAGCCCATTTTCAGCAGCCAGTTGCAGGATATCTTTAGATTTTCCCTGATACTGCCCTTTTAGTTCCGCACCAATCAGTAATCCTTTTCCACGGATCTCACCAAATACGGAATATTGCTGATTAATATCGTTCAAAAAATTCACAATTAAATTATGACGTTTTTCAACCCCATCCAGAACCTCTGGCGTATTGATAATATCAAACGCAACATTTGCGACTGCACAAGCCAGCGGATTACCACCGTAAGTCGTACCGTGAGTTCCCGGCACCATAACCGAGGCAATATTCGCGGTGGTCAGCATAGCACTGACAGGAAAACCATTTCCTAGTGCTTTCGCTGTGGTGATAATATCCGGTGCAACATCATAATGCATATAAGAAAACAGTTTGCCGGTACGTCCCATCCCACTTTGTACTTCGTCAAACACCAGCAGCACCTGATGTTTATCACAAAGCTCACGCACCCCATGAATAAACGCAGATGTTGCAGGAGTTACTCCCCCTTCTCCCTGAACAGGTTCCAATATAACCGCACAAGTATGGTCATCCATGACTGCCTTTACCGCCTCTAAGTCATTAAAAGGTACATGAATAATATCTGCGGGTTTTGGCCCAAAACCATCAGCATATTTTGGCTGACCACCAACAGAGACAGTAAAAAGGGTACGACCATGAAATCCCTGATGGAACGCAATAATTTTGGTTTTATATGGGCTGTGACGGGTAATGGCATAGTGACGAGCCAGTTTAAATGCAGCTTCATTCGCTTCTGCACCTGAATTAGCAAAAAATACCCGTTCAGCAAACGTAGCATCAATCAATTTCTGCGCCAGTATTAAAGCCGGTTCATTGGTGAAAATATTACTGATATGCCAAAGTTTCTCTCCTTGCTGCTTCAAAACATCAACCAACTCAGGGTGACAATGTCCCAAAGCCATAACAGCAATACCACCCGCAAAATCAATGTATTCCTTCCCTTGTTGATCCCATACACGACTACCTTGCCCTTTCACCGGTATAAACTGTGCCGGTGAATAGATTGGCAACATGACTTGATCGTAGGTATTTCTATTTACTGCGGCATGTTCTGTCATTTTCCCACCCGATTTTTATATATACATTATTTAAAAGTGAAAATATAATCACAAAATACGCATAAAAAATCAAAGATGGGCCAATGAAAAAGATGAATAAATGAAGAAATTATTGGTATCTGGTTAATATCTAAGGAAGTTTCTCAGTAGCTGATGCCCTTGCTCGCTGAGAATACTTTCTGGATGGAACTGCACACCTTCCAGAGGCAACGTGCGGTGACGAATTCCCATGATTTCATCTACATTGCCGTCATGCTGGCTCCATGCAGTCACCTCAAATGAAGCAGGTAATGTTTCCGCAGCAATCACCAATGAATGGTAACGGGTAACCGTTAATGGCCGATTAAGACCTTTAAACACACCTTGCTGATTATGATGAATAGCAGAAGTTTTCCCATGCATGACTTCTCTAGCTTTTACTACACTGGCACCAAATGCCTGTCCAATTGCCTGATGTCCAAGGCAAACACCCAAAATCGGCAACTGCCCCGCAAAATGCGAAATCGCAGTCAGAGAAATGCCTGCTTCATTTGGCGTACAAGGGCCTGGGGAAATAACAAGATGAGTGGGAGCTAATCTCTCAATATCCTCAAGCAGTAATTCATCATTGCGCTTAACTAAAACATCTATTCCCAATTCACAAAAGTATTGATATAAGTTATATGTAAAAGAATCGTAGTTATCTATTATTAATAACATAGGAAACAATCCTACTCATTTATCGCTGTATTTGCTGTCCTGCCACTCCTGCAATTTATTTATCATGAACAACATGACTTTCAGGTAAAACGGCCTAACGACAACGGGGCGGCTATCATAGCACATCAACATTTGTAGCATAGCACAACAAAATCAATGGCTATCTTTTACTCAATCAACTTACCCTCAAACCTACAAAACATATGCTCTATTTTGATATTCCATAAGTAAAGGTAATTGTTATGAAGACAAAACTGATTATAGCATCTCTTTTTCTACTGTCCTTCCCCACGCTAGCCACAACTAAGGCTGCCAATATTTTCTTCCCAGTAAAAGGCGTGATTTGCGATAAAAAAGGAAAATATTGCGCTGATCAACAAGGTGTGTCGGTAAAATTAACCGAAAAGCATTTAGGAAAAAAAGCAGCAGAACACCTGAAAAATGAGATTGGTGATGGTAAAGATATTGACTTTTCGTCATTCACTTTAAGTAATGGTGTACACTGCGAGAATAAAGAGAGGAAATGCTACAAAGATAGATATTTTCCACGAACCGAAGTGAATAAAGAATTTACCCAAAAGATGTATGAATAATGGCGAAACTGGCCTTCATTCATTCAATGAAGGCCACATTTTTAATCAGATGTAAGTTAACCAAAAGACTAAAAACTGCCGCAACCACCGTAATAGTTCATGTCTCAGAAAAAAATTAGGGGATAATTTCAGCAGATAGGATAACCACGGGTTTAACTGGTACATTCTGGTATGGACCGACATTTTCAGTTTTCACCTGAGAAATTTTATCTACAACATCCATACCTTTTACGACCTTACCAAATACTGCATAACCAAAATCACGCTGACCATGATCAAGAAAAGCATTATCCGCTACGTTGATAAAGAATTGGCTAGTGGCACTGTCTTTATCGGCGGTACGCGCCATAGAGATAGTTCCACGTAAATTACGCAGCTTATTATCTGCCTCATTTTTAATTGGCGCTTTCGTCGCTTTCTGCTGCAAGTCTTTGGTAAAACCGCCTCCCTGAACCATAAATCCAGGGATCACCCGATGGAAAATTGTATTGTTGTAATAACCCTCATTAACGTATTCAATAAAGTTTTTGGTTGTAATCGGTGCTTTCTGACTATTTAATTCCAGTTCAATATTACCCTCTGTTGTCGTCAGCTTTACATGAGTTTCACCCGCAGCTAAAGCCAGAGGTGCCATTGCGCTCAGAGAACATGCAGTTACAAGCGTCACTAAAATACGTTTAAACATTCTGGGTTCCTATACTATTAAGGTCAACAACACAAGCTGAATCAATTCTAATAATCTCCTCAGCATCGTGCTCAATATTTACTTACATTTACGCTATCAATCGGATGGTGCTTTAGATAAGAATTAATCTTCTCACAATAGGTCAGATTTTATTTCCCAAATAGAGCAGTCACTGACGGCAAAATAGCGGGTTTGACTCAGTCCGTCAGAAATATGTCATTATTTTTAATTCTGTCAACAAGCAGCGGCTATCGGTATAATCCTCTTTGCCATATATTCAGTGCATTTCTCAGGGAGATAATCATTTTGACCATCAAAAACTACAACTATCATATGACCCGTTTTATCACGAGCGCACCTGATATTCGCCATTTGCCTCAGGATGTGGGCATTGAAGTCGCGTTTGCCGGTCGCTCGAATGCAGGTAAATCCAGCGCTCTGAATGCCCTGACAAAACAAAAAAGCCTCGCTCGTACCAGTAAAACACCAGGCCGTACCCAACTGATCAATTTATTTGAAGTCGAAGAAGGCATTCGCTTGGTTGATTTGCCAGGTTATGGTTATGCTGAAGTACCAGAAGAGATAAAGCGTAAATGGCAAAAAGCACTGGGTGAATACCTGCAAAAACGCGAATGTCTACTTGGACTCGTCGTGTTGATGGATATTCGTCACCCACTGAAAGATCTTGATCAACAGATGATCCAATGGGCGGTAGCCATGAATGTACCGATTATGGTGCTGCTGACTAAAGCCGATAAATTGACATCCAGCGCCCGTAAGAGCCAATTGATTAAAATACGTGGAGAATTAGCAAATCTTAATGGGGATATTCAGGTGGAATACTTCTCTGCCTTGAAAAAGATCGGGATTGATAAGTTACAGCATAAACTAGACATATGGTTCAACCAAGCAGCTGTTCAGATTGAAAGTGACATCTAATCCAACCTTTCCTTATCCTAATATAATTAAATGCAGATAAAAAAACGCCCCAGTCAAAATTGACTGGGGCAGCTAATATTCAGCTAAATCCGATTACGTGAAGTAAAAGGTCTGAAAGATAGAACATCTTACCTCTGTACCCTACGCCGACAACTCTACCTTATTTTATTTCTCAGAAAAAGCTTTTTTGTAATTTATTTTCAATGATTATCTCGATTCAGCTGCGGATTTTGATTCTTTTATCGCCATTAACTGTAGTTTAATTACATATTTATGCGATCTAGATCTAATATGTATCGAACAACACAATGGCCTACATCTTACGAGTACAAAAATCATTACATTAGTTATATTTAGTTTACAGAAACACCTATGCTCATCCCATCTGATAACTGCTTTGCATTACCCATACATACATCTAACGAGTAATATTAATTAATGAAAAAATGGAAATTACCCTGTTTCATCTACAGCTGAAACCATTTTTCACCATTGTCAATGAAACAGTGAATAATGTATAAAAAATATTCCATTAATGGAATAAAATGATGACAAGAACACATCTCTAACCGGCCACTCAATTTCTGACTTTTATTACACTTTTTAAATTTACCTATTAATATTAATTAGTGAAAATATAAAATCCAAAAAATAACATAATATAGTTATTTTTCGGTTAAAAATCCCCATTATAAAGCATAAATCACCATAACGACTTCTCAGCGGACACGGATGTCGGAAACCGCCCCACAGAAGGGAATAATGAATACAACATCTACAACAATAAAGATAACACTGTCGTCGCTAATGAAGCCGCCGCAGCCAGGTTCCACCGGCAATTGCCCAATTACAGGATATCGTCAGCCTGACTGGAACCGGAAATACATTCGCCGCTTGGCGGGCAGATGGTCGGAGAGTAGCGTGGGGAGGCTGGGAGAATAAACCACGAGGTGAATACAATGAGTTAGTTGAAATTAAAAAAGGCTGAACCAAATATCTCGGTTCAGCCTATCGCTTATTAAGATGGCATATTAGTGGGCTTGATCCCAATTGTCACCGATACCCACATCTACTTTTAAAGGGACATCAAGACCCAAACTCTTCTCCATCAATTCACGAATTTTCTGTTCTGCACTTTCAAGTTCTGATTCATGAACCTCAAATACCAGCTCATCGTGAACCTGCATGATCATACGAACTTTTGGCTTTTCACTAATAATCCAGTTATCCACCGCAATCATTGCTTTTTTGATGATATCCGCCGCAGTTCCCTGCATTGGCGCATTAATAGCTTCACGCTCTGCTGCCTTACGACGCATACCATTGCGAGATTTGATATCTGCCAAATAAAGACGACGACCATCTAGCGTTTCAATATAACCCTGTTCTTCCGCCTGTTCGCGGGTACGCTCCATATACGCCAATACGCCCGGATAACGCTCAAAATAGAGCTCCATATAACGCTGGGCTTCACCGCGTGGAATACCTAACTGACGGGAAAGGCCAAATGCACTCATACCGTAGATCAAACCAAAGTTAATCGCCTTAGCACTACGGCGCTGCTCACTGGTTACCTGTTCCAGTGGCAAACCAAAAACTTCTGCCGCCGTCGCCCGGTGAATATCTTGCCCTTCAGCAAAAGCCTTCAACAGCCCTTGATCCTGAGACAAATGAGCCATAATCCGCAACTCAATCTGAGAATAGTCAGCGGCCATAATCCGATAACCTTCAGGAGCCACAAAAGCCTGACGAATGCGGCGACCTTCTTCATTACGGACAGGAATATTTTGCAGATTAGGATCACGCGAAGAGAGACGCCCAGTTGCTGTTACTGCCTGGTGATAGGAAGTGTGAACTCGTTTGGTCAGCGGATGGACCATCTGCGGCAATTTATCTGTGTAAGTGGATTTCAGTTTCGCCAACCCACGATGCTCTAAAATCACTTTCGGTAATGCATGGTTATCCGCCAACTCTTCTAGCACCTCTTCATTAGTAGATGGTGCACCACCTGGCGTTTTCTTCACTACCGGTAAATGCAATTTTTCAAATAATATCGCTTGTAACTGTTTTGGCGAAGCCAGATTGAAAACCTCACCAGCCAATTCATGTGCTTCTTTTTCCAATTCATCCAAACGAATAGTAATCTCTTTTGAATGCTCAGCCAGAATATTTGAATCAATCAGTACACCTGTACGTTCCATACGGGAAAGTACCATTACCAGTGGCATTTCTGTTTTCAGGAATACTTTTTCTAGCGTCGGTGCTTTCTGCAATTGCGGCCACATAGCCTGATGGAGCAACAAAGTCACATCTGCATCTTCGGCGGCATACATTGCAGCCTGTTCCACCGGAACCTGATTAAAAGTGAGCTGATTTTTACCTTTACCGGCAATCTCTTCAAAAGTCGTGGTCTTATGATTTAGATGACGTTCAGCCAGACTATCCATATCATGCCGCCCCATACCTGCAACGCTGTTGAGCACATAAGATTCCAACATAGTATCGTAAGCAATACCTTGCAACTCAATGCCATAGCGAACCAGAACGCCACGATCGAACTTAATATTTTGACCGATTTTCAGTAGGTTGCTATCTTCAAGCAGCGGTTTTAATGCTGCCAGTACCGCATCTCTGTCAAGCTGCTCTGGCGCACCCAGATAGTCATGTCCCAGAGGCAGATAAGCCGCATCTCCGGCAGTAATCGCAAATGACATACCCACCAGATTCGCTGTCAAAGTATCCAAGCTGTCAGTTTCGGTATCAAAAGCGAAAACCGACGCTCTTTTAAGCTTCTCAATCCACTCATCAAAGCTTTTCTGATTGAGAATAGTTTGATAATTATCGGTAGAGAGTGTGGTCGAAACAGATGTATCCTCAGTCGGAGATGATTCATCATTGCCAGTAGATGCTGATTTTTTACCTTTAGCTGCCAACCAATCGCCATTTGCCACATCACTCAACCAACGTTTGAATTCATAACGGGAAAACAGCTCATGTAGTTTCTCTGTATCCGGTTCTGCAACTGATAGAGCAACACAGGTTTTATCCAATTCAACATCGGTTTTAATTGTTGCCAATTTATAAGAGAGATAAGCCACATCTTTATGCTGTTCCATCTTATTCGCCAACGTTTTTGCTCCCCGGAAATTCAGCCCCGCAATTTTATCCAGATTGGCAAAGATATCATCCATACCCCCAATCCCTTGCAATAATCCCAGTGCCGTTTTCTCCCCTACACCCGGTACACCAGGAATATTATCTGAAGAGTCTCCCATCAATGCTAAAAAATCGATAATCAACTCTGGCGGTACACCATACTTCTCAGCCACTTCTTCCGGTCCCAGAATGGTGTTATTCATGGTATTGATCAGAGTGATATTCGGCGTTACCAATTGCGCCATATCTTTATCACCCGTGCTGATAAGCACCGCACGGCCCTCTTTTTCCGCCTGTAACGCCAAAGTCCCAATAACATCATCAGCTTCTACTCCCGGAACCACCAGCAATGGTAATCCCATAGCTTCTACCATCTGATGCAACGGTTCTATCTGCGCACGCAAATCATCCGGCATAGGAGGACGATGGGACTTATACTCAGCAAACAATTCATCACGAAAAGTTTTACCTTTGGCATCGAATACCACCGCTACATGGCTCGGTTTATATTGCATGACCATACTACGCAGCATATTCAATACGCCATACATAGCTCCGGTAGGTTCACCTGCACTATTGGTTAGTGGAGGGAAAGCATGATATGCACGATAAAGGTATGAGGAACCATCAACCAAAATCAGGGGATTGTCTGCTATCTGAGCCATAAGTCTTCTTCATTTATCTGTTACAGGTGTAAAAGAATAGGATGCCACAGCAAGGAGCAGGAAACGAATTTTGTATGAACTTTCTTTACTGAGAACAAATTCAGATATTCATATCTTGCTATAAATTCTGTGGATAACTTTGTGTATAGATATTATAGGTTTTATTTTAATATTGATCGTTGATAAAAAATACTTATCAACTGCGTGTAAAAATCAATGACTTATAACCTGAGTCATTAAATTGTCATATTACCTTATAGATCACAGAGTTGTGGATATAACCAGAGTTTGTCTTATAAAAAAGTCTTTCTAACCTGCATTGTGCCAAAGCTTTTCACTTTGGCACATACCTATATTATTCTATTTCAGTCGTTAACATTATTTCTTATTTAACAAAAAGTTAACAACGTCCGAATATGATTTCGCATAATGATCATCAGAAGTTGCATCGATACCGTTATTTCTCACCATATATTTGCCGTTAACAAACATTGCTGGTACACCACGCAGTTGCAAATCCTGAGCAGCTTTTTGCTGCTTAACAACTAAGGATTTCACAACAAAACTGTTCATAGCCGCATCATAGTCTTCAGCCGTCACCCCAACGTTGATAAAAGCATTGCGAATATCGTTCGGAGTTTTAATAGCATGGGTTTTCTGAAGGCCCTCAAATAGGGCCAGAGTCACTTTATCTTCAACACCCATTGCCATTGCAACTGCCCAGGCTGTCGTCAATTCTTTACCCAATGGCCCTAAAAAATCCACATGATAACGGACAAGTTTTGTTCCTGCTGGCAAATTCTGTTTCACAGTCTGAGGAACTTTCAAAATTTCTTCAAATTGATAACAATGAGGGCAATAGAAAGAAAAGAATTCCAGAACCTGTGGTTGATCTGCCACCGGCGATTTTAATTCAACAAACTGTGTCCCTTCAGTGAAACTGACCGCTGATGCACTAAATGCCATCACCATTCCTACTAAAAATAACCAAAATTTTTTCATAACTATCTCCATAATAAACATTAATACATTGGGCTAAGCTGCAAAGGAGGCTCCTGTAACAACTTAATCTGTTCAGAAAAAAGTGACGTCTGTTTTAGCCAAAAATCGGTGTCTGCCATCCAAGGAAATGCCTTGGGAAAAGCAGGGTCCTGCCAACGGCGAGCTACCCATGCCAAATAATAGACCATTCTCATAGCCCGCAATGGTTCTATTAATGACAACTCTTTTGGGTCAAAATTCGTAAACTCACTATAAGATTCCAGCAGAATATCTAACTGTAATAACTGTTCCTGACGGGAACCATGAAACAACATCCATAAATCCTGCATTGCAGGGCCATTACGCGCATCATCAAGATCAACAAACCAGGCTTCGTCACGCCACAGGATATTACCCGGATGGCAGTCACCATGAAGCCTCAATATTTGCCAATCTTCACGCCAATTTGATTCCACGATGTTTATCAGATCATCCAATATCGCTAAAAATTGTACTTTCTGTTTCGAAGGAACTAATTCACATTCAGCCAAAAAATGTCGTGGCTGATACAGATACTCATTTAACCCGATAGTTGGGCGAGTTGTGAATTTTTGCTGGTAACCAATCTGATGAATTCTACCCAGCAAACGCCCTACATCTTCTAACTGAAAGAGATTATCGGATTCATACTGGCGGCCACCGATGCTTGGAAAAACAGCAAAAAAGAAATCTTTAAAAGTCAGTACAGTTTGTTGATCAAAGACCAACGGCGCCGCAATCGGTAAATCAGCCTGTTGTAGTGCCAAGGAGAAATCATGTTCTTCCTGAATCTGCTGCCGATCCCAGCGCAATGGCCGATAAAATTTCACAACATAACGCTTACGCTCTTCATCTGTAAATTGATAAACACGGTTCTCATAACTGTTTAGTTCTGTCAGCCCGGAATCTATATATAATCCAGTCTGCGTCAATGCATCCATAATCAAATCCGGTGTTAATTCCCGGAAATTAAAAGCCGCCTGATTTGTTAACACACTCTACTCTCTTGATTAATCTGTCATAATGCCACGAGCATGCAATAACGCGGTTTTAAAATCTACTTCATCATCTTTTTTTAGCCCCGGAATTTCTACCGTTGCCTCCAAGCCGCGCATTTTCAAGTGATAAATCAAAACATCATCAGTCAAAGCTCATTGATTTCATTAAGCCGATGAGATTGCATATCAAATTTCTTATAAACAACCTATACAAATTAGCAGGGATAGCTCCCCAGAGAAAGAATTGCTCTGTCAATAAGCGTAAAGGTCACTCTTTTATCAGTAAGTTATACGGTAATGATCGTTTTAAAAACGCTAAGTTAAACTCAGATAACCAATCCGAAAAAGGTTATATTGGTGGCAATAAGCGCGTTGTTGATAGAAACATTATGCAACCAAAAATAAGCGGTGTGATCCTCGCAGGTGGTCGAGCGACTCGTATGGGCGGGAATGATAAAGGACTCATCCTTTTAAATGGACTACCTCTGTATCAACATATTGCAAATAAGCTGCACCCACAGGTAGATGAATTAATTCTCAACGCTAACCAGAATCTGGAAATTTACCACCAAAGTCGTTACCAAGTTGTCACTGATCTAACACCAGATTTCTCTGGGCCATTAGCTGGAATGTTAGCAACATTGAAATCAGCCAGTCATGATTGGGTGGTATTTGTTCCTTGTGATGTGCCGGATTTCCCGGCTGATTTAGTCGCCCGCTTATGGCAAGGCAAGCAACACGCATTGGCAGCCTATGCAGATGATGGCAACCGCCCTCACCCTACCCTCGCTTTACTACACCGCAGTTTGTTATCCCAATTGGGAAATTATCTGGCTAATGGTGATCGTAAGCTAATGTTATTTATGTATAAAATAGGAGCAATAGCCGTTCAGTTTGCTGATAATCCAGCTGCTTTTACCAATCTGAATACTCCAGAAGAATACCAAAATTGGGAGCATATACAGGAGATCAAAAAAATGAGTACAAAACCACCTCTTCCACTACTTGGTATCACAGCATACAGCGGTACAGGAAAAACCACGCTTCTCAAGAAAGTAATCCCATTATTACGTCAACAGCAAATTCGAGTTGGTCTGATAAAACACACTCATCATGATATGGATGTAGATAAACCGGGCAAAGACAGTTATGAACTACGCAAAGCCGGTGCTGAACAAACCCTGATCGCCAACCAACAACGCTGGGCGTTAATGACAGAAATATCAGATTCGCAGGCATTGGACCTGAGCTATCTTGCCAACCGCTTTGACTCAGACTCTCTGGATCTGATCTTAGTAGAAGGCTTCAAAGATGAGCCAATTAATAAGATCGCGCTATACCGCCGTATTATTAACCGGCCATTAAGCGATCTTCTTGATCAACATGTGATTGCGGTTGCCAGTGATGAAAAATTAGAGACAACCCTGCCACAACTGAATATCAATCAACCTGAACAGGTAGCTGATTTTATTGTGAAGTGGCTGAATATAGAACATTAAATGGTTTCCGCCTGTGATAAGGAACATAACAGCACGCTAAAACACAGGCAGAAGACCAAAAACAACCATTGCAGAGTAATTATCAGCTTACTTCATCCTCTCTAGCTCAAGCCATGACTACCGTACCCGCCACCAGACGTCCTTGATGGAATGTTGCTTGACGGGCTGGTAACCGCGCCACCGCTTCAGCAGAACAACTGGCTGCTACCAGAACAAATTCAGCCTTATCACCCGCCTGCGGCCAAACACGCTGGCCTCGATCGTTAAGCGGTAGCACACCACCAGTAGCAATAGCCATAGCACGAGAAAGATGATATTCATCAGAACCATGGTACAACTGCGCGTATAGATTAGCCTTTTCTAACATGTCACCAGTGCCGAATGGCGACCAGTGATCGATCACACTGTCAGTACCGGTCATAATAAATACCCCTTTGGATCTGAGTTGCGGCAATGGCATCATCAAGCTGCCGATCGGCACTGTAGAGGCAATAGTGATTTGCTGCTCTGCCAAACGAGCAGCAGTTTCTATCAGCTGACTTTCGTCTAGAGTAGTCAACGCGAAGGCATGACTAATTGTCACCTTGCCACGCAAACTTGGTGTCTTTTCCACTATATCAATCATGTAATTAATGGCAGCAACACCTGCCGGGCTGATCTCATGCAAATGAATATCTACACCAGCATTATTGTCCAATGCGATCTGGAACATGGTATCCAGTGATTTCTCCATCGCTGCATCCACATTAGTCGGGTCCAATCCACCAACGTATTGCACACCCATTTGCATCGCCTCGCGCATTAACTCTTCTACTCTGGAATGCAACAGACCATGCTGCGGGAAAGCAACGATCTCACAAGTGAAATCATCACGATGGTTCTCCAACGCATACTGCAAATGTTCTAGACTTTTCAAACCACTAACTGGATCGATATTGCAATGGCTGCGCGCCACTGTGCTACCCTTAGATTGCAGTAGAGCAATTAGGCCCTCTGCCCGTTGCTGCGAAGTGGGTAGCAGTTTGGGGAGCAACGTTTGTTCCAGGGTAATCATATCCATAATAGTTTTACCCTGGTTCAGTCGCGGTGCCTGCCACGGGCCACCGTAGAAAGTCTTATCCAAATGAATGTGCATATCGCGAAAGGCGGGCAACAGCAACTTCCCTTGTGCCTGATAGCACGGCAGGTTCATGTTAAACAGCGTACCCGCAGCATGAATAGCAGCTATCCGACCATCTTTAATTTCCAACGTATAAAGCGCAGTACGAGTGCCAATCACAGTATCGCCCTCATACTCAAATCCCTCCTCCAACAGCACATCACTCAAATAGTAATAGCAATCAGTAAGGGTAGTCTGCACCTGTGATGTGCTAGATAAAACGGCTGGCGGCATCGCCTGCGCTATCCCTCCTGTTAAAGAGATAACCGCACAAGCGGTGGTAAGTTTACCTGTTTGACCAAGAAAATCCCTGCGGCTTTGATGTTGAAGTTTCTCCACATTCAATTCCTTACTTAAAAAAATTGCCTCAAAAAATGCCAGGCAATTGTGAGTTTTGAAAGGATATTTCCCAGAACTTAAAACATATATATAGACAAGTTTCCAACAGTATCACAACCCATTCTTACAAAATTGCGGTGTAACAACGGAAAGCTCGATGAGCCATATGGATAAGGAAGCGTTAATTCTGGTTTCACAGAAAAAAATACAGAGGATGGAGTTTGTAACAGAGTCTTGTGGAAATTCGCCAAATACTGCTTTTGGCACAATCTAGCAAACATATTATTATTTTCATCGGCTTGTAACAGGAGTTGATAAAACCGTCCATTCTAATGTCGACCGTAGTTGACCAAACAAGCCCTTAGATCTATGCCATGCGCATTTATACACAACGCCTTTTGATAAAGACTTTCAGTGAGAATTAGCGGTGTATTTGTTCAAGCTCGTTTTGGCTCAGGCCAGTGGTTTTCATCACTGTTTCACGATCGACTCCGCTACTCAGTAATGCATGCGCGATTTTTAGAGTCGCCTCTTGGCATTCTTCTAGGAGTCCTTCTTGGAATCCTTCTAGGAGTCCTTCTTGAAATCCTTCTCGGAACCCTTCTTGGAATCCTTCTTGGAACCCTTCTTGGAACCCTTTCTGCTCCAGTTTCTGTGCTATTGTCACCAGTACCTCCTCATACTCCGGGGACGGCTATGCCAGTCGCCGGATAAAACCCTCTGGATAGGCGATATCTCCCACCTATAACAGGTAGTTATATACGCTTTTTAGCTGATTATCCGTGTCGATAGTGACAACAAACAAATCTTCAATTTTATTTAAGGGCCGAATGACAGAACAATTATGATCATGAACTCACCCAAATAACATGCCATTTCTATGCATTGCATGCATTTACGCATGCATCTCTACACCAATGGGGACTCTCTAGCACGAAATTAGTGGTGTATTTGCTCAAGCTCATTCTCGCTCAGGCCAGTGGTTTTCATCACTGTTTCACGATCGACTCCGCTGCCCAGCAATGCATGAGCGATTTTTAGAGTCGCCTCTTGACGCCCTTCTTGACGCCCTTCTTGACGTCCTTTCTGCTCCAGTTTTTGCGCTATTGTCATCAGCACCTCCTCATACTTCGGGGACTGTTCTGCCAGTCGCCGGATAAACCCCTCTGGGTCGGCGGTATCTCCCGCCTGTAACAAGTAGTTTAACACGCTTTTCAACTGCTCATCGGTATAGTAGTCATACGCTAGCAGCACAACCAGCTCTTGCAACCGCTCTGCCATATCACGCTGTCGGATATGCTTTTGTACCATCTCTAACAACGCAATCCGTTTGTGCGTCAAGATTTCATCGTCCGGGATCACCGTCACATCCACCAAGGGAAACATTGTGGAATAGACTTCCTTTGCCAATACCGGATCATTGAAGCAATCGAACCAGTTGGTACTCCACGGATACGGACGTTTTTTCCCATGATAGAATAATATCGGGATAACCAATGGTAATTTTTCATGTCCCCGTTCCAGATGTCGCTGCATTGCTGAAATACTATAGCGCATCAGCCGGAATGCCATCATCTTGTCTGGAGAACTCTGGTGTTCGATCACGCAGTACACATAACCGTCACCCTGCGCCGTTTTCAGCGAATATAGGATATCGGAATAATGCGCACGTAGATCATCCTCAATAAACGACTCTGGTTCCAACCGGAGTGTACCAAGATCACAAACTGCCCGTAATCCTACCGGCAAGTGTATCTCCAGAAAGTCCCTGGCAGTATCCACATGACTTAAAAATTTTTTAAAAACAGCATCATGTGGCGTTGGTGTATTTTTTCTCTTCATAGATGAATGGTAGCATATTTTCTTTTATGTTGAAGAAATATTAAGCAAAAAAGCAGCCTCCACTCTTATCCTTAGGAGAGATTGATAATCTAAAGACCGGATAACCCGGCCTTTGAAAATATTTTCCAGAGGAAGAAAAAGGATTAAAGGTAAGTTTTCGGCAACATCATCGCATCGTGACAAACTCTTCCGCCGCAGTTGGATGAATTGCCACAGTGTTGTCAAAGTCTTTCTTAGTTGCCCCCATCTTCAATGCAACAGCAAAACCTTGCAACATTTCATCCATCCCAAAACCGATACCATGAATGCCAACAATCTTCTCTTCCGGTCCGACACACACTAGTTTCATCCGGCATGGTTGGCGATGTTGAGTGACAGCGGTATACATCGCAGTGAAAGAAGATTGATATGTTTTCACCTGATCTTCGCCAAATTGCTCTTTCGCCTGCGGCTCAGTTAACCCCACAGTCCCAATCGGTGGATGACTGAATACGACGGTTGGAATATTAGTGTAATCCAAATGCTCTTCCGGCTTATTATTAAACAAGCGTTCAGACAAGCGACGACCGGCGGCCACTGCAACAGGCGTTAGCTCCACCGCTCCCGTATTGTCACCTACAGCATAAATGCCTTTCACATTGGTATTCTGATATTTATCAACCTTAATATAGCCTTTTCCATTCAATTCAATACCCGTTACTGACAGATTCAGATTATCTATTGCCGGTTCACGACCAATAGCCCAGATCAGGGTATCAACTGTCTGCTCTTTGCCATTTTGCAGTTGCAAAGTCAGACTACCATCTGCATTTTTAATCACTGCTTTTGGCACAGATTCAGTATGTAAAGTAGGCCCTTCTGTATTAATAATTTCCAATAATGTTTCAACAACCATCGGGTCAAAAGAGCGCAATGGCGCATGTTGACGCACAAACAGATGAGTTTCACTACCAAGTGCATACAATACGCCGGCAATTTCCACCGCAATATAACCCGCACCAACAACCGCAACCCGTTTTGGCATCTCTGTCAGTTCAAAGAAGCCATCAGAATCAATACCATATTCCACACCTGGTACATCAGGGCGTATAGGACGACCACCCGTCGCAATCAAAATATGATCTGCGGTGATTTCTTCACCATTCACTTCAACAGTATGTGCATCAACAAAACGAGCGAAACCTTGGATCACATCAACTTTATTGTTACCCAAACCACGTTCATAAGACTGGTGAATACGATCAATATAAGCAGTACGACTGGCAATCAGTGTCTTCCAGTTAAAGTGGTTAACTGTGGTATCAAAGCCGTAATCTGGCCCGTACTGGTGAATAGACTCAGCAATTTGTGCTGCATGCCACATCACTTTCTTTGGTACACACCCCACATTGACGCAAGTTCCACCTAATGCCTTAGCTTCAATCAGGGCACATTTTTGTCCGTACATAGCCGCACGGTTAATTGATGCAATGCCACCGCTGCCACCACCAATCGCTATATAGTCGTAATGTTTGCTCATCTGGATCGTTTCCATCTAATCAGTTTAGGGGGGTTAATACCCGAAAGCCTATTATGGCAAAAAATATCAAGTAGTCGTGATGGTTCTGGCTCTTTCTTCCATTGTTAAAAGCTATTCTGGTGCAATCCATTTAACCATAGTGTGACCGGTCCCTTCAGGAACCAGCACCTGATGTAACCACGGCAACACCGATTTCATCTGCTGTTCCAATTTCCAAGGGGGATTAATCACGATCATGCCAGAAGCAGTCATCCCCCGCTGATCGCTATCAGGACGAACAGCCAACTCAATTTGTAGAATACGGCGAATGCCCGTTGCTTCTAGATCTTTAACCAAGCGTTTAATCTGCTGGCGTAATACCACCGGATACCACAACGCATAAACACCCGTTGCAAAACGCTTATAACCTTCCTGAATTCCCCTAACAACCATCTGGTAATCAGATTTCAGTTCATAAGATGGATCAATAAGAATAAATCCGCGGCGGTTCTGTGGAGGCAATTGTGATTTTAATTGCTGATAACCATCTTCACGCACAACCCTGGAACGGTTATCACGGGAGAATTCATTACGTAATAAAGGAAAGTCACTCGGATGCAATTCAGTCAGATTGAGCTTATCATTCTGCCGTAACAAATGTTGGGCAATGAAAGGCGATCCCGGATAGTAACGTAAATTGCCACTCGGATTCAGCGCAGCTACTGCACTCATATAAACTTTCAATTCCTGCGGTAAATCTTCACGCTGCCAGACGCGAGCAACCCCTTCCAGATACTCACCGGTACGTTCAGCATATTCACCGCTGAGTTGATAGCGACCTGCACCAGCATGTGTATCCAGATAGAGAAAAGGTTTTTCCTTTTCTTTAAGCGATTCAATGATCAGGCTTTGTACAGTATGTTTCAGCACATCGGCATGATTACCGGCATGAAAACTGTGACGATAACTTAGCATTAGGTTTAAGACCCCAGAGCAGAGATAGAGATTGCTTGTCAGATGGAATATCTGACAATTAAAAACCCATCTCAGTAGATGAGACAGATGGTAAGGCGTCATTATAGCCTTATTAACCACAAAAATGGCAGAACTCTGAATCTGAACCCCCGAAAACAAAAACCTGTCAGATTAGTTATAATTTAGGATAAGTTAAAAGTTTAACCCGGAAAAAATATGACATCTAAAAAAATGATATTACCTACATTCCAACCGACAATCATAAGTAATTCTTATGAAAAATAAATAACCAAAGGTTGTGCAATCAAACACAAGTATTGAGTAACAACTGAAATATGAAAATTTCTATGAATGATGCTCGGCAAGTTGTCAATCTGAAACAAACACCGAAAAACGTTGGCACCTACTAATGACCAAGAAAAATAGCTAAAAAAGAACAAAAAAGCAGTTGAGAAAAGAAAATATGACTAAATATTAACGAAACAGTTAAATAATTCCATTAAATAATCCCGTTAAATAAACATGTAAAGAAAGTAGAAAATAAAAAGAAGAAAAGAAAGAAATAAACTGAAAAAAAATTGAAGAAGGTTATTAACAATCTTCAATTTCAATAAATAAAAATTAAGATTTTCAGCCAATGGAGAAACACTCCATCGGCTGAATAATTATATTACCTATCAGGCAACAATAGGTGCGCGCCAGTCATCTGCACCAGAAGTACCCGCAGTTGTATGTTCCCAAGTAATCTTACGATAAGACAGAGAAACACGAACTAATTGAGTAAATTCAGATTTTGTTGGGTCCTGACAATGTGGCATTTTGCAATCAATGTCGATAATAGTGGCATCTTCCAACTGAGTCGTAAAGAAATGCTCTTGTTTACCTTCAACAGAAGTGCGATACCATTTCAATTCCACTTTTGTCAGCATTTCACCAGAAGCCAATGCATTATAAAGCAATGGAACAGATTTATTTAATGCAACGGTAAAGCGGAATGGTTTATGAGCACGCTGACCTGAAGGCTGACCAGATTGAGGGTCAGTAGGTACAGTAACTACGTGATCAAATTCCTGAACCAGCATTTCATCCTCGTGCCCCTGAACGAAAATATTACCCACTGATTCAGCAGTGAATGAACCAGCTGTAATATTACCCTGGGTTTTTCCATCGATGGAAATATAACATGGAGTTGGCATGAAAATATCCTTTAAGAGATTGTGTCAAAATTAACGTAGTGTTCATATTACTTTCAGTAGTGATTATTTCATCTTGGAAAAAATCACTTACAAATACATTGAACACTGAAATGAATAATAAATACCAATCAGCTCATTTCAAAATAAAATCTAAATTGCAAAATAGTGCACCTGTCACAATCAAATAAAAATATTAAAATCAACACCAATACAACATAAAAATTTAAAAAAACAAAACATTAAGAACAATTAACTAAAAGAAATAATTGCACTCGGCAGAAAATTCACATATCTATATGAAATACAATGATTTTAACAAATAAAACCAAAAATATTTTTTGGTCAATTAGAAAATGATAAGTAGATCAAAAAATTCAACTTTATCACTCAGTTAATAACGGAGATAATATTTACAATGCGAAATTAACTCCAAAATGTAAATGAAAATACACTTAGAAACACTTTGTTACACAATGAAACAAAAAATCATTAAATTCCCATAAATACAAAGAAATAGATACGTCCCTTACCTATATAGTGGGATTTATAAATGATCAAAAAAAACACCAAATCGTAAATTATTGCCAAATCTAATAAAATTATCAAAGGTCTGAATAGAGAGGTATATCTACATATGTTTTAGCTTTACAATAAAAAAACAAAATGCGAAACTCTGCTTTGCAGAGCGGTCTATATTGATGCTATTGCTCGATGAGTAAGAATATTCTGAATTCGTCTTTATCTATATGCTAATAAAAGTCGACTTACTATCCAATTCAATGCAGTGAATCCCCCGTTATTTTATCCGGGGGGAATTTTATGTTCTCTGCCACATATAGGTAGGTATCAGGGGCAACTCTCTCATCAATATTGTTATCAAACAATTCCTAATTGCCTAATTGTATTACCCGAAGGATTTTAATATGAGTAAAAATAGCCCAGGTAGTGTAGCGCCAAAGGAAAGGATTAATATCAAGTATGTTCCGAATACTGGCGATCAAGTCGCCGAAATTGAATTACCACTTAATCTACTTATTGTCGGTGATCTGAAAGGAACAAAAGAAGACACGCCAATTGAAGAGCGGCAAGCTGTTTCTGTACACAAAAATAACTTTAATGCCGTGATGAATGAAGCAAATATCAACTTAACATTCAGCGTCCCTAACCGTCTCAATGATAATAGTGGGGATGACCTGCCAGTTAACTTAGAAATAAAATCATTGAATGATTTCTCACCCGATAACGTGGCGAAGAAAGTTCCTGAATTAAATAAGCTTTTAGAACTGCGTGAAGCTCTTGTCGCCTTAAAAGGGCCACTGGGCAATATTCCGGCATTCCGCACCCGTTTACAGGAATTACTGGGTGATGAAAAGGTTCGGGAACAACTTCTAAAAGAACTTGAAATCGTCAACCAAAAGTAATTGGCTAAAAAGGAGTTTTTAACATGTCCTTGCATGAAGAGAGCAGTACAACATTAGCCCCAGGGGCCGCCACCTCTTTGCTTGACGAAATCATGTCTCAAGCAAGAATGACGCCAGAAAATGACGGCTACCATATTGCAAAACAAGGTGTTGCCGCTTTTATCAGCAGCATTTTGGATACAGGCACTAACGAAGAACCTATCAACAAGCTTGTCGTTGACAGAATGATTGTGGAGCTTGATAAAACGCTCAGCACTCAGGTAGATGAAATCATGCACGCCAAAGAATTCCAAGAACTGGAATCATCATGGCGTTCACTGAAGTTATTGGTTGATCGTACGGATTTCCGTGAAAACATTAAGATCAATATCATCCATGCTACCAAAGAAGAATTACTGGAAGATTTTGAGTTCTCTCCAGAAATCATCCAATCAGGCTTATATAAACATGTTTACTCAACAGGTTATGGTCAGTTTGGTGGTGAGCCAGTTGCCGCAGTCATCGGTAACTACGCCTTTGGTAATAGTTCACCTGATATCAAACTAATGCAATACGTCAGTGCGGTTGGCGCAATGGCTCACGCGCCATTCCTCTCTTCCGTTGCACCTGATTTCTTTGGCATCAGCAGCTTTACAGAACTACCCGCGATCAAAGATCTGAAATCCGTTTTCGAAGGCCCAGCACACACCAAATGGCGTGCACTGCGCGAATCTGAAGATTCACGTTATCTCGGTCTGACAACACCGCGCTTCCTGTTACGTCTGCCATATTCAACAATCGAAAACCCAATTAAAAACTTTAACTACCAAGAAGATGTCAGCAAAGATCACGAGCATTTCCTGTGGGGCAATACCGCTTATCTACTGGCAACCTGCCTGACTGACAGCTTCGCCAAATATCGCTGGTGTCCAAACATTATCGGCCCACAAAGCGGTGGTACTGTCAGCGATCTACCGGTTCACCTGTTCGAAGCAATGGGGCAAATCCAGGCCAAGATCCCAACAGAAGTTTTAATTACTGATCGCCGTGAATTCGAATTGGCGGAAGAAGGTTTTATCACCCTGACGATGCGTAAGGGTAGTGACAATGCGGCCTTCTTCTCTGCCAACTCAGTTCAGAAGCCAAAAGTGTTCCCTAATACCCGCGAAGGGAAAATGGCTGAAACCAACTACAAATTGGGTACTCAACTACCATATATGTTCATTATCAACCGCCTTGCACACTACATCAAAGTATTGCAGCGCGAGCAAATTGGTTCCTGGAAGGAGCGTCAGGATCTGGAACGTGAACTAAATACATGGCTGAAACAGTACATCGCCGATCAAGAAAACCCACCAACAGATGTCCGTAGCCGTCGTCCTCTACGTTCTGCCCAAATTCAGGTTTTGGATGTAGAAGGAGATCCAGGTTGGTATCAGGTGGCAATGCAAGTTCGCCCTCATTTCAAATACATGGGTGCTAGCTTTGAATTGTCACTGGTAGGACGTTTGGATAAGGAATAATCAGTCATGGCTGCGCTGTACAGTTGGAATAGAGAGGGCTCTGCCAGCTTGTTTGAGCGTATTCAGGGGAAGAACTCCGGTTCTTCCCGTCAGTCAAGAATGCGTGAGCTGCTCAACTCCATAAGACGGCACCTGAATAATGTTCTCAATACCCATCCGGGTGCTTGTCAGAGTGCGGTTGATCTCGGCGTTATTGATCTCAATGATGCCACAACCACTGCAACTGACTTTAAACAGAGTATTGAGCAGGCAATAGAGCACTGCATCATAAATTATGAACCAAGAATATCGTCAGTTTCTGTCAGCGCAATCCATGATGACAGTGACCCATTGCTGTTGAGTTTTCACATCAATGCCCAGGTATCCCTGGATGATATTCATGACGTCGTTGAATTTAACATTCAATTGGATAACAACCGGCGCTATTGCCTGGAGCGGACTCAATAAAATGTCACTTGAAAAATACTTCAGAGAAGAATTGGATTACCTAAGGCAACTGGGGCGGGAAGCCGCAGTTGAACATCCTCATCTCGCTTCATTTTTGTCTGAACAAGGCTCTGACCCGGATGTTGAGCGCCTGCTGGAAGGATTTGCATTTCTTGCCGGTAACTTACGAGCAAAAATTGATGATCAGTTCCCTGAGCTGACCCACGGATTACTGCACATGCTATGGCCAAATTATCTACGGCCAACACCCAGCATGACAATTATCCAGTACACACCCGATGAAAGTGTCGTCACAAAAGCCACACAAGTTAAACGCGGAGTTCAAATCAAGAGCCACCCGCTGGCAGATGATGACGATGATATTTACTCAAATAACACCGATCCGAAAAAAACAGAGATAGACAACCGCTGTACTTTTACTTTATGCCGTGATGTCTGGCTGTTCCCGGTGTCAATCCAAGACATTTCTGTCAATAACAGTAATGAACAAGGTGTCATCGGTTTGAATTTTACCTCAAAGACAGCACTCAACTTACAGGAATTACAACTTGATAAGTTACGTTTTTATCTGAGCGGTGATAACTACAGCAGTACACAACTCTATTTCTGGCTCAGTTACTACCTTGAAGACGCAAAGCTCGTCGTAGGCGATATCACCATTCCATTGCCAGATTTTGATTTCGTTCCAGTTGGTTTTAATCGGGAAGATGCTCTGCTGCCTTACCCCAAAAACGCCTACATGGGTTATCGCATCTTGCAGGAGTATTTCTGCTTTTCTGAAGGTTTCCTGTTTTTTGATGTCACCGGTTTCCCTAAATTACCCGCAGATCTTAAAGCCAGCGATTTCACGCTGAATCTCTATTTCTCGGAGGCACTCCCGCCAGAAATTAAAATCCGCCAAGATACTTTTCGACTGCATTGTGTTCCCGCAATCAACCTGTTCCCAATGGATAGCGAAGCGATTCGATTAGATAACAGCCAAGCTGAATACCCATTGAGGGCTAGCTATAGTCATCCTGATCGTTACGATATTTTCTCCGTTGATAAAGTGGAAAGTTGGCTACTCAATGCCGATGGCACACCCAACCGCACCAAAGGTAGTGAACGGAGTTATGTACCCTTTGAAAGTTTTCATCATCAAATCGAACATGAAAGTGAACTCAATACCCGTTATTTCCGTATCAGGCTCAAAGAATCCCCTTTCCGCAAAGGGCTTGAACACTATATCTCTTTTGTCCGTGGCGATGAGTCCCAGCTTCTGTTAAATAATGAAAATGTCTCTGTCAGACTGACCTGTACCAACCGTGAGTTGCCACTGCAACTACGGGTGGGTGACATTAATTTCCCGTCACTGGGCAGTCCATCATTTGCAACATTCCGCAACATAACCCGGCCATCAGTTCCACTTTATCCATTAATGAGCGGCAAGTTTCACTGGTCCCTTCTTTCCAATATGTCGCTGAATTATATGACATTGCTGGATAAAGATGCACTAAAGCAGGTACTAAGGACCTATGATCTCCCCAGCAGACATAATCGACAATCATCACGGTCATCACAAAAACGGCTAGACGCGATTGAACGGATTGAAACTCAACCAATAGACCGCCTGTTAAAAGGGCTTCCAGTGCGTGGACTAGAATCAACATTGTATATCCGGCAACAAGCTTTCAGCTCTGAAGGTGAGCTCTATCTATTCAGTACCATACTGTCACGCTTCTTTGCATTATATGCCAGCATCAACTCCTTCCACATATTGAAGGTGATCAATTTAGATAATCAGGAATGCTATCAATGGCCGGAACAGATAGGTCAACACGCGTTGATGTAATGGATAAAAACTCATCCGATAATCTGGCACCAGATTTATCAAAATATAACTTTTACCAATTGGTTGAGTTACTTAACCAATTGGCGGTAGCGTGGGAAAAAACAGGTCAAACCAATCGCCCTGACCGAGAATCAATTCGTTTCAAGTCCAGTGCAAGTCTGGCTTTTCCAACCAGAGACGTTGTCTCTGTGAACCGTACCGAGCAAGGCCGTTTTCAGGTGAAAGTCTCCTTTCTTGGATTACACGGCAGCCAGTCTCCTATGCCTGGCTACTACCTTGATTCGTTGGCATGGGAAGAAGCTCAGGACGAAAACCGACTGACTGACTTTTTGAATATTTTCAACCACCGTTCAATCGTCATTCTGCATCAAATCTGGCGGAAATATCGCTATTACATCTGTTTTGACAAGAACGGACTGGATGATTTTTCTCAACGTATGTTTGCGCTGGTAGGGCTTGGCAGTGATGTGAACCGCGCTCACTTGCAGATTAATCACAGCAAAATGTTAGCCTATGCCGGTCTGTTAGCTAGCCCTGGTCGATCGCCGGAAGTGATATCCAGCCTAGTCTCACACTGCTTTGATCTATCGGATGTCACGGTACATAGCTGGCAAATCAGGAAAGTCGCTATCGTTCCATCACAACAAAACCGCTTGGGTGGAATACTGAAAATAAATGGTCAGAAAAAAATTCAACAGTCAGTGCTGGGGGGAAACTTTTGTCTCGGTTCATGGGTGAAGGGTTGCAACGGTAAATTCCTGTTATGCATCAATAACCTCTCTCGTGAACACTTTCTATCATTTCTCCCGGATGGCAAGAATTTTCTACCACTGGTGATGTTTATCTGTTTTGTCCTACGCGATCAATTGGCCTGGGATCTACGCCTTGGACTGGCCGAAAACCAAGCTGACGGCATGGTACTTGGCACGAAGCAAAACAATAACCTGGGGTGGACCAGTTTTCTCGGCAAACCGGAAAAGAAACCCTTTATCACAATTTCAGTTGGCAGATAAAGAATTATGGAAAAACAACAACCAACCCTTTCATTACGAGTGCTCAACAGCGATCAACTGGAAAGCGGTAAATCTGCCAGTTGCTTGTTCTCCATTCAAGGCGGCACTGTCGGTAGCAGCGAAAGCCACCTGTGGTCAGTTCAGGATCAGCAGGGCAATATCAATCCGTCACAATTTACTATTCAGTGGCGTGATGGCGCATTCTGCCTGCAAATGATCGCCGGCCCTCTGTTTGTGAATAAATCACCTCTAACCGCCAATGCCGGCCTAATCCGACTGCAACAAGCGGATGAAATTACCGTCGGTAAGCTGGTGATTAAAAGCCATATCAGTTTTTCCGACGCAGATCGGATTGATCCAATGATGGTGTCACCAGAATCACTGGTCTCCAGCTATAGCAATCCATTGGACGCTATGATGGAAAAAACTCCCGTCCAGGATAACGCTTTTACAGAACATCATTCTCTGGCACCAACGATAAACCACGATTTAAACCACGACCCACTTAAGGTTCTCGATAGTGAAAATCTGACCACACTGAGTCAGACACCAATAAGTAACGAAGTAGACCAAAGCCTGCAACAAGGCCGTTACCGCGCACCATTATTTTTCTCTCCCCTCTCAGATAACAGAGGCAATGCTATGGATCGGGATTTTGTTGATTTACCGAGTATCTCTTCACCTTCAAGTGAACAATATCAGGACATGGAGCAACAGCATATTGCTATCACACCGCTGATGCGAGGATTGAACACACAATTACCTTTGCATAACAGCCAGCAGGCCAACGACTTTCTGGAAGAAATGGGTAAAACCATGAAAGCGGCAATTGAAGGTTTACTGGCACTACAGCATGCCCAGCATGGTCTGCGTGATAAACAACTGCGTCCCATCGAAGATAACCCGCTACGGCTAAATATGGATTACAACACCACCATGCAAGTGATGTTCGCTGATCAGAAAAGCCCGGTACATCTTTCTGCACCATCAGCCGTCGCTGAAAGCCTACATAACCTGCAATTGCACTATCAGGCTAACCGGATTGCGATCACTGCCGCATTGAACACGATGCTGGATGCTTTCTCACCAGAACACCTACTGAGCCGTTTTGCCCAATACCGTCGCAGTAATGAGACCCAAGAAAAAGATGCCGCCTGGGCATGGGAAATGTACTCCAGTTACTACCGCGAATTGGCTTCCAGCCGTCAACAGGGATTCGAAAAGCTGTTTGGTGAAGTTTATGAACAAGCTTATGACCGCGCTCTACGCCAAGGTTTAGAGGATACCCAGTAATGAAGCGCTCCGGTGGTAATACCTCATGGTCCGGCATATGGCTTGTATTGCTGGCAGCGCTGATGTTAAGCGGTTGCAGCAGTACATGGCAGGCAACGAAGAAAGTCGGACAGGTTGTCTGGGACCCATCAACGCCTGTCGGTCAACCTGCGGATTTACCTTCCACCGCAGCGATCACTTTGCTAGCAGAGCCTGATATCAACCCCAATAAAAATGGAGAAGCCACTCCGGTTGAAATACACCTGATTTATCTCAGTGAAGATTCTCGTTTGCTTGCTGCGGATTATGACCAGCTTAAAAGTGACGAACTGGATAAAGCGTTGGGGAAAAATTACATCGACCATCAGGATTACACCTTATTGCCGGGGCAATACAAACCACTACCCGTCATCCCGCTGGAAAAAAAGAGCCGTTACATTGGCGTTATCGTTCGCTATGCCGATATCAATCAATCCGAATGGAAAAAAGTTATCCGTGTGAAAGACACGGGACAGCAATACCACATTCTCGTGCACATCAGAGCGAACGAAGTTGAACTTAGAAAAGAGGAGCAATAACTATGCCAGGCAAAAATCGGGTGATTTGGCGCGAAGGATTATTCATCAAGCCACAACACTTTCAACAACAACAAAAACATAATGACTATCTGGCACACAGCCGCCTGACGTCCCTCACCAGTTATGGTTACGGCTTCAGTTCTCTGATTATTGACAAAGATCTCCTCGCGTTGGGACGCATCGGTATCATCGAAGCCAGTGGTATCATGCCAGATGGTACCGTGTTCTCCGTTCCGTATCAGGATGTCACTCCTCAGCCCCTTGATGTCATAGATCTTCACGAGAACAATAGCAAAGATATCTATCTGGCACTGCCAATAACCAACGATACCCTCAATGAAATCTCCCATCCAGAATCCAATAGCGCCGGTGCTATGCGCTACCGCGAACATGTGAATGATATCCGTGATCTGCACACGGAGGGTGGAGATGTCAGTCAGGTCATACTGGCACAACTAACACCGGTTTTGAAACAGGGTTCAGAAGATCTCAGCGCTTTTACCGTACTCCCGCTATGCCAGATAATAGAGAAGCTTCCAACGGGAACCATCATATTAAATGAAGATTTCGTGCCAACCTGTACATCTATTAATGTCTCCAACAAACTCAAAAATTATATGGATGAAGTAGATAGAGCACTGATAGAACGAGCCAGATCACTCTCTAACCGGATTGGTTCTCCCGGTCAGCAAGGAGTAGCGGATGTTGCGGAATTTATGATGCTCCAGCTAGTTAACCGGATTCAGCCGTGGTTTACCCACTACGCCAGACAAACCATTCTGCATCCCGAACACTTTTTCACCCAGCTGATCCAAACCTGCGGTGAACTGAGAACCTTCACTCATGCATCCCGTCAAGTGGGCGATATACCGGAATATAATCACGACAGCCTGACTGATACATTCCATCAAGTCATGCGTTCCATCCGCGAAGCAATGGGTGTTGTCCTGACCCCACGAGCGATCCCGATTAAACTACAAACTCAGTCAAATGGCATTCGGGTGGCAAATATCCATGATCGCGATGTATTGACCAAAGCGGATTTCATTCTGGCCATCCGCGCCGAAGTTCCACAGGAACAATTACTCCGTCAGTTTGTTAAGCAGACCAAAATCGCGTCTCAGGAAAGAATCCGCGAAATGGTCAGCGTTCAGTTGCCTGGCGTAGGACTGATTCCGCTTCCCGCCGCTCCTCGTCAGTTGCCTTATCACGCCGGCTACACCTATTTCCGTTTTGATCAGCAAGGTGCAGCATGGCAAGACATTCTCAAAGGTACCTCCATTGCCTTCCATGTTTCAGGAGATTTCCCCGGATTAGACCTGCAATTCTGGGCAGTCAGAAATGGGAGTGACTAATGAAGAACGAAGCCATTAACGACAATGCCATTTTGATGCAAGCCGAGACTGATACGACTTTGCACCGTCAGTATCAGTTACCGTTGCGCGGAGAAAGCCTAAACCCGATGATTGATGCCGCAACACCGTTGCTCGGCATGGTCATGCGTCTAAAAGACATGGGTGATGAGGCGCTACCGGATCAGCTTTATCAGCAGGTCGTCACCGATATCCAGGCAATCGAACAATTTTTACAAACCAAAGGTTATGAACCGGGCGCAATTGTCTCTTTCCGCTACATGCTGTGTACTTTCATTGATGAAACTGCACTGGGTCATGGCTGGAATAGTCAAAACGGCTGGCTGCAACAATCTCTATTGGTGCAATTCCACAATGAAACCTGGGGTGGTGAAAAAGTCTTTGTGCTACTGGAGCGTTTAATGGGTGAACTTCAACGCTATCAGCATCTACTGGAATTTATCTATCTCTGCTTCTGCCTCGGCTACCGTGGTCGCTACAAAGTGAGTTCGCAGAAAAGTGATGATTTTGAACGTTTATTCCGCCGGTTACATCAACAGTTACACTCGCTGCGAGGCGAAGCACCACCAACCATTCTGCACAGTAATGCCAACGAGCGTGACAGCCGCTACCGTTTGGGTAAGCGTCTAACTATCAAACACCTCTTATGGAGCGGTATTGGTCTGCTCGCCGTGGTCTATGGCTTTTATGCTATCCGGCTGCACAACCAAACCCAGAACATATTACAACAGCTAAATAACTTACTGAGTTAGGAAATAACCGATGATTCAGATTGATCTACCCACATTAGTTAACCGCTTAAATCCGATGACCCGGCATGCGCTGGAAACGGCGGCAGCGCAGTGTGTCAGTCAGCAGCAACCTGAGATCACGGTCTCTCAGCTACTGTTGCAGATGATCAACACGCCTCTCAGTGATGTCAGAGCGATCTTCAGCCAAGCCGAAGTGGACAGTGACTTGCTAAAAGAACAGCTTGATCAGATGGTCCCTCACCATCAGGCAATGGTACAAGCCTACCCCAGCTTCTCACCCATGTTGGTGGAATGGCTACAGGATAGCTGGCTGTTAGCATCAACCGAGATGCAGCATCAGGAATTACGCAGCGGTGTCATGCTGATGACACTATTGTTCAGCCCATTACGCTACCTGACACCACAATCTTCCCGTTTGCTATCGGGAATTAACCGCGAATTACTGCGCCAGAATTTTACTCAGTGGACAGCAGGTTCAGCGGAACAACCGGTTGTAGAAAACGATAAAAACGGACAAGGCAAAAACGCAGCCAATAGTGACAGCTTACTCACCCGTTTTGCCCAAAATATGACAGAACAGGCTCGTCAGGGAAAACTCGATCCCGTTCTGTGCCGTGACGCCGAAATCGACCTGATGATCGATATTCTTTGCCGCCGACGTAAAAATAACCCCATTGTGGTGGGTGAAGCGGGCGTGGGGAAAAGCGCATTAATTGAAGGACTGGCTCTGCGCATTATCGACAATCAAGTACCAGAAAAATTGCGCAACAGTGAATTGATGACACTGGATCTGGGTGCATTACAGGCAGGTGCGGCGGTAAAAGGAGAATTTGAAAAACGTTTCAAAGGCATAATGAGTGAAATCAGCCAGTCATCTGTACCGATTATTCTATTTATCGATGAAGCTCATACGCTAATTGGTGCGGGTAATCAACAAGGCGGACTGGATATCTCTAACTTGCTGAAACCCGCTCTGGCACGTGGTGAACTGAAAACTATTGCCGCAACCACTTGGGGCGAATACAAAAAATATTTTGAAAAAGATGCTGCTCTCTCTCGCCGTTTTCAACTAGTCAAAGTGGCGGAACCCACAGCGGAAGAAGCCATTATCATTATGCGTGGCCTGCGGGCAATTTATGAACAATCTCATGGCGTATTGATCGATGACGAAGCACTGAAAGCCTCCGCCGTATTAAGTGACCGTTACCTCTCCGGTCGCCAGTTACCAGATAAAGCTATTGACGTATTAGATACCGCCTGTGCACGCGTTGCCATCAATCTGACTTCACCACCGCGTCAGATTTCCGCACTAAAAAATCAGCGCCACCAGCAGCAAATGGAATCGGATGTGCTGACGAGAGAACAGCGCATGGGGCTGAACCAACATACTGACAGGCTAGAGGCGCTTCAACAACAACAACAGGAAACGGCAGAAAAACTGGCTGAACTGGAAACCAGTTGGCAACAACAACAGCAATTGGTTCAACAAGTTATTGAACTGCGCCGTCAACTGTTAACAAATGAAACACCCGATGAAACCGAAGAGCATGAAGCACCTGCGGAAATCGTGACGGAAGAACTGGTTACAAAACTGTCTGAACTTAATCAACAGTTGGAACAGTTACAGCAACAACAAACGCTGGTTTCCCCTCATGTGGATAAAAACCAAATTGCGGCGGTTATCGCCGAATGGACTGGCGTCCCCCTTAACCGTTTGTCACAGAGTGAATTATCCATTGTCACTGAACTGCCAATTCATCTGGGGCAAAGCATCAAAGGGCAGGAATTTGCTATCAAATGCCTGCATCAACATCTATTAACTGCCAGAGCAGACCTGCGCCGTCCTGGTCGCCCACTGGGGGCCTTCCTGCTAGTGGGGCCAAGCGGTGTTGGTAAAACCGAAACCGTTTTACAGCTTGCGGAATTAATGTTCGGTGGCCGTCAGTACCTGACTACCATCAACATGTCCGAATTTCAGGAAAAACACACGGTTTCTCGCCTGATTGGTTCACCGCCGGGCTATGTCGGATATGGGGAAGGTGGCGTACTCACCGAAGCCATTCGCCAGAAACCGTATTCCGTCGTCCTACTTGATGAAGTGGAAAAAGCGCATCCTGACGTACTCAACCTGTTCTATCAAGCATTCGACAAAGGAGAACTGGCTGACGGTGAAGGCCGGGTGATTGACTGTAAAAATATCGTCTTCTTCCTGACATCCAACCTTGGCTATCAAACTATCGTTGATAATGCCGATAAACCGGAAAAGATGAATGACCTGCTCTACCCTGAACTGGCGGCATTCTTCAAACCGGCATTATTGGCGCGAATGGAAGTCGTACCTTACCGGCCTCTGGGATACGACACCCTGAAAACTATCATTCAAGGCAAACTGGCTCGCCTCGATAACCTGTTGCGTCAACGTTTCAATGCTGAAGTCACCATCAGTGATGACGTGATTGAAGAAATCCTGCAACGAGCAACTCGTGCTGAAAACGGTGCACGAATGCTGGAGTCAATCATTGACGGCGCGTTGTTACCACCGCTATCTCTGCTGTTGCTGCAAAAAATGGCCTCAGGGAAACAGATCCGGGCTATCCAGCTAACCGTTGATGAACATGAATTCAACGCGGTGGTTGAGGAACTCCAATGAAACAACGGCTGAAAAGCGCATTAGCGTTACTGGAAAATGACTCGATTGAGCAACTGGTTCATCACTTTCTTCAGGTGAACCACCAACGCCAGCGTTTTGATGCCTTGCTGGTTTCCCTACTTAACATGAATGAAAACCGTCTGGAATGTTATCGGTTACCAGCACCAAACCAGATAAGCGCCCTACAACTGGATGTCAATATCGGCGATATCAACCACCCGCTGGTACAAATTCTGTATAAAGGCACACCTATAACATGGGAATCACTCAATCAAGGGGTACGAATAGACAATCAGAACTTTCGCACCTTTATAGAAGAGTTGCCCTACCGCTGTGGCTTACATGCCATCCCACTGTTCAACTGCAACGGACAAGCATGTGGTGTGATTGCTGTTTTCGCCGAAGATGCTCATCGTTTTGCTGACGATAACAACATGTTTTACATCTACTGCCATGTCATGCAGCACCGACTGAAAAAATTACAGGAGTTGGAACAACTGCGTGAACAACTACGCCAAATTCGTCAAGTTTTTCAAGCTCAACGCCAGAAAGAAAAACAACTTGATGAACTACTGGCTTCGTTGAGCACCACCTCAGAAAACAAAACATCGGCCAACATCTCTCACGATTACAGCAAAATCGACAACCTGCCACAGGCACTTGAAGAGTTTGAATGTGCAATATTGGTCCAACGCCAACACATCTATGGCGATAACACCAAACGGATTGCAGAAAGCTTAGGCATTGCACCACGCACACTGACCTACAAGCTGGCGAAATACAGGTGTAAATTATGAGTTTCTTTTTACTTGTCAGTTCATTAATCGCATCCCTGACTGGCACACCTGAAATTCAGCCAGCTCAGGAAACCACAACGGCGCCCTCGCTACCGGCCTTGCTGCAATGCCGTTCAGAACCTTCACCGCTGATCAGGCTGGATTGCTATGACCGTCTATTAGATAAAGTGGATAGTGCTGTCGTCATTCCGTTAGAAAAAACTGGCCCGGCTTGGCGACAAGCCATGGAACAGGAAATGAAACGGACTGACCACTCAACGGGTTTTATCACGACTCAATCCAAAGGAATACCGACCCGCGTCATACTCACTACACCTGCGATCGGCGTTCCACCTCCACGACCGGTACTCGTACTGAGTTGTATCGATAGCATTACCCGGATACAAGTCGCCCTGACGACGCCACAAGACAGCGGCACAGTCATGATTTCGACTGACGTAACCCAATTCAGTGCTGACTGGTTTTTGCGCGAAAACGGTTACTTGCTGGAATCCAGCCGTGGGCTACCGGGCATTGAAACACTCAAACGACTGATGACAGGTGACACCCTGACCATCAAAACCAGCAACGGAAACCGGATGACATTCAACATTTCTCAACTGGAACAGGCGGTAAAACCCTTACGCTCCGCCTGTCGTTGGTGATCCCAATGGATATCAGGAAACAATTTGACTGGCAGGAACTCCTGCTGACACCGCTATCAGACGAACTGACCAGCAAGGAACTGAATGAGAACGAACTGGCTTGGGAATATATTGATGGTGAAATGATTAAGCTGGGATCACTGGCCCATTCCACGATCAACATTGAAGAAATCCAGCGCCAGGCGCTGCAACTATTCAGCGAAAAAAGTAAAGATTTCAGGCTGATGGTTCACCTGTTGCGGACACTACAACACAGCGGCAACCCCGCTGAGCTAATACTGGCAATGGAACTGCTAGCCGATTACATCAAACATTACTGGCAGATTGCCTGGCCACAAAAACCCCTGCTTAAGCGCCGTCTGGCGCAGCAGGTTATTAAACGTTTTGACTCTGCTCAGGCTAGCTTCTGTGAACAAGCGGATGAGACTCAACGGGAAGAAGCACAAGGCGCACTCGCTCATCTGGCGCAATGCTGGCATACCGACGAACCGGCACTGGCTAAAGAGATCGATCAGTTACGTTCCCGCTATGCCCGCAAGCCGACCCCCAAACTGGTAGCAGCCCCCACGGAACCAGCAGAAAACACAACACAACCGGCCGTTCCCCCAGCGCCGGACATAGCGGTAGACAGCTCCAGTGAAAAAGCCTGGAAACAGACACTGCTGACTGTGGCCGATCTACTATGCGAACGCCAGCCTGACTCCTCTACGGGCTATCGGCTGCGCCGTTATGCAATCTGGTACACACTGACTACCGCACCGATAGCCAACAGCGAAGGCAAAACTCCACTGGCGCCCATCTCAGCAGACCGTACTGCGGATTATCTGACGAAACTGCCCGCTGCCGATAAGTCTTTACTGCAACAGATAGAGCAGAGCCTGACGCTCGCCCCTTACTGGCTTGACGGACATGCTATCGCAGCTCAAGCCGCCGAGAAACTAGGTTATACCGCAGTTGCCAACGCCATCCGTGATGAACTGAAAGCATTTCTTGACCGCTTGCCGATTTTA
The DNA here is from genome assembly GCF_018448905.1 of Photorhabdus heterorhabditis. GTDB lineage: Bacteria > Pseudomonadota > Gammaproteobacteria > Enterobacterales > Enterobacteriaceae > Photorhabdus > Photorhabdus heterorhabditis. Next base: position 217,376 of record NZ_RCWA01000001.1, on the reverse strand, counting down.
CAGACCCTATATTTTTCCGATATGAGTCCATTTATTTCAGCCACAACCCTGAACTGGCTGCAACCCCCAACAACCACTACGAGTAGTGGCGGCTCCACTCAGGATCAAAAAGCTATCTGGCAATGTTTCCAACAACATGGACTGGAAGCGGCACTCAACGCAGCAGAACAACATCAGCAACAACTGACTGAACCCCGAGATCAGTTCTACGGTCAACTGCTCACGGCACAATTGTTTGAAAAAGCGGGAATGACCGCACTGGCGCAACAACATTACCGACATCTATTGCAGGCAGGACAACACATGTTACTCACCCATTGGGAACCCAGCCTGTTGGCAGGACTGGCAGAAAAAGCCTCAACTCACTGCCCGCCAAAGGATACGGCAGCAAACAGGAGCGTTAACCCATGAACTGGCTTTCTCTTCTTCTGAAAAATATCAAAAAACCGGCAATGCCGCGTTTGCCACCACTCAAAGCCACATTCTCGCTGATACTGGCTCTTCTGCCCTGCCTGGCTCTTATCTGGATATGGTGGTGGGGACCGAGCTGGCAGTTCAAACAAACTTACCCGCTGGAAAATCTCTCTGCCCGCTGGCTGGCAACCGCTATCATCATCCTGGTAGTACTAGGTTTTGTCGGCACAAAAATCTGGCGTCGCTTACAGCAACTGGAAAAATTAAAACTAGATGTGGAACTGAAAGTCGTTGATCCGGTGCTGACCGACATTGCTCGTCAGGACAGCTACCTCAACCACTGGAAAGCGCAGCTACAACGCCATCTCGGCACCTGGGATTACCTTTACCAACGCCCCTGGTACTTAATGATTGGCAACACCGACAGCGGCAAAACTTCGCTTATCCAGGAAGGTTACAAATTGACTGACATTGCCGCGCCAGACGCTCTGAAAGGGGAAGATGGTCTTCCACTGCACCTACGCTGTTGGCTAGGAGAAAAAGCGGTCATTATCGACCCGGACGGTTTCCTTATTGACCAAACAGCCATGCCGGATAGCAACAAGCCCCAACTGCCCACTCGTCTGTGGCATGCCCTGCTTACCTGGCTGACTGAAAACCGTCAGCGTCAGCCTCTTAACGGTATTATCTTGACCGTAGATACCCACCGTTTACTGACCGACAACAAAGAACAACGTGAACGGTATATCGCTGCGCTCCACCTGCGCCTGCAAGATCTGCGATTAACCTTACACAACCATCTTCCCTTCTATCTGGTACTGACCAAACTTGATTTGCTACACGGCTTTGGTGCAGCATTCCAGTCATTGGACAGACCACAGCGCGCACAGATCTTGGGGGTCACCTTCAGCCTGAACGCCTCAGATGAGGACGGCTGGCACACCGAACTGGCACAATTCTGGCACCAGTGGATGCAACAGCTTAACGCCGCTATGCCGGATATGATGCTCAACAAAGTGGATATCAGCCAACGCGGTCCGCTATTCAGCTTTACCCGTCAGATACAGGGATTGCACAGTTACCTGATACAGCTGCTGGATGGCCTGCTCTACAACGGCGGACCGGCACAACCCGGGCTGCGCGGTGTTTATCTCACCTCGTCGAAACAAATCGGCCAGATGGATGACACCTTCACCCAATCTGCTGCCGTGCAGTATCATCTGGGACCCCAGGCATTTCCAACCTGGCCGGTCGCCGATACCGCTCCCTATTTCACCCGAACGCTGTTTGAAGAGGTCCTGCTGGCCGAACCCAATCTGGCCGCAGAGAACCGCCTCTGGTTAAGCCGGAACCGCCGAAAACTACTGACCTTCTCAACCGCCGGCTCAGTCATAGCACTGGCCCTGTGGACCGGCTGGCACTACTACTATCAGAAAAACTACCGGGCCGGCGAAGAAGTCCTGACGCAGGCTAAAAACTTCCTATCCGTTCCCCCACCCAAAGGGGAAGACCGTAACGGCAATTTACAATTGCCCCTGCTCAACCCTGTCCGGCAAGCCACCCTCGCCTACGGCGATTACCATCATAAAGGGCTGCTCGCTGATATGGGACTCTATCAGGGTTCGGACGTTGGTCCGTATGTCGAAAGCACCTATCTGCAACTACTGTCTCAACGCTTCCTGCCAGCCCTGATGAACGGCCTGCTAGATGACCTGAATCACGCCCCCAAAGGTAGTGAAGAAAAACTGGAAGTACTGCGTATCATACGGATGCTGGAAGATGGCAGTGGTCGCAATAAATCGCTGGTCGAACAGTATATGCGGGAACGCTGGAGCCATACCTTTAACGGCCAGCGCCCGACGCAGGAACAACTGCTGACCCATCTGGACTATGCTCTGGATCACACCGACTGGCGGGCCGCACGGGAAGCCGGTGACCCAGCAGCCATCAGCAGCTTCGCGCCTTACAAGCTCCCACTCATCAATGCCCAAAAGGAACTCAGTCAGCTTTCCATTTACCAGCGGGTCTATCAGAACCTGCGCCTTAAAGCCCAGGATTCTCTGCCACCACCGCTCAACTTGCGCGACCAGATTGGCCCCAGTTTTGACAGTATCTTTATCGCCAATAATGACAAGCAGCTGATTATCCCCCAGTTCCTGACAATGAATGGTTTGAACAACTACTTCGTCAAACAGGACGACCAGTTGATTGACCTCACCGTGATGGACAGTTGGGTGCTGAACCTGTCACACAACGTCCAATACAGCGAAACTGACCGTAAAGAAATCCAGCGACAAATCACAGAACAATATCTGGGGGATTACACCGCCACTTGGCGCAGCGCCATGAACAATCTGGACATCCGCGATTTTACTGATATCCCGCAGGCCATCGGCGCCATTGAGCAGGTCATCAGCGGAGAACAGCCAATCAGCCGGGCGTTGCAAATCCTCAGCGACAACACCCGCCTGCCGGTGATTAACGATACCCTGCCCGCCAAAGAGCAGCAGCAGTTACGTGATGCGCCGGACTACCGCCTGTTGGTGCGAGTCAACCGAGAATTCGCCCCGGAAACTGCGGTACTGATGGAATACGGCGAAAAAAACAGCACCCTACAGGAAGTTTACCAGAAACTAACTGCACTACACCGCTACCTGCTGGCTATCCAGAACGCACCCGTGCCGGGCAAAGCCGCCCTGAAAGCCGTTCAGATGCGGCTTGAACAGAACAACAGCGACCCGATTTTCGACGTGCAGCAGATGGCGAAAAACCTGCCAGAGCCACTTAACCGCTGGGTTGGCGAACTGGCAGAACAGACATGGCGGGTAGTCATGATGGAAGCCGTCCGCTCGTTGGAAGTTGAATGGCATGACAACGTAGTCAAACAGTACCAGACCTATCTGGCCGGACGCTATCCATTCAACCCGGATGCCACTCAGGATGTCCCGCTCAGTGAGTTCGACCGCTTCTTCCGTCCGGGTGGGACACTGGATGCCTTCTATCAGCAGAACCTCAAACCATTTGTTGAAAACAACCTAACCTACAGCGCTGACGGTCAACAACTTATCCGCCCGGATGTACTGGCACAACTGAAGCTGGCTGACCGTATCCGCGACACCTTCTTCACCCCGCAAAATGGCCTTGGTACCCAGTTTGCCATTGAGCCTATCAGCCTGACTGGCAACAAACGCCGCAGCCTGCTCAATCTCGATGGTCAGCTACTCGATTATGCCCATGGTCGCAGCAGCATCGTACATCTGGTCTGGCCAAACTCCATGCGCGCCGGGGTGGAAAGTCAACTCACCCTGATACCGGATGCCAGCGGCAAATCCCCGCGTTCAATCAGCTTCACCGGGCCGTGGGCCCAGCTGAGGCTGATTAACAGTGGCAAACTGACCAACGTGCGTCAGGATTCGTTTGATGTGCTGTTCTCCGTTGATGGCGGAGATATGACCTACCGTATCTACGTGGATGAATCTGACAACCCGTTTGCCGGTGGCCTATTCAGCCGATTCCAACTGCCTGACACCCTCTACTAATCAAAAAAACCTGTCCCCCGCGCCGGCGGGGGTAGGTAAGGATGAACTGCCATGAGTGAACACCCTGAAAACCTGATTATCCGTGCCGGCGGTAACCCAATGAACCTGCCGGCATTCACCGCGATACGCGAAGAAATCAACAAAATTAACCACCCGTCTCAGCCAGCGGTAAACTGGCAACTGATTGAATCGCTGGCCCTGACCCTGTTCCGCTCCCACGGCGTCGATTTACAAAGTGCAATTTACTACACCCTGGCCCGAATGCAGCTGAGCGGTCTGTCCGGTTTTACCGAAGGCTGTGAACTGCTGGCTGGCGTGATTGTCAGCCAGTGGGATGAACTATGGCCGCCACAGCCGACGGTACGGACCGAAATGCTCGACTGGTTTAACACCCGCAGCGGCAATGCGCTGCGCCAGCACGATTACACCACGCGCGACCTGCGCATGATTTATCGGGCGGAACGGGCCTTACAGCTGATAGTTGACCGACTCCAACAATCCGATCTGAAACGCCTGCCTAAAGTCGAAAACCTATTATGGTTTTTCCAAAACACCGCGAAAAAACTGGAAAGTGCCCGCATCATACCCAAACCCGCAGCCAAACCGGTGCAAATGCCGCCGCTGGTTTACCTCGCCAATACAGAGCCGGAACCGGCAGAACCCGAAACCAGCTACGATACCAGCTATGACGATCAACCCAAAGTACAGGTCCGGTTTCCTGAGCCACCTCCCCGGTCAATGAATGCCTTACAGGGCTTCGGACTGGGTGTACTGCTGGGCGTTTTTGTCCTGACGGGCAGTTGGCTGGGGTTTTACAAACCCTTACAACAACAGCTCACTGCCCTGACCGGAACACAGGATGGCGCGAGACTGGCCTGGTTGTATCAGCCCGACCTGCAAACCTATGGACAACAGTTAACCCGGTTAACCGACACCTCCCCGCTGGTCGTGCTGCAAAATGCCGAACAACTGACCGATATAGCACAGAAAACCTGGCCACTGGACAACAAACAACAACATGAAACCGACCGCTGGCGGCAGTTACAGGCCGTAAGACTGGAGAACGCTCCAGTACAGGGCAGCTGGCATCAGACTCAGCATCAACTCCAGCAACTGGCCGACAAAATCCTTGAACAGGAACGCAACCGTGGCAGTTTCACCCTCTCTTACCTGAAAACAGCTATCTATCAGATACAGAACAGCCACAACCGTGAAGTGCCGCTGGAAGAATTGTTACGCCAATTCTCCACGGCGATAGAACAGGGGCAGACCGTCTCACCCGCACTGATAAAAAAAACTGACGACCGCTTTAATGCCCTGCTTAGCCGTTACTACACATTACAAAAAGACGCCGGACTGACCACACAGAAGCAACCGCTCAACCCGTTAAGCCAATAAACACCCCATGACAATGTCATCAGGAGAAAACTCATGGCAGATTCAGGACTGGTTTTTACCCTCACCGTGGGTAACCTCCCTGCTCAGACTTTTGCAGTCGTTGAATTTACACTGAATGAAGCTCTGTCAACCCCATTCAGTCTCGACACCACGCTCACCAGCGCTAACCCCGACATCGATTTTAAAGATGTCCTGGATAACTCCGCCACCCTGACCGTCTACCGGGACGGACTACCCGAACGCGAGGTGACCGGAATTATCACCCAGTTTGAACAAAGCACCACCGGACGCCATCGTAGTCATTACTCCCTGACCCTCCAGCCAGCGCTATGGCGGGCCGGATTACGCGTCAACTCCCGGATTTTTCAGCATCAATCCATTACCGATATCATTGACACCCTGCTGAAAGAGAATGGCATCCGGGATATGGTCTATACCCTCGGCTATGAACATCCCGAGCGGGAATTCTGCGTACAGTACGACGAAAGTGACCTGGCCTTTCTCCACCGCTTATTAGCTGATGAAGGGATTTTTTACTACTTTGAGTTTAATCAGGGGAAAAACGGCCAGACAATTTTCTTTGCCGATTCCTGCCTGGCACTCGGTAACCGCTTCTCCGTTCCCTATAACCCAACACCGGATGTGCAGGGAATACAGGGCAGTATCCAGCAGTTCCGCTGGCGTGAACAGGTCGGGATTCAGGGCATTTCTCTGCGGGACCGCACCTTTAAAAATCCCCCCTGGACCGCCGAATATTACTTTCACGAGTCTAAATCGGCCAACCAGCGAACCGATTTACCCAGTTATTATCACTATGATTTCCCCGGGCGTTATAAAGACGAACGCGGGGAACGCATGAGCCGCTATCGTCTGGAAGCCTTGCGCCGCAATGACCTCCTCGGCCACGCGCAAAGTGACTGTTTTTTCCTCTGGCCGGGCCTCATGTTTACCCTCGCCCAGCACCCGAAAGAGAAATTTAATATCCCGTGGCAGGTCATCAGCATCCACCACCATGGCCGGCAGCCACAGGCCGATGAAACCCGCTCCGGTGGCACGGGCACCACGCTGACCAACCACTTTACCTTTGGCGACCGCGACCGTTCCTGGCGTCCCTCCCCCTACCCCAAACCCCGTATTGACGGCCTGCAAGTGGCCACCGTGGTCGGTCCCGAAGGGGAAGAAATCTTTTGTGACGAATACGGTCGGGTGCGGGTACAGTTTGCCTGGGATCAATATGGTCAGTTTAACGACCAAAGCTCCTGCTGGATACGGGTCAGCCAGGCATGGGCGGGAAAAGGCTGGGGCATGATGGCCATCCCGCGCGTCGGTCAGGAAGTGCTGGTAGACTTTTTACATGGCGATCCGGACCAGCCGATTATCACCGGGCGCGCTTACCATGCCAGCAACCTCCCGCCAAACCGCCTGCCGATGACTAAAACCCAGATGTCAATCCGGTCAAAAACCCACAAAGGGGAAGGCTTTAACGAACTGCGTTTTGAAGACGAAAAAGATCAGGAAGAAGTGTTTATTCACGCCCAGAAAAATCTGGCGATTCAGGTACGCAACTCCCGGGACGAGCGGATTAACTACAACCGGACCACCAGTATCGGCCATGATGACGAACTGGTGATTGCCAACAACCGCAAAGTAACCGTAGAAGGGCAACAGGAGCATAAAACGACCGGGAACTATCTTGCCCAGATTGACGGTGACAACGCGTTGCAGGTCAAAGGTGATGTGGCCCAAAAAATCCAGGGCGTATTCAGTGTTGACGCGAACGGTGACCTCACTGTGCAAAGTGGCAGCAAAATCAGCCTGCGAGTCGGCGGTAACTTTATCGTCATTCATGCCGGGGGCGTTGATATCAAAGGCCCGGCCATTAACCTCAATTCCGGTGGCAGCCCGGGAGACTTATTGCAACCGGCTAATCCGGCGATTCTACAGGCCGCCGCCAGTGCCGGCTCCCTGTTCGTCGCACACTGTCCGATGAAGGATGATCAGTAATGGCAGAAGAAAAACGTTATGCCGTCATTGACGGTGCCGCCGAACCCCGACTGTTTTTTATCCTGGAACACTTTGATCCGCCTGTGACGTGTCTGTATGACGAATCTTTACAGCCTGAACTCTTGAAAGTGGCCCCATATCTGGTGGAGGTGACCGAAAAAGTCGGGCTTTTTCTGGCAGAATGGGGAACGCCCTGGGGAATACTTCTTCACTCGCAAGCCGACATGAAAACACTGCGCCAGCATCTGCGTAAATATCTTCAGGTCTTATTGCCCGATCAGGCCAAACCGGTGTTTTTCCGATTTTATGACCCGCGCAATATCTGGGATTTTCTCAGCATCCTGAGTGACTGGGAAATTCACTGTTTTCTCGGGCCGATAGATAAAATTGCCACAAATTATCCGGGGATTGACAGGCAGGATAGTTTTCACGCCGCCAGAAAACAATTTCCCGCCGAAGCCCGTTCCAGACAAAAAATGTTGAAAATTACCAAAGAGCAATATGCTCATTTCAACCATCTCTTCGCACAAAGATATATTAATAAATTGACGCATTTTATTAATGAAGTGAGTTATTATCATGCAGCCGATGCAATGAATATTCCACACTCCGTCCTTACGGCACTTTCAGACAAGATATTAATCAACCCGCTTCCTAATATTCCGTCTTCTCCAACCCATATAGATGAAGAGGCATTAATACGTCATCAAAATCTGGCAGAGGCGTGTTTTTATTTTTGTCAGGATAACGAAATCACCGATGAACGTTCTATCCGGGGATTTCTCTATCTGCTGATGGAAAGGCGCATTGAGCAGTTTCAGCACATCCCGCCAACATGGTTAGCTCAACTCAGCGATAATCAAGGGCCAGGCTATTATCGAATGGAAAAATTATTAACCAGCGAATTAGGGTTTATTCCCAAATAAACCCGCTAATAAGGTAATCGATATGACTCAACAACGTACTTCTCCCCCTGCCGGGGCTGCTTGTATGACATGTAACAACCCCGATCCCTGTCTCTGTGAAATCAGTGTCACTTTTGATAAGAAAACTCAGGTCTGGCCTAAAAAGCCCATGATTAACATGAACCTTGTTGATGATGGGAAAGGCCAAACCGGGACAATACACATTGCAGAAAAGTGTGATCACGCCAAACATCAGGCTGTACTGCTTGGGGGACCAAAAGAGAAAACATTAAAATTTAATACGCCTGAAAAGGTCACGTTATTCTACAAAGAGCACTTAGAAGACACCGATATTGAAAACGGTCTGGAAAGTGTCGTGTCTTATCTGTCTAATATTGCTAACCCCACCGATATGTACAAAGCTCCCCGATATTATAAGCTCGTGACAGAAGCCTGTACGGGTCGCCAAAAGTACGTGACGATAGCGGTTTACCCCTCGGTCAGTTTTATGATCTCGGTGGGATTTGGCTTTGATTTTTCCCATGGTGAACGGCCCATTAAAGAACGGCGTGATGAACAGAGAAAAGCCCGTCAGGCTATGGCAAATGTCAAACCTAAAGATGGCAATAAATTGCGTGGCGGGTGGACCGTTCACACGGATAAATTTTACCTGACCAGAGAAACCGCCCTTAACGTTGAGTACGCCTTAACCGTTCAGGATATGGATTACTCAAACAAATTTGCCAAAGCCAATAAAGTCAGGAAAACCCGGGAGAGTTTAGATGCCATCAATCGGGTCGAAAAACTGTTGGGATACACGAAAAAATACCTGGCGCCCGCGCCTGATTCAAAAGGTAAAGGTACCCATGATTACCAACTGTTTGACCTCAAAATTGATCCCATCAACATCGGGCTGGCTTATGCCTATAACCGAACCACCTCAGTCGATGACAGCTCCCATTTTGTGGGTTTCAGCGCCGCCCCGTTTATGGGCATGACGGCCAAACTGGACCTCATCCAAATGGGTGCCGCTTATTGCAAGATAGACAAAATTGCCGCCAAATTCCGGAAAGCAATAGAACGTAAGAATGCGAATGACAAAAACTACTTAGAGATTGAATGTTGCCTTATTTTGACCTGCAATCTGTCCTTTCAGCTGGGTGCTGCCTATAGAAGCAAGCAATGGACTTTTGATGCCGGTAATAAAAATGCGCTGAAATTAAGCCTGGAAGGAAAAATAAATGCCGCCTTTAAGACCAGGATTATGATAATGGAAGTTGCGCTAAATGCGAAAGGCGCTATCAAAACTGCGGCAGGTTTTAAATTCGATCAACATGATAAGGGGATCGATCTCGTCGGTTACCACGATGGGATTACAGCTGAAATTGAGTTAACTGCGGAGGCAGAAATCGATGAGAGACTAAAGTACAGATCAAAAAACATATTAAAAGCCAAGAAAAAGTGGAAATGGGTTATTGCCGATCCGTTAAAAGCCAGTGAATCCCCACTAAGAATTAATCTGCTAGGGGAAGAACGGCCTGTTGTTCGACCGGAAATTGTCCCGGGCGCTGAAACCGCACCATGGTCAATGGGCTACGACCCTAACGCTAAGCCCAAACTGGATAAAATCCCATTTATCACGGCAGGATTCCCAGGAATGAGATAAGAAAGGATAAAAAATGAAATTAAAACTGTTATTACTATTATTAGGAGTGCTTATTATGTCCGGTGCTAACGCAGATGAACCTCGGCTATATATTCGCAGTTTATTCGATATCCAATATGCCTTTTGTGATATTAAAACCAATGGCGTAACAGGGTTCAGTAACCGTAACTCAGCCTTGGAAGGACGAGGGTTTGGTACCGCCAGCACGGGTTCTATGTTATTTATGGAAAACGGCGAAAACGAAATCAGTCTGGAATTTGGTGCACTGGGTTGGTTCTCTCCTGATGAAATGTCAGATAAAGCCCGTAACCATTTCAACCCTGAAGCTACATGCAGGCTAGAGCTGACTGCCATGCGCGGTAAGGATAGTGAGGTGCTAACAGCGATTGAAGTGGCAATAAATAAAAACGGCCAGCCTGTAGCAACCCCACCAGTGAATGAAACCAAATATGCCGCTATCAGCACGCCGGTTGCACGCCATATGATACAAGCGGACAATGTAGAAGCCGGACATATAGATAAAAATTACTTTGATATTCAAAAATTCCCACCCAATATGACCTTATACCGATTTAGCCGTAGTGTGAAAATCAGTAGCTTGCCTGATTGGAAATGGGTGAAGGCAACTCCCTACACTGATACCCCGGAACAACGTCAGCAACTGCAACAGGCTTATATGGCTGTCTGGCAGGCTTATCACATCAAAGATGTAAATGCTATCCGGGAACAACAAAAAGTCTCGCTTAAAGCCTGGGCCTGGGCCACCGGCGAAAGTGAAGAGAATATCTTTACCAGCAAATTTTTTCATCATGATTTCAAAGAAAAAAGCTTCAGAATGAGGACAATTAACTGGAATGACTACCGGGTTAAAATAATGAACCAAGGCAGAATGGTCAGACTAGTGAATAAATCAGATTTAAGGAATTCCCCAATATCCTATTATGTTAATGATGAAGATGGTGATACTGATCTAGTTACAATCGCACCCATTTTTTCATTAATTAACGGTCGCTTTGTCCAGGTAATTTAATTAACCCATATCGGGTTATTTAACCCGATATTTTTTCTTAATGGAAAATGTAATAAATCGGTGACATCTGTAGATCTCATAATCATGATGAATCGACACAAACTAACTCCAATTTTTTAGTATTAAAATAGCAGCTACTTTCCAGATCAATAGGGAAATGTTTTGTACCATATTTATCTTCATTGATAGCAGCACCATAAACATTGATTAACTCCCAATAATAATTCATTATATTCAATTATAAAAACCCACTGACTATATTATTATTTACATTACCCATTACTGGGTATCTAAAGAAAGTTAAATCTCTATAAATAACAAAATAGAATCCATTAATTACAGATTGGAAATTAAAGTAAATAAATGCTCAATAGAATTATTCATTAATGTAATTGGAGAAAAGGCTGAAAATAAAAAACTTAGTGGTTCTAAATCAACAACTATGAGAAATTTACAAGATGAAATTGAAGAAGAGTGGGTACTTCAAGAGCCGTTACCAAAAGAAAAATCGAAATTCAGGATATCGCTGGGTTAGTACTCCGCTAATTTTACTCCTCATGATAAGTTATTCCACATCGGGGAAAACACCTATGATCGAACACAAATATCTGTTGTCGTTTAAAAGCCAGCGTAGTCTCTGTGTGGCGAGAATTAATGGCATGATCGCACTAGATAATATTGATTCACGAACAGGCACACAATCCAGCGGTTTCAATGCTACAGCTTTTGTGGAGAACGGCCAGAACAATATGGAATTATTGATGGGCCGGAAGTCTTTTGACCGGGAGACGAAAAAGTTTCACCCGGAAGCATGGTGTGAAACTACGTTGACCAGAGCTTCCCCGTATGGGGATAAAGATGAAATAGTCAGCCATATCAAGTTGACTGTTGATGATAAAGGCAATGTCACGACACAAGAATCGAAAAGCCAGTTACCAAATGGTAAAGCCGGCCTTGATTACGCAGCCATGTCAAAAATAGAAGCGGAAGAAGGACTATTTGCTGCACAGAAAACCTTTACGCTCAGTGGACTGCCTGACTGGATATGGACAACAGCGCGACCCGTTTCGGAAAAAAATGATATGGAGGCAATAAAAAATTTCTATCTGGAAATCAGCAATACCTTACATCAACGAGATTTAAATAAATTATGGAAAATGAGTCAACCCGCTTGGGAAGAATGGGCAATAGCTGAAAACAGTCAGCCGGAAATTTTCTTTAACTCATTTGGATTTAAAGAAAAACTAGAAAATAGAAATTATGTCGTCAGAGCACCTGATTGGAGTAAATACAGACTAATAAGTTATAAACAAGGGCGATTATTCCGATTAGAATTTGGTGTATGGGGAGGCTCACCTATCCGAATGGATAATAAAAAGGAAGATAAATATTTTGAATACAATCCTTATTTGTCGATTATTAATGGCAAAGTGATGATTGTCCGTTAAGTAAAACCATGGTAATTATTCAGCCTAAGATAAAAATCATCTTAGGCTGAAAATAACAGTCTCCTGCAACAATCATGTATACAGCAATATGTTTTCTCCAAACAACATTCAAGGTAAAACGGAATACAGACTATTTATGAACTATAACCAAAAAAAAACCGAAATTCATTGAGACATAACATTCAATTTTCACCTTTAGATTTTAGTCAATCTAAAATTAATATTTCTCTTGATGGTCGGGTTATTTTTATGTCTCATTCACCACTTGCATTTATTGATAAAAACAATACACTATTAAATTCAAAATATCGTTTTGATGGAAACGATGTGTTTTAACCTGATAATAATTTGAAAGACAAAGAGGATTTACCCTTCTTTGAATAATAGATAAATTATTATTCCATAATAAATTTAGATGAAAGAACTTGAAGGTAAAAAATGAAATTAAAGTTGTCTCTTCTTTCCTCACTATTACTTTCAGCAAGCGCCCTTTTTATGTTTAGCGCTAATGCAGATGAACCCAGACTCTATATTCGTAGTGTATTCGATATCCAATATGCCTTTTGTGATATTAAAACCAATGGCGTAACGGGGTTCAGTAACCGTAATTCGGCTCGAGCAAACCGGGGATTTGGCACATCCAGCACTGGCTCTATGCTATTCATGGCAAATGGCGAAAATGAAATTAGTCTGGAATTTGGTGCTTTAAGTTGGTTCTCCCCAGATGAAATGTCAGATAAGGCCCGTAATCATTTCAACCCTGAAGCTACATGCAAGCTGGAGCTGACCGCCATACGTGGTAAAGACAATCAGGTGCTGACAGCAATTGAAGTAGCAATTGATAAAGACGGTCAACCTATGGTGACCACACCAGTGGATGAAGCAAAATATGCCACGATCAGCACGCCGGTTATACGTCATGTAATACAAGCAGACAATGTAGAAACCGGACATAAAGATGAAAATTATTTTGATAACCGAAAATTCCCGCCTAATATGACTTTATATCGGTTTAGTCGCAATGTAAAAATCAGTGGCTTACCTGACTGGGAATGGATTAAAGCAACACCTTATACCGATACACCTGAACAACGTCAGCAACTGCAACAGGCTTATATGACTGTCTGGCAAGCCTATAATGCCAAAGATGTGAATACTATTCGTGAACAACAAAAAGTTGCATTACAAGCTTGGGCCTGGTCAACCGGTGAAAATGAAGAGAGCATTTTCACTGATCAATCTGTTTACCGTAATATCAAAACAAAAAGCTTCAAAATGATACCGATTAACTGGGATAATTACAGAGTTAAGATAATGAATCAGGGTAGAATGGTCAGATTAGTGAATAAATCTGATTTAAGGAACTCTCCAATATCCTATTATTATGTTGACGAAGATGGCGATACTGTTCTATCTACTATCGCACCCATTTTTTCATTAATTAACGGTCGCTTTGTCCAAGTGATTTAATTAACCAATATCGGGTTATTTAACCCGATATTCTTTTTTAATGGAAAATGTAATTCCCTGGAATGAGATAAGAAAGAAAAAAGGATAAAAATGAAACTATTATTACTATTATCAGGAGTGCTTTTTATGTTTAGTACCCAAGCAAATGAACCCCGGCTATATATTCGCAGCGTATTTGATATCCAATATGCCTTTTGTGCCATTAAAACTAATGACGTACTGGGAATGGATAACCGTAATTCAGCCCGAGCAGGCCGAGGATTTGGTACTGGAAGCACTGGCTCTATGCTATTCATGGCAAATGGCGAAAATGAAATTAGTCTGGAATTTGGTGCTTTGGGTTGGTTCTCTCCAGATGAAATGTCAGATAAAGCCCGTAATCATTTCAACCCTGAAGCTAAATGTAAGTTGGAGTTAACCGCCATGCGCGGTAAAAACAGCCAGATTCTGACAGCGATTGAAGTGGCGATTGATGAAAATGATCAACCCGTGGCAACAAAATCGAAGGATGAAACCAAATACGCCACTATCAGTACGCCGGTTATCCGCCATGTAATACAGGCGGATAATGTAGAAGCCGGGCATATAGAGAAACAATATTTTGATCCAACAGAATATCCACCTAATATGACCCTATATCGGTTTAGTCGTAATGTGAAAATCAGTGGCTTACCTGACTGGGAATGGATTAAAGCAACACCTTATACCGATACACCTGAACAACGTCAGCAACTGCAACAGGCTTATATGGCTGTCTGGCAAGCCTATAATGCCAAAGATGTGAATACTATTCGTGAACAACAAAAAGTTGCATTACAAGCTTGGGCTTGGTCAACCGGTGAAAATGAAGAGAGCATTTTTACTGATCAATCTGTTTACCGTAATATCAAAACAAAAAGCTTCAAAATGATACCGATTAACTGGAATGATTACAGCGTCCAGATAATGAATCGGGGCAGAATGGTCAAGTTAGTAAATAAGTCAATTTTAGAATATTCCCCAATATCCTACCACTACGTTGATGATGAGGATGGCGAAACGGTTCTATCTACTATTGCACCTATTTTCTCATTAATTAACGGTCGTTTTGTCCAAGTGATTTAATTAACTAATATCGGATTATTTAACCCGATATTTTTTCTTGATGGGAAATGCCATAATAATTATGGCAGCTACTTTCCAGATCAATAGGGAAATGTTTTGTACCATATTTATCTTCATTGATAGCAGCACCATAAACATTGATTAATCCCCAATAATAATTCATTATATTCAATTATAAAAACACACTGACTGTATTATTATTTACATTGCCCATCACTGGGCATCTAAAGAAAGTTAAATTTCTATAAATAACAAAATAGAACCCATTAATTACAGATTGGAAATTAAAGTAAACAAATGCTCAATGGAATTGGATAAAAGGCTGAAAATGAAAATAAAAAACTTAGTGGTTCTAAATCAACAACTATGAGAAATTTACAAGATGAAATTGAAAAAGAGTGGGTACTTCAAGAGCCGTTATCTAAAGAAAAATCGACGTATAGGGTATCTTTGGGGTAGTACCTTTCTAGCGTTATTATTGATGGTAAATTCTTCGATATCGGGAAAAACAAATATGGTTGAATATAAATATCTATTGTCACTCAATACGCATCGTAGTCTCTGTGTGGCTAGAATTAATGGTATGATTGCACTGGAAAACAGTGATTCGAAATCTGGAACACAATCGAGTGGTTTTAATATGACTGCCTTCGTTGAAAATGGTCAGAATACGATGGAATTGCTGATGGGATCTATGGATGAAAATTCTGATATTTTTTCTCCAGACAATTGGTGTGAAGCAACCCTCACTAAAGCGTCTCCGTATGGTGATAAAGATGAAGTGATCAGCCATATCAAATTGACTGTTGATGATAAAGGCCATGTCACAACACAAGAATCGCAGAGCCAGTTACCAAATGGTAAGGCCGGCTTTGATTACGCAGCCATGTCAAAAATAGAAGCGGAAGAAGGGCTATTTGCTGCACAGAAAAGCTTTACGCTCAGTGGATTGCCGGTCTGGATGTGGACAACAGCACGACCCGTTTCGGAAAAAAATGATATGGCGGCGATAAAAAATTTCTATCTGGAAATCAGCAATACCTTACATCGGCGAGATTTAAATCAATTATGGAAGATGAGTAAACCTGCCTGGGCAGAGTGGGCAATAACTGAAAACAGTCAACCGGAAATTTTCTTTAACTCATTTGGATTTAAAGAAAAACTAGAAAATAGAAATTATGTCGTCAGAGCACCTGATTGGCATAAATACAGACTAATAAGTTATAAACAAGGGCGATTATTCCGATTAGAATTTGGTGTATGGGGAGGCTCACCTATCCGAATGGATAATAAAAAGGAAGATAAATATTTTGAATACAATCCTTATTTGTCGATTATTAATGGCAAAGTGATGATTGCCCGTTAAGTAAAAAAATCACGATAATCATTCAGCCTAAGATGAAAGCGATCTTAGGCTGAAAATAACAGTCTCCCTACAGCAATATGTTTTCTCCAAACAACATTCAAGGTAAAACGGAATACAGACTATTTATGAACTATAACCAAAAGAAAAATCGAAATTCAGAATATCGCTGGGTTAGTGCTCTGCTGACTTTACTATTAATGATGAGTTATTCAGTATCAGGAAAAACACCTATGGTTGAACATAAATATCTGTTGTCATTTAAGACTCAACGTAGCACTTGCGTGGTGCGAATAAATGGCATAATGGCCCTAGATAATATTGAGTCACGGACGGGGACACAATCCAGTGGCTTTAATATGACGGCTTTTGTTGAAAATGGTCAGAATACAATGGAATTGCTGATGGGACCGCTATCTTTTGAAACAGATTCTGAAGGACTTTATTCCGATTCCTGGTGTGAAGCAACATTAACTAAAACCGCACCATATGACGAGGAAGGAGTGGTTATTAGCCATATCAAGTTGACTGTTGATGATAAAGGCAATGTCACGACACAAGAATCGCAGAGCCAGTTACCAAATGGTAAAACCGGCTTTGATTATGCCGCCATGTCGAAAATAGAGGCGGAAGAAGGTTTTTTTGCCGCACAGAAAACCTTTACGCTCAGTGGATTACCGGACTGGATGTGGACAACAGCGCGGCCCGTTTCGGAAAAAAATGATATGGAGGCGATAAAAAATTTCTATCTGGAAATCAGCAATACCTTACATCGGCGAGATTTAAATCAATTATGGAAAATGAGTCAACCCGCCTGGGCAGAATGGGCGATAGGTGAAAATAGCCGACCAGAGACTTTCTTTAATTCATTCGGTTTTAAAGAAGTATTAGATGATAAAAATTATGTTGTCATACAACCTGTATGGGATAAATATGAGTTAGTACGCTATAACGAAGGACGATTATTTCGTCTGGAAGCCGGGGTATTGGGGAGTTCTCCAGTCAGAATGGAGAATAAGGTTACAAATGAAATTTTCAAATACAATCCTTATTTATCGATTATCAACGGCAAAGTGATGATTGCCCGTTAAGTAAAAAAATCACGATAATCATTCAGCCTAAGATGAAAGCGATCTTAGGCTGAAAATAACAGTCTCCCGCAACAATCATGTATACAGCAATATGTTTTCTCCAAACAACATTCAAGGTAAAACGGAATACAGACTATTTATGAACTATAACCAAAAAAATTTAAATTCATTGAGACATGACATTCAATTTTCATCTTTAGATTTCAGTCAATCTAAAATTAATATTTCTCTTGATGGCCGGGTTATTTTCATGTCTCCTTCACCACTTGCATTTATTGATAAAAACAATACACTATTAAATTCAAAATATCGTTTTGATGGAAACGATGTATTTTAACCCGATAATAATTTGAAAGAAAAAGAGGATTTATCCTTCTTTAAATAATAGATAAGTTATTATTCCATAATAAATTTAGATGAAAGAACTTGAAGGTAAAAAATGAAATTAAAGTTGTCCCTTCTTTCCTCACTATTACTTTCAGCAAGCGCCATTTTTATGTTTAGCGCTAATGCAGATGAACCCATACTCTATATTCGCAGTGTATTCGATATCCAATATGCCTTTTGTGATATTAAAACTAATGGCGTAACGGGGTTCAGTAACCGTAATTCGGCTCGAGCAAATCGGGGATTTGGCACATCTAGCACTGGCTCTATGCTATTAATGGCCAATGGCGAAAATGAAGTCAGCCTAGAGTTCGGGGCGCTAAGCTGGTTTTCCCAAGATAAACTGTCAGATAAAGCCCGTAATCATTTCAACCCTGAGGCTAAATGTAAGTTAGAGTTAATCGCCATGCGCGGTAAAAACAGCGAGGTGCTAACAGCAATTGAAGTAGCGATTGATAAAAATGGTCAGCCAGTGGCAATAGCACCAATGGATGAATCCAAATACACCGCTATCAGCACCCCAGTTGTGCACCATGTAATACAGGCCGAAAATACAGAACCCGGACATATAGAGAAACAATATTTTGATCCCAAAGAGTTTCCACCTAATATGACCTTATATCGGTTTAGTCGCAACGTAAAAATCAGCGGCTTACCTGACTGGGAATGGATTAAAGCAACGCCTTATACCAATACGCCGGAACAACGTCAGCAACTGCAACAGGCTTATATGGCCGTCTGGCAAGCCTATAATGCTAAAGATTTAAATACGCTTCGTGAGCAAAAAAAAGTCGCGCTTAAAGCCTGGGCCTGGTCAACTGGTGAAAGTGAAGAGAGCATTTTCACTGATCAATCTGTTTACCGTAATATCAAAACAACAAGCTTCAAAATGATACCAATTAACTGGGATGATTACAGAGTTAAGATAATGAATCAGGGTAGAATGGTCAGACTAGTGAATAAATCTGATTTAAGGAACTCTCCAATATCCTATTATTACGTTGACGAAGATGGCGATACTGTTCTATCTACTATCGCACCCATTTTTTCATTAATTAACGGTCGCTTTGTCCAGGTGATTTAATTAACTAATATCGGGTTATTTAACCCGATATTCTTTTTTAATGGAAAATGTAATTCCCTGGAATGAGATAAGAAAGAAAAAAGGATAAAAATGAAACTATTATTACTATTATCAGGAGTGCTTTTTATGTTTAGTACCCAAGCAAATGAACCCCGGCTATATATTCGCAGCGTATTTGATATCCAATATGCCTTTTGTGCCATTAAAACTAATGACGTACTGGGAATGGATAACCGTAATTCAACCCGAGCAGGCCGAGGATTTGGTACTGGAAGCACTGGCTCTATGCTATTCATGGCAAATGGCGAAAATGAAATTAGTCTGGAATTTGGTGCTTTGGGTTGGTTCTCTCCAGATGAAATGTCAGATAAAGCCCGTAATCATTTCAACCCTGAAGCTAAATGTACATTAGAGTTAACCGCTATGCGCGGTAAAAACAGCCAGATTCTGACAGCGATTGAAGTGGCGATTGATGAAAATGATCAACCCGTGGCAACAAAATCGAAGGATGAAACCAAATACGCCACTATCAGTACGCCGGTTATCCGCCATGTAATACAGGCGGATAATGGAGAAGCCGGGCATAAAGACAAAAACTATTTTAATATTCGAAAATTCCCGCCCAATATGACCTTATACCGGTTTAGCCGAACGGTAAAAATCAGTGGTTTACCTGACTGGGAATGGATTAAAGCAACGCCTTATACCGATACACCTGAACAACGTCAGCAACTGCAACAGGCTTATATGGCTGTCTGGCAAGCCTATAATGCCAAAGATGTGAATACTATTCGTGAATTGCAAAAAGTCTCGCTCAAAGCCTGGTCTTGGTCAACTGGCGAAAGTGAAGAGGGTATCTTCATTGATCAGCCTATTTACAGTGATATCAACGCAAAAAACTTCAAAATGATACCGATTAACTGGAATGACTATCGAGTTAAAATAATGAACCAAGGCAGAATGGTTAGACTGATAAATAAATCAGACCCAGAGAACTCTCCAATATCTTACTACGTTGATGATGAAGACGGTGATACTGTTCTAGCTACTACCGCACTAACTTTCTCATTGATTAACGGACGTTTTGTTCGAGTGATTTAATTAATAGCATCGGGTTATCTGACCCGATATTTTTTTAATGGAAAATGTAATAATGATTATTTTTCATCAATAAGATTAGATGAAATTATAGATTCATCTGATCTTAAACTTTTACCTTTAGATTTTAGTCAATCTAAAATTGATATTTCTCTTGATGGTCGGGTTGTTTTTATGTCTCCCTCACCACTTGTATTTATTAACAAAAACAATAATAAAAACAAAGAGGACTTATTATGTTAATCTACCTAGGAAAATTATATTTCAAGATAAACTTAACTTCTCTTAAATAAGGAAAACATGATGGGAAATGCAGTAAAAATAGGTGATATCGGTACAGCACATGATGATTGTGAAGCAACATCGGTGATTTCCGGCTCCACCAGTGTGAAAGCCGATGGTATTCCTCTCGCCCGCCAAGGCGATAGCTTAGCACCACATTCGTCTCATCCACGAACTATTGCAGCCGGTTCCAGCACTGTCTTTATTGATGGCAAACCCGCAGCCAGAACCGGTGACGCCGTCAGTTGTGGTGGCGTAGTCATTGGGGGTGGCAGCGTTAATATTGGTTGAACTGATTAGCGTTGACATACAAGAGGGTATCTCCCCCACCTTTGCTCTTCGTGACTTAGGAGGGGGATTCCTTAGCACAATGGGGATTATTGAATAAATAGCACCGTGGATTATCTGGTGAAATGACTCACTACTGATAAACATTTTAGAAGAAAACATTCATCCTTTACTGGTTTAATCGGCACATTACAGAGAATTAATAACCTTAAAATTATACATATATTCAGCAAAGGGTAAGCAGAATTATAATATTCCATTTTTGCCTAAAGAGAAGTGTATTGGATTGAACCTATTTTTATATTTTGAATAAATATTATTTTCATCCATTAGGAAAAATCTCTCCAATTCCTATTTATACCCGTCATCTTTCAAGTTGCTTCTTTGTTGGCTGCGTTCACTTACCCCAGTCACATCGTTATCTATGCTCCTGGGGATGCGTTCTCTTGCCGCCGCAATGCATCTTGAAATCCATAGGGTATATAATAGTACCAATAAAGATGCAGAGGTAAAAATAAATGTCTATTCCCCCCTATCAATCTATTCGAGTAATAATATTAGTAATCCAGATCAGTGTACAAAGTAAAATATAAACATAAGTTATATATAGCCAAGTAATGCAGCTTTAGCTATTGCCTGAAATTTGTTTCTACAGCCAAGTTTCTTAACAATATTCATTAGATGAAAATCAACGGTACCTTTAGTTACACAGATAATCGATGCAATCTCACTTGATATCATTCCATCTGCGGTATATCTTAATATTTCTAATTCTCTATTTGAAAATGAAGTTTCATCTACATAGAAAAATTGTAAATACTTTGTGTGTGAGGTCAAATATCTTATTATCCTAATATACACACCTAAAATTTCCCCACTGCATTTATACATTGTCTCGTTATCAATATGCCCCTCTTTCCCCGCAACAGAAAATATTCCGTAAGTTCCTGAGAATGCAGGAAGCCCAAATGTGATCCCAGAGCGAAACCCATGTTTCTGATTCACATACCAAAGCTCTTGCCCATTAGATTCTGAAAAAAAATCCAAGTCCCATACTTTTGAAAAAGAAGGTGGAGCAGGTCGGAAATTTAAAATAGGATCAATCATCCAATACTTTTTTTCTATATACAGATTTCTCCAGGATTCATGATAATTATTAAATAAATACACTTCACGGTTAGATATAGGAAAGCGCGCCTTTAATATCAGAGAGAACAAACTAAACCCTGAAATTTTGTTAATGGTTTCACAAACTTCAGCCACAAAATGAGTATCTACATCTAATTCATGGAATCTATATGGTAAGGTATATGCCCGATAAATATTCATTCAATGTCCTCTGAAAAATGAAGAATATTGATAGTAAATCTCAATATTTATTATAGTAGTAAAGCTTCCATTTAATAAAGAAAATGATCATTTTCTGTTATACAGGAGCAAAGTATCTAATACGTCAAAATGTGCTATTCGTAAACAAGAGAAATTATATCTATGGGATTGAAATTTTAATCACCATAGGAAATTATATATACCCAATAGATTTCAGGTTGCAGCGCGGTGGTAAGTGAACGTATCCCCAGCATACATATATAACTATGTGACAGGGGTAAATGAAAGCAGTCAACAAAGCAGCAACTTGAAAAATGAAGGATATAGTCACATGAATAATATTAAGCTATTTTCAAGGTAATTTAAGATAAATTTAACTATATAAGTCAGAACCTAATAAATATACGAGTAATTTTTCCATACAAACTATGATTTATACCAGTAGCAGTTTTAACTTTAATAGTTAATTATATAAAAATAAATTTATTAGAATAATAATAAGTAATCAAATTAACCTTGTAATTACAGATGAATAATTTAATTGTGTAAAGAGGTGTTATGATGAGTGAAGTCATTCAGAATAAAGATGATTTTGTTACAGCCAGGAACTCTGTTACAGCTGATGTGACCTTTGTTATTGATGTTGATTCAATCATTGAGTATCTTCGTGATAATAATATCAAAAATTCTCTGGACCCTACAAATCCAATAACTATCCGTCAGCATGTATATATAGCTAATTATACTCCAGCACTTGGACTGAAAGTGGCGAGTTCATCTGGTGCCCGCGTAACTGTTCCTATTAATGCAAATATTAGGTGGAGAGCTACAACTGTATCTAATAATTTCGACTATACGATTATATTGTATAAATTCAAAAAGCTTAGTACAGCAGAAGATGTTATCTCTGTCCCATCACAAATCTGGTCACAAAACCCTATGGGCAAAAAAGTTCCAATGGTCCCTTCAGGAGTTAATGCAGATGGGAATGAACCTACAGTAATTTTTATTGAATCTAAAGATAGTTATTTCCAGGCAACAGCGCATAAACCCGGTGTAGAACAATATACATGGTTTTTTGCCGCTTATGACGGCACTAAGCTTCTGGGTTATTATCGATATGATCCCTATATTGAAGTAACTAATAGTTAAACACCTATATGATGTAATTTCTCACTGGAAAATTATTTTAATAATTTTCCAGTTTTTTTATTTTTCACAATATAAAATATAGCTCAATATCTATAAAAACATTAAGTAAAGAACAAGCAGAACTGTGATATTACAATTCTGCCAGAGGAAAAGAGTATTTGATTAAACGTGTTCTTCGATCTTAAAAAAAATATTATTCCTATTTTGCTAGGTAAAACTATTCCTGATCCCTATTCACTACGGTAACAACAAAAGCTAAAATTATATATACCCAAATAATGCAGCTTTAGCGATTGCCTGGAATTTATTCCTACAACCCAGCTTCTTAACGATATTCATTAGATGAAAATCAACGGTACTTTTAGTTACGCAAATAGTTGAAGCAATCTCACTGGAGATCATACCATCTGCGGTATACCGTAGTACTTCTAATTCTCTACGCGAAAATGAAATCTTATCTATATAAAACGTCTGTAAATACTTTGTATGTGATGTTAAATATCTTATTATTCTAATATATACCTTTAGAATCTCCCCACTACATTTATACATTGTATCGTTATCAATCGGCCCATCTTTCCCTGCAACGGAGAATATTCCATAAGTTCCCGAAAATGCCGGCAGCCCAAATGTGATCCCAGACCGAAACCCATGTTTCTGCGTCATATACCAAAGTTCTTTCCCATTGGATTCAGCAAAGAAATCCAAATCCCATGCTCTTGAAAAATTAGGCGGTACAGGCTGGAAGTGTAGAATAGGATCGATCATCCAATACTTTTTTTCTATATAAAGCGCCCTCCAAGATTCGTGATAATTATCAAAAAAATGCACTTCACGGCCAGATACCGGGAAACGAGTTTTTAATACAAGAGAAAACAAATTAAATCCTGAAATTTTTTCAATAAGTTCACAAATTTCAGCTACAAAGTAAGCATCTACATCTAATTCATGAAATTTATAGGGTGAAATATACGGTCGATGAATATTCATTCAAGTCCCTCTTAGAAATTCAGAGTATTGATAGTGAACCTCAATATTTATCATAGTGGAAGAAATTTTATTTGATAAGTAAAATTTTTATTTATTGTGATAAAAAAGCGAAGAATTGGATAACCAACTATGTTTTATTCATTAACCAGAAGAACTATATCAATATGGTTGAAATTTTTATCATTGTTCCAAACAATATATGCACACATCCCATAGCCATCTGAAAAGCATATTGCACTGCTTTTAAAGCAATTTAATCTATTATTTTAATATATTAATCTAAAATAAATATTTTTTTCTTTTTTAAATAATTAATCACCGGTACATTGCCAAATGTATTTCATGTACTAAGTCAGCCTCTAAACCATATCAGTAATTTTCTTATATAAACTATGATTTATACCAGTAGAAATCTCAACCTTAATGGTCAATTATTAGGTGATAACTAACTCTTCAAGCATCTTAGTTCAGTGAAGGAGCATGGGAATGAGTAATATTGTAGATATTCTTGTTTGTGTAGATGCCAGATCTATTATTAAAAAATATCCTTCTTTAAGCCAAGATCCTGAAAATCCTACTCTAATAAACGATGAATTATTTTACTATATTACTAATTTTAGCAACATCTATATTCCTGAAAATAACACTAATGGAAAAATGGAAATAAAAGCTTATATTGGTGACAATATTAGATGGAGAGCAATATCTCTATCACAACAATTTGAGTATGCAGCAATTTTATATAAGATGACAGGAACAATTATCAACAAGATTATAACAAATCCAAAATTAGATCAAAGTGAAATAAACTCTAGTTATATTGTAAATAATAGTGATAGACTAGATATAGAAAAAGAATTAAAAAAGAAAAGTTTTTTTCAATCAGTGGCTATTGGATCAGGCGGGGGAAAATATTCTTGGTTAATGGCTATATATCAACAAAAAGAACTCAAGGGATATATTAAACATCCCCCTTTAGAAATAGGAAAAATAACATTCCCTATATGATTATTAGGATAACACAATGAATAATATATATAGTTCAAATAACCTTAAAATCCCCAAAAATAATAACAATCAATCAATTGAAATAATTGATATTTTTATCGTTGTTGATGTAGAACTTATCATACAAGATATCCAAACATCGGAATTAAGTTTTAGCCAAGACTACAAAAAACCAACCGTACGTGATGGTAGATATTTTTATTATATGACAAGTCAACAGAAAACTTATAATAATATAGGTAACCTTAAAGTTACAGGAAACATTGGCGACATAGTTAGATGGCGGGCTTCGAGCTTATCTGCCCAATCTGAATACCAAGTACTTTTATACGATATGAAAAAAATAACTGGTGAGAATAATATTTCTTTTCCTGTAAACCTTATTAAAGAGGTCACTGATATTCCCATTCCACAAAAAAATAGCGTAACCCCATCTATTACCTATCAAAAGGAGCATATTTCTTATCAGGAATCCACTTTACTTAACACAGGATTTTCTTATTATGCATTATATCTGGCTATTTATAATAGATCGAAACTTATTGGTTATTGTTCTCATGGTCTATCAAGCAAAGAAAGCCTACAGGGTTTAAATGGCCTGCCGCTTACTGTTACGATTAGTAGTTCAACTGACTGAATATTTTTATTGAATCTAGTTGCAATAAAATAAAGCGAATAATAAACCCGACATTGGATTTAAATTCGTTAATCTCAAGTTCGTATGTAGCAAACTAATTATAATAAAAAATACACCTTAATATATCTAACTCTGTATAGTAAAAAAGCCTTATTGTTACTTAAAATATCCGTACTGAATCTATATATGATTTTGTTATTTATCAATAATTCATTGATTTAAAAAACAATATAAATTTATAGAATAAATCGAAACAACCTATAAAATAACTCAACAGCATTCACCCTTAAAAAGAGCTAAAGGTAATATTTAAATATATTTAAGAAAGACATTGATAAATATATAAGTAGTTTTCTTTTATAAACTATCAATTATACTAGTAGCTTTTTGAGCATTAATGATTAATTATATAAATAGTTATTGAACGACCTAATATGAGCAATCTAGCACTTTTAACGAAGGAGCATAGAAATGAGTAATAATATCGTAGATATTCTTGTTTGTGTAGATGCAGAATCTATCGTTAACAACTATCACCTGTCTCCTGACCATTCCATTCAGGTAGATAATAAATACATGTACTATATAGTTAGAAGTAAAGCTAAAGGTACATATTATGCCCCTACAGATAATGCTACAGGGGAAATGATCATAACAGTTAATAGCGGTGATTCTATCAGATGGAGACCAATATCTTTAACACAACAATTTGGCTACGCAGTACTTTTACAAACAATGTCAGGCGGAGAAGTAGGTCCTAATATAAGCAAGCCACAACTTATTATTAGTAACATTAATGTTCCATATACAGATAGCGACGACCCAAATAACTGTCATGAGGTAACAAGTTATTATCATCAATCAGAAGCTATCGCTCCAACTAAAGATACATTTGATAGAAGTGAAAATTATCTTTGGAATATGTCTATATACCAAGGATCAAATCTTATAGGATATATTGATCATGATCCTTTCATTATCGTTAAGGGTTAATAGTATATAAAAATATCGAACAATGGAGAAAAAATCATGAACAACAATACTATTGATATTCTTGTTGCTGCTGATGTCGAATCGATCTTATCGGATATGCCTGATTTAAACAAAGATAGAAATAATCCAACTAAAGTTAATGGGAAATATTTTTATTATATTACCACTCAACATCAAATATACTCCATAAGCCAGAATGCCTCAGATAAACTTATACTTACAGGTAGAATTGGTGATATAGTTAGATGGAGATCTTCAAGCCTATCTGCCCAATTTGACCATCAAGTATTTTTATATAAGATGGAGACAAAAGCACCCCTAACACTGATTACGGCTCCATTATTACTACCAGAAACGTCTATGGTTATGGTGCCTAATATAGAAACCTCACAAGGAATAACAAATACACCATATACCCCTATACCCGAAAGCGATAAAAATGTCTATCAACAATCTACACTAACCGGTCCAGGTAACGTTGAGTACACATGGTATATAGCTATCTATAATAGAGCGCCAACAACAGGCGATCCTGAGAGTGGATTAGTTGGTTATTGTTATTACACTACAGACAATACTGTAATTAATATCATTAATTAATTTAAATATAACCTATGTAACCAATAGAAAAGTATTTAGATAAGATAACCTTGTACTGGAAAATTATTTTAATAATTTTCCAGTATTGTCCGTTTTATCAATTTTACCTATACCCAATAGATTCCAATTTGCAGCGCAGCGGCAAGTGAACACATCCCCAATAGCATAGATAACTATGTGACTGGGTTAACAATCTTACGACAATTATTCTATTTAAGATTTAAGCGCTATCCCTTCTATTATTCATTTCTATAAAAAATCACTCATAAAAACTATCACATTAGATACTATCATTTTTTAAGTTAAATAACATCGAATAGGAATTTATCTTATCATTACTTATTTGACTTAAAACTCTATTTATTTAAAGATATTCCTAATATGATTATTATATTACCCGTCAAAATCACCTCCTGTTATTCATTCCACTTAAGTTAATTCATTAATAAGCAATAAAATAAGTGCTCTTATTAACTTATTATTATCTGCATAACCAACTAATTGAAATTTCTAATAGAAAATCTAGATGTAAAAGAAACGCCACTCGTTAATCAGAGCATGATATAACCTAGAATATGCTTTAATAACTAATCAGTTAGCCAATACGCATGCAATTACCTATCAGGCTAAAACCCCATATTTTTGTTTTATGGAATAAAATATCATCCTTATTGGTGAATGTATGATAAAAAGAATATCTATTTTAATATTGTGGTGTATTTCCTCTCAAATAACCGCTTCACCCGCAGAGATAAATGATAATCTGCCGATGACTGAGGCCAGGAGAACGTTGCAAGAGAGTTCTCGGGAAATTAACCAATTAATAGAACAACGCCGATATCAGCAATTAAAACAGCAGGCTAGTACCGTCCCCGAATCAACGCCTGTACCTGCATTGCCGGAATCCAGGCAGTGCCTGCCATTAACCGGTGTTTACCTTAAAGGGATTTCTCTTCTCTCTGCACGAGATTTAAATACTCTCAGCGCTTTGTCCCCAGAGTGTATCAGTAGTCATGATATTAACCGGCTCAGCCATGAGCTTACTCGTCTCTATATCAGTAAAGGCTATATCACTGCCCGTATTCAATTTATTGCTCCCGATGCAGATGGCGAGTTAGGGCTAAATGTTATTGAAGGGTTTGTTGAGAAAATCGAAGGCGGTGATCGTTGGGTTAATAGCAGTATGTTGTTCCCCGGTCTGGAAAAACAGCCTCTTAATATCACGCAACTTGATCAGGGTTTAGATCAGGCTAATCGGTTACAGTCCAATAAAACCACACTGGATATTTTACCGGGGACAGTGAACGGCGGTTCAGTCATTAAACTGCATAATCAGCACAGTAAACCTTGGTTGCTGAATATCATTACTGATAATTATGGGCAGAAAAGTACCGGGAAATGGCTGGCTCGCACAAATGCAAGTTTCGATAGCCCGTTTGGTTTATCTGACTTTATTAGCTTGAATGTCAGCAGCACGTTGGATAGCCCATCCAATCGCTACAGTCGCGCGGCAACCCTTCTCTATTCAGTACCCTACGGTGCAGCAACATTCAGTGGATTTGGCAGTTATTCCCAATATGCCAGTCATCCCCATTTGCAAAACAAAACCGTAAAAATCTATGGGAATACTCAGCAAGTTGGGATGCGTTCTGATTTTGCTTTCTATCGTAATCAATCTCAGATTAATACTGTCAGCGGACAACTTATTTATAAGAATTACAACAATTATATTGGTGACGCCAAGATTGGTGTCAGCAGCCAGACGCTGAGTGTATTTGAACTCGGTGTTAACCATTTACAAATTATCCCTACCGGTTTAATCACGCTGAATCTGAGTGTTGAGCAAGGGTTACCTTGGTTCGGTGCACAAACTGCCACGACTTATCTCAATGAACAATTCACCAAAGGTAAGTTGATGGTCAACCTGTATCAGCGGTTTACGTTATTCAACTCCCCTTATCAGCTCAATAACCTGTTTTATGGGCAATACAACCGGCGCAGTTTACCCGGTGTCGAATGGCTGAATATCTCTGATCGAAATGCGGTACGGGGATTTAGCAAAAATACGCTATCCGGCGATAACGGCTGGTATCTGCAAAATACGCTGTCCCGCACGTTCCCAATTGCCAACAGTACATTATCAATGCGTATCGGTATTGATGTCGGCCAAGTTCAAGGCTATCGCAGCCCTCAAGGCTGGCAAAGTAGTGCGGGTATAAGCACCGGAGCCACGTTGAGATACCAACGCATGGTGTTCGATATCGAAGCCAGTCGCGGGAAATGGCTTTCCAACCGCAAAGCCGTTGATGAACCCGTTCAAGTCCTAACCCGTTTTTCTTACACCTTTTGATGGTTTTAAGCAGTACCCAATGTTGTGCACATAAATATAAATAATATATAGAGACTCATGTATGAAAAATAAAAAATTCAAGTTATCTCCTACCGGCAAGCTTGCCGCGTCCATGGCAATCATCCTTGTGTCCTGTTCTACCAGCTTTGCCAATGAAATCGTTGGTGGTGGCGATTCGGCACATCGTCCCGATATTTTAGCTACCGAAGGTAAAGCAACGGTTATTAATATCGTGCCCCCTTCTGCTTCCGGGCTGTCACATAACCAATATTTGGATTATAACGTCGGCCATGCAGGTGCCGTTCTGAATAACGCTTTACAGGATGGCCAATCACAATTAGCAGGCCAACTCGCGGCTAACCCCAATCTAAATGGCCAAGCCGCCAGCCTGATTCTGAATGAAGTTATCAGCCGAAATCCTTCCCTGTTATTAGGGCAACAGGAAGTTTTTGGCATAGCCGCAGATTATGTGTTAGCAAACCCGAACGGTATTACATGTAATGGATGTGGTTTTATCAATACCAACCAAGCTTCTCTGGTCGTTGGTAATCCACTGGTGGAACAAGGCAATCTGCAAGGTTTTAACACCTTTAATAATCAGAATAGTTTGAAAATTAAATCAGGTGGCCTAACCGCCAATGCGGTTCTTGATCTTATCGCACCCAAAATTGATAACCGGGGCACCGTCACGGCTCAAAAAGCGATTCATGCTATCAGTGGTGCGAATACAATCTCAGCCACAAGAGAAGTACTTGACTCTCAGCAAGAGCTGACTGGCGTACTGGATAGCTATTATCTCGGCAGTATGCAAGCCGGACGTATTCATCTGCTCAATACAGCAAAAGGCAGCGGGGTGAATCTACAAGGTTCTCTTACTGCCAGTGACGAGATTATTGTGAATTCTCATGGCAACCTTAATTTAACAGCTGCACATCTACAAGGCGGAAATGTTGATCTCTTGGGCGATAATATTGAGGTAAAAGGCCAAGTCAGCGAATCGAAATATCATCGTGACGGTAGTAATAATTACCAAAGCTTTTTCAATGAACGTTATACACATGACAGTAAAAGCAGCCAATCACTGACCCGGACTAAATTAGCCGGTAAAAATATCTCGTTAGTTGCTAATAATAATAACCAGATTACCGCCACGGATATAGTGGGTGACGGTGTTAATCTCAGTGGCGCTAATCTGACTTTAGATGGGCAGCAATTAATTCAAACCACTAAGAATATTGATAACCAACAGGGTTATACCTGGCGACACGATGTGACTCAAGAGAGTGAAAAACGGCATCAGGAAAGAAACAATATTCAGGCGAAAAAAAGTGTGGCTTTAAACGCGACAGAAGGTGACGTTAAGATCCTGGGTAGCAAAATAGATGCCGGGGATAAACTGACTATTACCGCGGAAAAAGGTGTCCAAATTGCCGGTCTGACTGAAACAGAAAAAACCGCAGAAACAGGTTATAAGAAAAATCACACAGCTAAATTGCAGACAGGAGGTTGGGAAGAAAGTAAACAAACTCAGCGTTTGATCGCCAGCGAATTACAAGCAGGAACTGATCTTAATATTAAAGCAGGAACCCAAGTTGACATTCTTGGCGCGAAAGTTCACGCAGGTCAAAATATGACCGTGAATGCCGGTCAAGAACTGCAAATCAATGTTCAGAAAATCGCTGATAGTCATGCTGTACGTGATGATAAGAAATATTGGGGCGGGATTGGCGGTGGTGATAATAAAGACAACAATGAGTTGAAAGAAACCAGCCATGCCTCTGAACTGACGGCCAACGGAAGTTTATTGCTGTCAGGCCAAAAGGGTATATCCATTACCGGCAGTAAAGTCAAAGCGGTTCAAGGTGCTTTTGTTCATGCCAATAGCGGCGAATTAACGATCGATAATGCGGTCAGTCATCTTAATCAGAACATTGACGAGCGAACGGGAACCGTATTCAACATTACCAACGGCTCACAAAAAACCAACAACAAACAACAGAAATCCCATGGCAGTGAGTTAGTTTCTGAAGCGGATCTCAAATTACTCGGTGATGAAGATTTCAATGTTGTTGGCAGTCAGGTAAGAAGTGCTGGCACTCTCGACTTAAAGACATCCGGTAATATTAAGGTACGCTCTTATGGCGAACAGCAACAGGTTGATAAACAAAACACCTCTTTAGATCTGCAAAGTCAGTTCCAACAAAAGACGGATAAGCAGTATCGTGCTGGCGTGGGGATTGAACATACCAGTAACAACCAGAAAAATCAGACGATAATCCAGAAAACGTCCACCTTGAGCGGAGGAAGTATCACTATCGATACGGATAAAGACGTTATCCTCAGTGGTTCCAATCTGGTGACAACTCAGGGTGATGCGAAGATTACCGGCACCAATGTTCATCTGTTAGCTGCGGAAGATAAAAAATCTGAAGAGAAGTTTCAGAGTAAAAAACACGTCGGTGTTTATCTCACCGGAGGAATAGATAAAGTCGGTTCCGGTATTCACGGTGGCTATGAAGGTAATAACAGCGCTCATACCAATAGTTCCGCCGTGGTTTCTGGTTCTCAGATCGCAGGTGATCTGAATATTAAAGCCAATGGTGAGTTAGTTCAGGAAGGTACAAACCATAAAGTTAATGGCACTTACACTGCTGAGGCAGGTAAAGTCAGCAATTTGGCCGTCACCAATACGGCATCCCATTCCAACAGTAAACTACAGGTTGGCACCGATATTGGCGTCAATATAGATTACAGCGCGGTCACCCGCCCAGTTGAGAAAGCCGTGAAAGAACCTGCTAAAGCCGCGCTGGATGGCACATTCACCAAGAAAGGTACCCCCAATCTGGGAGCCGATCTGGCAGCCAACGGCAGTAGCATTCAGACAGAGAACAAAAAGTCCGAAGCCGTTGTGACATCTGTTCAAGCCAGCCATGTCGTTATTAAAACCCATGGCGAATTGTATGATCAAGGTACTCAATACCACGCCGACAAGGGCAACGTTACATTGGAAGCCGGCAACCATACCAGTGAAGCAGCGCAGAATCGCCACGAAAGCAGCCACAGTGAAACCAGCGGCAATGCTGACCTACGAGTTTATACCACAACCGGCGAAGATATCTCCGCGAATGGTAAAGGTAAAGGCGGCACCCAAAGCAGCTACACCTCCACAACCCAATCTGTTACCAGCCAGATTACCGCAGCCAATGACATTAATATCCGTGTCGCAAGGGATGCTGAATATCAAGGTACCTCTTTGAAGGCTGACACAGGCAAAACCAATATAGACGCTGGAGGTGATATCCGTTTTGATCATGCCACCAACAGCACAACGAAAACCACAACCGGTTATCACGGTGAAGCTTCTGCTAAAGGCGGAAACTCCCCAGAAGGCGAGAATCTTCACATCGGTCTCGGCGGCGGTTACAACACAGATAGCAAAAATAGCAGTACAGCTCAGGTGAGTGAAATTGGCGGTCAGCAAGGTGTCAAACTGGAAGCAGGTAATAACCTGACGCTGAAAGGCTCGGCAGTGATAGGTAAACAGATCGACCTGAATGCTAAACAAGGTAATGTTGAGTTGGTATCAGCTCAGGATCGAGTGAATAACGATGGTTGGGAATTCAATCTGAAAGGCAACGGTGGTCATTCAAGCTCCATCAAAAAAGCGGAAGATGACAGTACAACTACCACCACAAAGCAGAACTTTGGCGGAGAACTAAAAGCCGGCGTTGATCGCTTGCAAGCAACAACTCAGCATAATAGCCATATCAAAGGTGAAAATGTCATCATCAACAGTGGCGGTGATACAACAATTAGCGGAGCACGGATAGACGCAGATCACGTAACAGGTAACATTGGCGGTGACTTGCGGGTCGAAAGCCGTAAAGACACTGAACATGGATTGAATGTCGGTGTTGATGCGGGTCTTAATTACGCGAAAGAATCCAAAGTAAAAAGTGACGACGCACCTAAAGATGAGGTAACGAAAGATAATACGTCTTTGGATGATTCGTCTAAAGATGATGTATCAAAAGACGATCCAGCTCAAACCCCAACAGAAGAGCCACAACAGAAAGGATTGCAGGAAAGGCTAACCTCCGCATTTAACACTATCAATAACATTAAAGGTATTAATGGTGTTACAGGTAAATTCAAAGGCAATGTCGATATCAAAGATCGGGAAAGTGTCAGCGAACAATCAGCCATTTCCGGTCATCAGGACGTTAATCTGGAGGTAAAAGGAAATACACATTTGATCGGCGGGCAGATTAGTAGCGAGAAAGGCAATGTCATTCTTAATACCCAAAATGTAGAGCAACAATCTGTCACAGGTTATGACAATGGTAAAGGAGGTAACGTTGCATTACCTGATTCTGTTAGCGGAATAGTCAAAGCCGTTCAGGAAGGTGTATTGTCCGGCAAAATACCTTTGGTGAAAACCTATAGTAATGAGACAGAAAATGGCATAACTCATGGTGAAATAATTAACCATAAGTCTCAATAATTTTTTCTTTTATAAAAGATCCTTCCAAGGAAGGATCTTTTTATTGCCGTTGATATTTCATAACTCATATTCTTTTCAGCAGATGAGCAAGGCAAACCATCTTTAACAGTTGACCATCCAATGCAAATATTTTATATATCAAATCATAAGATAATAAGCCACCTTGATGAAGGTGGCTTTTAAATAAAGCCAGCATCAATATTTTTTTATTTCCTTTAAAATTTGGTAAATATTCTCTATACCAATAGAACATTCATCATCTGAAGCTAAAGTCGTTGTTATGAAACTGAGTCTACCCCTAGATTTGTTGGTAAATGTTACATGATACATTTGCCTATAAATCGGCTGAGATAAATAAATATCATCAAACTCATGTTTCTCATTCAGTACTTTGCCCCTTTCAGCCTTAGCTATTTCACGTTGTAAAATAATAGCTACTTCACTTTCATTTAATTTCTCAGAAAGAATTAATGATGTTTGCGTTTTATCGAAATCGATATTATGTCTATCAATCCCAAAGTCATCCAAACTATTCGCAGTAAGCTGGGTTGCCCATCCGTTTATATCTGAGCAATCAGGTCCCGCTGCAATAGCAGATATTGACAGTGACAACATAGTCACAGACATTAATATTATTCGACCGTTAAATCGTGATCGCCACTGCACCATATTTGTTTCCTGATGGATAAACTAAGAACAATACAACCGTCAGAGCCTGTTCCAGGATGTTTCCTGTTGTCACCATGAATTTTAAAAGCATCCCTTCCACACATACTATTGCTGCTATTCGGGTATAAAGATAAAGTATAAGCTTTTGTTTTCACACTGTAATGAGGGGCACCTATCTTGTAACTTCCGTGAGGCAGAGGTCCTTTGAAGGGAATACATTCATTGTCTGTATTATTTTTAAATCCAACAGCACCAGAATATCCTTTAGCAATGAAGGTTCCATCATGATATAGCTTGCCCGAATTAACCTGAAATACCCACATATTTATCCCCTCTCAACCAAACTATCTGAATGAATGATATTTCCATCAATGTAATGCCACGTTATTTTTTCATAGCTTAAATCAATATACTCATGATGGGTGTGTTTTTCAAAAACACCATTTTTAATATCATGCATGAATGTAGCAATAGAAGAAACTCTAACGTTTTCCAATATAATTTTGAAATACTCCTTTTCTTTACCAGAGTCATCTATCTTATAGAATCTAAACTCAGCCTTCTTTAAGGTTTGCCCTATACTTAATGCTTTATATAAATAAGGTGACGATGAATCGATTTCTTTCTCAAAAGCAAATCCACCATGCACACATTTCCCTGTAATCTTTCCTGTCATATCATCCGTTGGTAACTCGACAGTATGCATAAGTTCCAACACTTCAATGCTACCTTCTCGGCTCATTACGTCTACAGATCCTTTTATATCTGAACCACCATCGTCTTGAAGCCAAAGATAAACCGGTATAGCCATATTAATTACCTCCTGAGTTATTGTTTCAATGGTTAATATTACACCTATATGATTAATAAATGAAAGGTTAATTTTTATCCTCGACTGCCGTCTGGAAAATCAGCGTTACCGAAAGTTTATCGTGACCACATTCTCCCCGTTAAGCAGACAACATATCACTTGGATAAAAGCTCACATTTGACAACAGAGTAATCTCGTAGAAATATGGCATTATGAGATCACTCATATTTATTCAAAGTAACTATTGAGGCTATACATGCCAAAGGATGCAGAAAAACAGGAAATAGCAGCACATCAGCCGGAAAGGTTATCCAGAACACCTTTGGAGAAGGGAATTCATCACGGTAAAAAAGCCTTTTCTCTGACGGTCAGAGTAGGAAATTACATCCGCAATATTCCTGTCGTCGCTCACTTTATTCGTGCAACGCTGCGCTTTCATGATCGGATGGGTAATCAGTTTGGCGCCGCAATAACGTATTTTTCATTTTTATCACTTATCCCAATCCTGATGCTTTCTTTCGCCATTGCGGGTTTTATTCTGGCCTCTAATCCCGATTTGCTGGCAAAACTGATCAATGGTATCGCAAACAGTATTAGTGATCCGACGCTCGCCAATACGCTGAAAAATAGTGTCGATACCGCAATTAAACAACGTACTACGGTGGGGTTAACCGGTTTAGCCATTGCTCTTTATTCCGGTGTGAACTGGGTAAGTAATTTACGCCAAGCTATTCTCGCTCAATTTCACCCTGTTTGGGTACGTAATCAAGAAGACGAAAAGAAGATCTATTTTAAATATATTCGTGATGCCATTTCTTTAATTGGGCTACTATTAGCGCTGGTTATCACGCTGTCGCTGACCTCTATCGCTGGATCTGCACAGGCAATTATCGTCGAAATATTAGGATTAAGTGGCATTGAGTGGCTGCGGCCATCTTGGTTCCTGATTGGCTTGGCAATTTCTATTGCAGCTAATTATTTGCTGTTCCTGTGGCTATTCTGGGTGTTACCCCACCACCAGCCAGAACGCAAGGCGCTGTTGAAAGGGACGTTGATGGCAGCTATCGGCTTTGAAGTGATTAAGTATATTATGACCATGACACTGCCACGCCTCGCCAGTTCCCCTTCTGGTGCCGCATTCGGCTCTGTTATTGGTTTGATGACATTTTTCTATCTCTTTGCCCGTTTAACGTTATTCTGCGCTGCCTGGATAGCCACCGCAGATAATAATCAAGATAAAAATACCGAATAAGTGTGTCCTGGCAGATCTCATCTGCCAATAATAACTCATGAAAGGAGCTGTTTATGCCATTTGTTAATATCAGAATTACCCGTGAAGGTGCTACAGCAGAACAAAAGAAGCAATTGATTGAAGGAGCGACTCAGTTACTGGTCGATGTATTGGGTAAAAATCCTGCAACAACCTTTGTTATCATTGATGAAGTCGAAACGGATAACTGGGGAATCGGCGGTCAGAATGTGACTGAACTTAGAGCCGCAGCTAAAAAATAGCTCGACTTTAGTATGATAAAGGCGGTATTTCCGCTAAGGTATCCTCGTAAAACGAGGCAGGCATAGAGTTTTGTGATCTTATTAGTTATTCCAATAATTCAATGAGATAGCTCTATGCCTGTTTATTTATTATGCCAGAATTTTTTCCAGGATGGGCTTGTTCTTCTGCATATCCTATCGTCAAAGAGTCCTCATTGACGTCATTGTGATGTAACCCTTTCTTTATGTGACTAATTAAGTTACAGACATCAAATAAGCATTAGTAAATCTACTAAGTTTTTAGCGATTTCCCCTCCGTTTATTGCTTCATTTTTAGTTATGTATTTGTTAATTTAAAATTAAAATAATTATAGACATAATATTCATTTTTGATATCATCACATTACAATAAAACATAAATTTTTTTAATAATATGGCTAAGAATAACTTAAAATCTGTAGGCTTCTCCCATTATCAACTAAATCTGGAGTATTCAGAGAAAGATAAAAGTAACTTATTAAATGAATTCAGTAAATTGGAACCCGACACTTATGCTCCTGCCGAAGTTTCCCGATTCCG
This sequence comes from Photorhabdus heterorhabditis, assembly GCF_018448905.1. Lineage (GTDB taxonomy): Bacteria > Pseudomonadota > Gammaproteobacteria > Enterobacterales > Enterobacteriaceae > Photorhabdus > Photorhabdus heterorhabditis. The sequence goes on along the minus strand of NZ_RCWA01000001.1, from coordinate 179,692 downwards.
TCGGTATGGAAATGCCATCATTATTCCATGGTTAAAAGAACCCAAGTTGTATTGGTTACCAACAGTAAAGGATGATAACGGCAATAATTTATCTGGTTATGATCAAGGAAGTAACAATCCAGAACATAAAAACATGAGATATTTTAGAGCATTAAGTGATGAAGTAAAAAATAATGCACTATTAGAGAATATAATTCTTGATGATTTTAAGAATACATTTGGGCTAAGTGAGCAATATCTACCCATATATGTTGGAATACACTTTGTTAAGGTAAAGTGTTCGGATAATAAGCTACCCGGATTTAGTTCTCCTGATTGTTTCCACCAAGACGGTGAGCCTTTTACGTTTGCTCATTTAATAAATAGAAGTGAAAATATCGATGGCGGAATAAATTATATAGGAAAAGTTTCAGCTAGGAATAAAAAAATAGAAGAGGTTAGTAACGACGAAATAATCAGTCAGTTTACATTAGAAAATTTCCTAGAGAGTTTCGCGGTATGCGACGAATTAGTCAGCCATTATATCTCTCATATTACGTTAAAAGAAGATGGTGGCGAGTCAGAAAGGAGCATGATCCTTATAGACTTCTCAATGACTAAACAGGATATATAATGAAGGAGTCAATCACTTCAATTCTTATTATCTGTTTTTTACTGGCTCTAGGTTTCTTTCTTGGTAAATTAATCAAGGAAAATATCAAGGCAAAGTTAGTAGGAAGTATAACTATGATAGTTATGCTTCTACTTTTTATGATGGGAATTGAATTAGGTGAAGTTTTCATAAATAGTAACCTTGGAACATCAATTATCATTGAATCCATAGTGTTATCTTCTTTAATATCGATATCAACATTCTTGATATTATTTAAAAGAAAACTTTGCCAGATTGAAAAAAAAGGGAAGCAATCATTCTTAGATCCATTTATTGGGTGTTTTAAAGCTATAATGTTTTTCTGCTTAGGCGTTTTAGTTTATAAATTTACAAATTTATCCTTAGCAGAATACAATATCTCGAGTAATTATGCGTTATATACGTTGATATTACTTGTAGGGTTAGATTTGGTTAATTTCAGTTTTAATGATATAAAAATTAATCACATTAAAATCCCTATTTTCACTATCGCTGGTACTGTTATTGGCGCGCTGATGTTTTCTATGTTGACTGACTATTCTATCAGTGAGTCTATGTTAATATCGAGTGGATATGGGTGGTTTTCATTATCTGGACCTATGGTGACATCAATGACAAATCCTCATTATGGATCTTTGTCTTTCATGACTGATCTATTTAGAGAAATATTTAGTATATTCTTCCTTTATTTTCTTGGGAAAAGTTATCCTCAAGGCGCAATAGGGATATCTGGTGCAGCAGCATTAGACTCAGCTTTACCATTTATTAAAGAAAATTGTACTAATGAGGATATTAAATATGCAATCGCAAGTGGATTTGTACTAACGTTGTTAGCGCCATTATTTATATCCGTATTTGTTGGACTAGTTTGATTTTTTTAGCCACTCCGCTCTTCTGCTTAAAATAAGCAGAAGAGCGTGCTATGACCCTATTTATTCTGTAGGAAAGGTATACCTGTTATCTTTCAAGAAGCCTTTGCTTCCGGTTTGGATTCCGGCGGTTGTGCCGGAGGATCAACCTTATGCGATGCAGGCAACATTATCTGATCAAAGTTATCTCTTAACTGGTTCACATCCATCTCTGTCTCCCCTTTTGGCTGAATTAGAACAAACGCGACTTCTTGCGAAAGGATATATTTTAGTTCATGGTTAAGCATTTCAGGTGTCAAGGAAGCCAAAAAGGCTTGCCTCAAACTCTGGTACTGTTCAGGAGCAATATCCACAACATTACTTTGTTGGGATAAAAGGCGCTGATTAATCAGAATATCCGTGCTGGTATGGCCGTACATGGCAAATAGTTGCTTGAGCTGTGTCTGTTTCTGCGTATACAACTCATCAAACTGCCCTTGCGGTAATCCTTTATCACGCAATGTCACTAATTCAGCCGCCAGATATTCCATTGCTGGCTTTAGATTACCTGCCGTAGTATTGAGATTCAGAGCGCAACTCGCACGCTGATACTGAACTTTGCAGTCCAATCCCAATTTCAGCGCCTTATCATTTTTTTTCTCAAGCCCCAGTTGCAGGTAGCGATAAAGTGCCTCTCGGGTAATATCACTAATCCAATAATGGCTAAGCACTTGTGAATCATTAATCGGCTGCCAGTTAAGATCCCAAATCAGGGATAAGGTATCTCCTTTATTTTTATCGCTAATGATCCCGATTGTCTCCGGTTTCATGGGTGACAATGTTGCAACAGTCGCTGGAGTATGACGTTTGCCTTTCAATGATGAAAACGCCTGGCCGATATTTTCCGGTAGAGTACGGCTATCCACGTGGCCCGCGACATACAGCGTCATCATATCAGGGGTATACCACTGCCGGTAAAACTGCTTAAGTTTATCTAAATCAACAGGGTGAGCAGCGCTCTGAGCCGGATCATGCCCTAACAAGGTTGAACCTTTCAGGCGTCTACGCCATACCGGGTCCTGTATATCCGGTGGATAAGTTGCTACCGATGTATTGGCCATTTTCATAGCATGTTGTAAGGTTTCTGGCGTAAACGCCGTTTTACCCGCAGCATCAGCCAACCAACTTAACGCACTTTTCAGTAATTCAGGGCGGTTATGTGGCAAGCTCAAGCTATAGAGGGTGAAATCATATGAAACAATAGCAGGAGGCAGCGGATATTTCGGATCAATGGCACTGTTCCATAGCTGTTCCAGTTTGGCAGAAGATAAACTTTTACTACTGAACAGAGCGACTTTAGGAATCAGCCAGGTATAACCTGTTTGCTGAGTTTTCTCCGCTAGCGAACCTGTTTTCACGACCAAACGCAACTGTATTCTGTCATTAGGACGTTGTGGTGTCTGTAAAATTTGCCAGTTAAAACCGTTCTCCAGCTTACCCTGTTTCCAGGCAGGGTCAGGTTGCAGGACTTCTGCCTGCGTCTGGCCTGCAACGACCAGTATTATCCCACCAATAAAATAACGAATTTTCGTACCCTGCATGTAAGCCCCTATAGATGTCTATCCTTGGTTTTAGCCTTCTATTGATAAATGGAAGAGGCTCCCCTTGATCAATAACAATCGGTAGAAAAAGCAAAAACCTGAATTTTAGCAGGCGAGATCCTGTCAGGATTATAAATTGAAGATTAGACCTCAAACCGCCCCGAATGGTTTCTTGATGACGGAAATTTATGCTTATCAAATTGACGATTATATCCCCTGATCAGCAGGCCCAGCTCATCATCCTGATGGTGTTTAGGGCAAATCATTGGCTCCGGTGGTTGATCGTTATTAAGATCCCGTGCAATGTCGCGCAATGGGTGCACAATAATCCGGTTGATACACCAGCTTATTGATACCGTAAGAATAAGCGCTAGCAATAAATAAGCTGTCAGCATCAGTGCTAATGTGTTAATAGCAAAACGATATACCCGATTGGAATCCACTTGTAGAATTAAATGTCCCAACGGTTTGGCATTTGCTGGTACTGAGCCATACGCATAAAGAGGAATGCTCACTTCAACCGGTATCCCAAAAACACGTTTAGCCAGTTCGGGAATCGGGCGATGGGTGGCAAAATTCAATCGTATCACCCGGATATCCTCCGGTAACACCACATCTGCCCGCCCTAAAATACCCGCTGTACGCAGCCCTATCAGCAACTCTTTTGCTTTACTGAGATCAGAACTGAGCAGTGCTTCTGTTAACGGTGCCTGCACCTGAACCGCTGCATTATTAAGCTGGCTGATATAATCATCTTTACGTTGCTGTATAAGATGGCATAACTGAATAGCAATAAAAATAGCAATGGTCACCAACGTGACGCCAGTCACTGCCGCCATCTGTTTAATGGTTAACGAACGTTTGACGCGCAATTTCATTTTCACTCAAACCAATGCCTATGGGATATTGCAGTTATAACATGCCCTCAATGGAACTGAGTATACTTGATTTTATCGCTAACGATCCCTGTTTCACTGATCTAAGTCGTTATTTTTCAGAAATAATTACCTTTGGTAGCTATCTGTAACTATTAGAAATACAAACAAATATTTATATGGTGATAATGGCTAACCCATTATCACCAAAAATATTTTATTAAATCCTTACCAAACCATTATTCCACAGCAACATTTTCATCCTGATCAACCGCAAAACAAGCAATCAGTTGATCACCATGTTGATTCAGTTTTGGTTGCAACTGAGTACAAACGCTAAGTGCCCGGCGACAGCGGGCCGCAAATGCACAACCGGGTGGTGGATTCATTGGGCTTGGCAATTCACCGGTCAGTTTTATCCGTTCACGGCGTAATTCAGGATTCAGCCTTGGCGTTGCTGATAATAACGCTTGCGTATAGGGGTGACGTGGGTTACTGAAGATCATCTCCTTACTGCCTTTTTCCACACAGCGACCAAGGTACATCACCATCACTTCATCAGCGATATGCTCGACCACAGATAAATCATGAGAAATAAAGACATAAGACAGTCCCAAATCTTGCTGCAAGTCCATCATCAAATTTAATACCTGCGCCCGCACCGATACATCCAGCGCAGAAACTGGCTCATCTGCAATGACTACATCTGGATTCAACATCAGCCCACGGGCAATCGCAATTCGCTGACGCTGACCACCAGAAAACATGTGTGGATAACGGCTGTAGTGTTCGGTTTTCAGCCCCACTTTCTCCATCATCTGCAATACCTTCTCTTTACGCTCATGTGCACTCAGCTTGGTATTGATCAGCAGTGGCTCCTCCAGGATCTGCCCAACTTTCTTACGTGGATTGAGTGAACCATAAGGATTTTGGAACACAATCTGAATTTTCTGGCGACGTAACTTTTCAGCTTCCTTATTTGGTACCAGTAAATCCTGTCCCTGATAATAAAGCTCACCCTCTGTCGGCTTTTCAATCATCGTCAGCAGCCGCCCTAGCGTGGATTTACCACAACCAGATTCACCAACAACTGCCAGCGTTTTTCCCTTCTCCAGTTCGAAAGAGACACCATCCAACGCTTTTACGGTACGGATAGGTGAAAAAAGTCCCCCTTTGATTGGGTAATATTTTTTCAGTTCTATCGCCTTTAATAACAGCGCTGTCGATGTTTCCCGTTCCTGATAAGTCTGTTCACTCATATCGTTGGCCTCCCCGCATCATCCAGCGGCATATGGCATTTCACCTGGCGTTCTCCTACCGTTTTTAATTCCGGCTCCGCTTGACGACAATAGTCACTAGCATATGGGCAACGAGGATTCAGCAGACAACCGATAGGCCGGTCATATTTCCCCGGCACAACGCCCGATAAAGAGGCAAGACGGGATTTATCCGTGGCAAATTCAGGTAATGCTCTGAGCAGCGCCTGAGTATACGGATGGCGTGGCGCCCGAAAGATTTCCGATGCCTTGCCGGATTCCACAACCTGCCCAGCATACATCACGATAATATGATGAGCCGCTTCCGCAACCAATGCCAAGTCATGGGTGATTAGTACCAGCGCCATATTTTCCCGTTGTTGTAACTCCAACAACAGTTCAATAACTTGCGCCTGAATGGTGACATCTAAAGCGGTTGTCGGTTCATCAGCAATCAGTAATTTTGGTCGGCAAGCAATCGCCATTGCGATCATGACCCGTTGACTCATACCACCAGATAACTGATGCGGATAAACATCCAGACGCGATGCAGGATCAGGAATACCAACCAATGTCAGCAAATCAATCGACCGCTGACGGCGGGTACGACGGTTTCCACCCTGATGTACTTTCAGCGCCTCCATAATCTGATACCCAACGGTATAGCAGGGATTCAGACTGGTCATCGGGTCCTGAAAGATCATTGCCACTTCCGCACCGACCAATTGGCGGCGCTCTTTCTCGGAGATTTTGGTTAAATCACGCTGGTTAAATTCCAGTTTGTCCGCCATCACCCTGCCCGGATAATCAATCAACCCCATCACCGCCAATGAACTGACTGATTTACCAGAGCCGGATTCTCCAACAATCCCGACAACCTGACCCTGTTCAACACGGTAACTGATGCGGTCAACGGCGCGGAATGGTGCCTCTTCATCACCGAAGTGAACCGATAATTTTTCTACATTTAACAGTGCCATTTCGCTACCTCGCTACTGCTTGAGTTTAGGATCAAGTGCATCACGCAAACCGTCACCCATCAGGTTAAATGCCAACACTGTCAGCAGAATTGCCAATCCTGGGAATGTCACCACCCACCAGGCACTTTGTGCAAACTGCAATACATCAGACAGCATCGTTCCCCATTCCGGCGTGGGTGGCTGTGCCCCCATCCCCAGAAAACCCAAAGCAGCCATATCGAGAATGGCATTAGAAAACCCCAGAGAAGCCTGCACAATCAACGGTGCCAGACAGTTAGGCAAAATATTGACAAACATCTGGCGCGTGGAACTGGCACCCGCGACTTGTGAAGCCATGACATAATCGCGATTAACTTCCACCAGCACCGCAGCGCGGGTTAAACGGATGTAATGTGGCAGAGCGACAAAAGTCAGCGCCAGCGAAGCATTGACAATTGATGGGCCAAATATTGCTACCAACACCAGAGCCAGCAGCAAGCTTGGCAGTGCCAGCATAATATCAACGATACGCATGATGATAATATCCACCACACCACCGAAATAACCCGCCAATACGCCCAGCATCACCCCCATAAGCAGGGATAACACCACAACCAGACACCCCACCAGCAATGACAGCCGGGCGCCATACATCAGACGTGAAAGTAAATCACGCCCTACATCATCAGTACCCAGAATAAACTGCCAGCTTCCTCCTTCTTGCCACACCGGTGGCGTCAGCAAGGAATCACGGAACTGCTCAGCTGCACCATGCGGAGCAAATACCCCCGCCAACAGCGCAATCAATAACATCAGGACAATATAAACCAGGCCAACAACCGCCCCTTTATTGCGCTTAAAGTAATACCAGAACTCCTGTATCGGCGTCATAATCTTAGGCGCATTGTTTGCTACAGGCTCAGTCACTTGAGACATAATGTGCCCCCCTATTTCTTATGACGGATACGTGGGTTAACAATGCCATACAACACGTCAACCACCAGATTCACCAAAATGATCATGAGCGCCACCAGCAATACGCCACCCTGCACCACCGGATAATCACGGCGTTGAAGGGCATCAATCAACCAGCGCCCAAGCCCCGGCCAGGAGAAGATGGTTTCAGTCAGGATTGCCCCCGCCAGCATAATACCCACCTGCAAGCCTATAACGGTCACAACTGGTAGCAACGCATTGCGCAGGGCATGAACCACAATCACTCGGATACGACTTAAGCCTTTGGCGCGTGCAGTACGGATATAATCCTCACCCAGCACTTCCAACATAGAAGAACGGGTCATACGAACAATGACCGCCAGTGGAATCGTCCCTAAGACAACAGCAGGCAAGATCATGTGCATCATGGCATCTTTGAAATCACCTTCTTCCCCCCAGATAAGGGTATCAATCAGCATAAAACCCGTCAGCGGATTGCTGTCATCAAGGAAAACGATATCGCTTATCCTCCCGGATACCGGAGTCAGATCCAACTGGACAGAAACCAGCATGATCAACATGATCCCCCACCAGAAGATCGGCATAGAATATCCGGTTAGGGAAAGCCCTATCGCAGTATGATCAAAAACCGATCCACGCTTGACTGCCGCCAGTACTCCAACTGGAATACCTACAGCAATAGCGAACAACATGGCGCATATTCCCAGTTCGAGGGTTGCTTTGAAACGGGGAACAAATTCTTCCCACACAGAGATGCGACTTTTTAGGGAGATGCCAAGATCTCCGTGTAATACACCGTTTACATAATGAAAGTACTGCTGCCAGAGTGGTTTATCCAACCCCATTTCAGCCATTAGTTGAGCATGGCGCTCAGCAGATATTCCACGTTCCCCAGCCATAATAGTCACCGGGTCTCCGGGGATCATATGGACAAAAGCAAAAGTCAGCAAAGTAATGCCGATAAACGTTGGGATCACTAACCCCAGACGTCGGAGTATGAACTGCAACATATCCCGAACTCTCTTTTTTTAAATGCCGGTTACAGCTCTCAGGCCGCTTGGCTTGATAAGGGGGAGGACTTTCCCCCTTTCGCTCACAACTCAATGAACTTCCTGCCTCTACTTGTTTGTCAGCCTTTCCCCGGCGATAACGGATAGTCGGGGAAAAGCCGCCATCTCCGTTAAAAAATCAGGAAGATGGCCTATCACAACCGAGTAAAAATAAGATTATTCAAGAGATACGTTGCTGAAAATATGCCTGCCCAGAGGATCAACGACATAACCTTTCACCTCTTTACGTACCGGTTCATAAACCGTGGAATGAGCGATAATCAGCGCCGGAACCTGCTCGTGCATTACAGCCTGAGCCTGTTTATAAAGCTCAACGCGTTTAGCATGCTCAGAAGCGATCCGTGCTGGCTGAATGACATCTTCAAACGGCTTGTAACACCATTTAGAGTAGTTGGAACCTCGTTCTTTGGCTGCGCAGCTAAACAACGTTGCGAAGAAGTTATCTGGGTCGCCATTGTCCCCCGTCCAACCCATCATCACAATCTGATGTTCGCCATCTTTAGCCCGTTTTAAGTATTCACCCCATTCATAGCTGACAATTTTGGCCTTAACACCAATTTTCGCCCAGTCAGCTTGAACCATTTCAGCCATGCGGCGAGCATTCGGGTTATATGGTCGTTGTACTGGCATTGCCCACAAATCGATAGCAAAACCATCACTCATCCCTGCTTCTTTCAGTAACTGCTTCGCTTTTTCCGGAGAGTACGAGTAATCTTTAAGAGCATTGTCGTAACTCCACATGGTTGGTGGGATCAGGTTTTTGGCTTTCTGACCAGCGCCCTGATAAACCGCATCAATGATAGCGTCTTTATTGACAGCCATTGCCAGCGCCTGGCGAACTTTGACGTTATCCAGTGGCTTTTTGGTGACGTTGAAAGAAACATAACCGACATTCAGACCAGGCTTTTCCATCAAGACGATATCTTTATCCTTCTTCATGCGGGCAATATCCGCTGGATTTGGATAGGGCATGATCTGACATTCATTTTTCTGTAATTTTGCATAGCGAACGGATGCATCAGGAGTAATAGAGAAAACTAACCGGTCAACTTTGGCTTTATCTCCCCAGTATTCTTTGAAGGCTTTATACAGAATGCGAGAATCTTTCTGATATTGCAGCAACTTGAACGGGCCTGTACCAATTGGATTCAGATCGACTTTCTCCGGCGTACCGGCTTTCATCATCTTATCAGCATATTCTGCGGACAGAATAGAAGCGAAATCCATTCCTAAGTCAGCCAGGAATGGCGCTTCCGGGCGGCTAAGTTCAATTCGGACAGTATAATCGTCTATTTTTTCAACCTTATTGATCATCTCACCCATACCCATACCAATAAAATACTCATAGCTGCCGCCTGACACCTTGTGGTATGGGTGATTTGCATCTTTTTGCCGCATGAAAGTGTAGATCACATCATCAGCATTGAACTCTCGGCTGGGTTTGAACTCTTTGTTATCGTGCCACTTAACGCCTTTGCGCAGATGAAAAGTGTAAACTTTACCGTCATCACTAACATCCCATTTTTCAGCCAGACTCGGGATAATTTCCGTTTTACCTGTTTTGAAATCAACCAAACGGTTATACAGTGGTCTTGAACTGGCATCATAAGTTGTACCCGCCGTGAACAGTTGTGGGTTAAATCCTTCTGGTGAGCCTTCAGAGCAGTAAACCAATGTTTTTGCCTGAACGCTGGCAGTGACGGCCAATGCAATTAAGCTGATCCCTAGCTTCAATAACCCTGTCTTTTTAGAGGAAGTTGTCATTCTCTTGCACTCCATTTGTGATGTTGTTGTGTACAGCAAGAACCTAGATTTTGTTTCAGGAACTGTGCTGTTTGGGGTTTTTTATTATTTTCAGCTTATCAATTAAACAACTGTTGTCTCTTGCGTCAATAAGATCTCAACAGATGTCATAAGCAACAGGAAAACACAAAGGAAACCTATTATTAACATAATTAGCACAAAAACATGACACAATGCACATTTTGCAGCCAAAAAAACCATAATAAGGTGATGGTTATAGCATGAGTAACTATTAGCCCATACGCAAAATTTGCGGTTAAATGCTTAAATAGTAAACGATTGTTTCAGTAGGAAAGGTAAAAACTGGCACAAAATATTGTATGCCGAATAAAATTGGCACCTGAAAAGTGAATCAAATAAGTGTAATACTCATCATGTCAATCAATATAAAAACCTGTTAGTGGTTTATTTAATTTTATAACTTCTGGCGGCCCCCATTTTATTAATGATATTACCAGCAAACAGATAATATCCAAACAGCCAAACCTGACCACGTAACCCAAAGTAGTTCCTGGGAAATGTTACCTAATCCTTAATCCAGTTTTTCAAATTAAAAATCCAGCAATTGTAATTAAGCAGAGCATCAATACCGCCTTATTTACCCTTCATCTTTCAAGCTGCTGCTTTGTTGGCTGCGTTCACTTACCCCAGTCACAGAGTTATCTATGCTCCTGGGGATGCGCTCACTTGCCGCCGCCCTGCAACTTGAAATCTATTGGGTATTAACTCATTAATTCCTAATAACAGTAAACATACTAAGTGAAACTCCTACATTCTTATCGATGCTCTGGAAACACAATTAATTTCTTAATATAAATTTAATAATTAGGCTTTATATTTAATGATAAAATTGTTAATATGTAAAACATGAGTTACTTTTTCATTTTATTTAAATACCCAATACCCATATCGTCACCGGTATCTTATCTTTTAAGGACATCGTATTACATTATATCGAGACTAATACAAGTTACCTATTTAACTAACTCATACAAATAACACGTTTTTTATATTAAATAAGGAATAGCCATAATCATGCTTTCAGATTTATTCTCAGATTGGAGATGGTATCACTATACTTTAGTTACCATTGTTTCTATTATTCTCTTTATTATCTTCGCTGTTATCATTATGAAATCAATTGTTGAGAGAAAAATCCTTAATAATTTGAGAAATGAATACCAAAGTCGAGCATCCGGCAAATTACCAAAATTTGAACCCAAAGACTGGGCTTATACACTGGGAACTCCCTATGCTGCTGTTGAAGAATATCCCTGTAATGATCCGATTATTATTCCCGGCAGCAAAGATGCAGGCTCACTTCAGACTGCCTGGGGTATTAATGACAGAGAAAGCCTGATTGCTCAATTATTTCATTTATTAACTAATGGTCATCGGCATAAATTCCGCCAAGAAGTCTATTTCTTCTCTGACATATCCGAATCAGACTATGAGCAAATAAAGAAAGACATTCAAAAAGAAGATGATGAAGATGGAGAAGCTAAAGAACTTCTCTGGCGGGCCGAAGTTGTTCGTAAAAATTTAAACAATATTCAAACAGTAAATTTTCTTGCCTGGGATTACGTCCGTTATATCAAGTTAATTTGCAATGGTATCAGTACAGAATATCTGAGTCGGGAAGAAGCAGACAATTTTGTACAAATTATCACTCACACCGTTCAGCGAGAATATAAGAGCTGGGAAGAGTTCTGGCATCACTTTTTACTGGGAAGATGGTACTGGAGCAGTACAGATATGCGCTGGACTATTACACAAGATCTCTATGGGAAAATCGTCACACTTATTAATGAAGAACCAGGCGGCCCATCCAACACATTAAACTGGAATACAAACTTATCAGAAGCTGATATCGCTCCCTTTGTTAATGCTGTTTTAACATTAGACTATGAAAATGAAGAGGGAGAAAAATTAGGAGAGGATGAAATAAAGAATATGATTCGGTCAACACTGGAAAATGGTGGATATTTTCCTGAGCCAGCCGAAATACAAGCCTAATTACTCAGCCAAAGATAAGGTTATTTTATCTCAATAATTATCCAATCGATAATTATGAATTAGATAATTATCGATTATTCTCCGAACAGAAATGTCCTATAAGAAAATCAATCTTTGTTATTCGATTATTGACTATCTTAATGACCGCAATAAAAAGCCATGAAAAAGACAAATAATCCACAAAACGGAATCTGGCAAATTTAAAGCAATAACGACAAAAAGCCTTACAGCGATAACTGTAAGGCTTTTCTACTTTCTTTTAAGTCTGCGGACTTATTCAACATCCCCAAACTATTAACTGGTCGGCGAGAGAGGATTCGAACCTCCGACCCACTGGTCCCAAACCAGTTGCGCTACCAAGCTGCGCTACTCGCCGAAAACGAGGCGAATCTTACTGCGCTCGTTACAGGCCGTCAATACCTTTTTGATAATCATGGGTTAGTTGCTGATAAAAACAGCGTGAATGCCGTTATGTCGCACTCTCACACAGTTTTTACAAAAAATACGTCATACGTAAAAGCCATGTCGTGGCTACTAAGCTATTTTGAACTTTTCTTTTCCTTCCTTAACCTGAATATTTTGGCTAACTCATCAGATACCAAGCTGCTCGAATAAACCATCAGCATCCTTTGTCTGATGAATATCTTCACCGCAATCGCTCTTAGCCAAAATACCTTTTCCTTCGCAACTTTCGTCAAGGTGATATCCACCAGAGCAATTAGATTCCGGCCATTGCATCTCACAACAGCCGGAATTGACTATTTCAGGTTATTATTGCAGTAACGAAATATCCGCAACTTTCAGGAATAACTCACGCAATTCACTTAACAAAGTTAAGCGATTCACTCGCACCTGCTGGTCTTCATCCATCACCATCACATTGTCAAAGAAAGCATCAACAACTTCACGCAAAGAGGCTAACTCAACCAGAGCTTCCTGATAGCATCCTTCAGCAAACAAAGGCGTCAACTTATCTTGTAAAACCACCAAATGCGTTGTCAGTTTCACTTCTTCAGGCGCTTTCAGCACAGAAGCACTGACTTTCTCATTCAACGTCTCCTCTGACTTCGCCAGAATGTTAGAAACGCGCTTATTCGCAGCTGCCAACGCTGCGGCTTCATCCAAGGTACGGAAGTGAGTCACCGCCTTAACGCGGGCATCGAAATCAGCGGGTTGGGTTGGGCGGCGGGCCAGCACAGCTTGAATGGTATCAATGCTGTAACCTTGTTCCTGATACCAAGCACGGAAACGGCCAAGCATAAACTCCACCACGTCATCTGTGACTTTGGTATTCGTCAGCTTGTCACCATACAAACGAACCGCTTCTTCTGTCAGTGCCTGCAAATCCAGCGGCAGTTTTTTCTCAACGATAATACGCAAAGCACCCAGCGCAGCACGACGCAGCGCAAACGGGTCTTTATCGCCTTTTGGATGCTGACCAATGCCAAAAATACCCGCCAGAGTATCCATTTTGTCCGCAATGGCTAATGCACAAGAAACACCGGAAGAAGGCAATTCATCACCGGCAAAACGCGGTTGATACTGCTCATTCAGTGCCAGAGCAACCTCTTCCGCTTCACCGTCATGACGGGCGTAATGCATCCCCATCACACCCTGCGTATCGGTGAACTCAAATACCATGTTGGTCATCAAGTCACATTTAGACAACAGGCCCGCACGGGTAGCATGATTAACATCAGCGCCGATCTGCCCTGCAATCCAGCCAGCCAACGCCTGAATACGATCCGTTTTATCACGCAAAGTACCAAGCTGTTTCTGGAACAGAACCGTTTCTAACCGAGGTAGATTATCTTCCAGACGCTGTTTACGATCCGTCTTAAAGAAGAATTCTGCGTCAGCCAAGCGTGGACGAACCACCTTTTCGTTACCAGAAATAATTTGCTGTGGATCAGAAGATTCAATGTTGGTGACAAAAATAAAATTCGCCATCAACTTGCCAACATTGTCGTAAACCGGGAAGTATTTTTGGTCACCTTTCATGGTGTAAACCAATGCTTCAGCGGGCACATCAAGGAATTTCTCTTCAAATTTCGCCGTCAGTACCACCGGCCATTCAACCAGAGAAGTGACTTCTTCCAGCAGACTGTCACTGATATCAGCAACACCACCCAATTTAATCGCCGCCTGTTCTACATCCTGCTTAATCAGCGCTTTACGGATTGTATAATCTGCAATCACTTTACCGCGTTGTTGCAAAATCTCTGGATACTGTTCCGCGTTATCAATCGTAAACTCAGATTCACCCATAAAACGGTGACCACGAATGACACGAGCGGATTTAATTCCCAGAATTTCTCCCTCAATCAATTCATTACCAAACAACATGGTAACGGTATGAACCGGGCGAACAAACTGAGTCTCTTTATCGCTCCAACGCATCAGTTTAGGAATTGGCAACTTACTCAGTGCATGGTTGACCATATTCGCCAACAACTCTTTGACACTGCGGCCTTTAACCAGCGCACGATACAGTAACCATTCACCTTTATCTGTTACCAACCGTTCAGCCTGAGCCGTCGTAATACCACAACCACGAGCCCAACCTTCTGCCGCTTTTGTCGGTTTACCCTCGGCATCGAATGCCTGAGCAATCGCCGGACCGCGCTTTTCGACTTCACGGTCGGCCTGAGCTTCATCCAAATTAACAACTTTCAGTGCCAAACGGCGCGGGGCTGCAAACCAGCTCACCTCACCATGCGCCAAATCCGCGTTATCTAACTCCGCCGCAAAATTAGCGGCAAATGCTTCAGCCAATGAACGAAGAGCCTTCGGCGGCAACTCTTCTGTGCCGATTTCCACCAGGAAAGTCTGTTGAGTCATGACAGCCTCTTAGTTCTGATTCTTTTTACACATAGGGAAACCCAACGCCTCACGGGAGGCATAATACGCTTCTGCAACAGCTTTGGTCAGGGTGCGGATACGCAGGATATAACGCTGACGCTCAGTCACCGAGATAGCTTTACGGGCATCCAATAAGTTGAATGTATGACCGGCTTTGAGGATTCGTTCATAAGCAGGCAAAGGCAGTGGTGTTTCCAGCGCCAGCAAATCCTGAGCTTCTTTTTCATATTGTTCGAAGCAGGTAAACAGGAAATCGACATCCGCATGCTCAAAGTTATAGGTGGATTGTTCCACTTCATTTTGGTGATAAATGTCACCATAAGTGGTTTTGCCCAGCAGGCCATCACACCAAACCAGATCATAAACACTGTCTACGCCTTGGATATACATTGCCAGACGCTCAAGACCGTAAGTGATCTCGCCGGTGACGGGTTTACATTCAAGGCCACCTACCTGTTGGAAGTAAGTAAACTGAGTCACTTCCATCCCATTAAGCCACACTTCCCAACCCAGTCCCCAAGCACCCAAGGTTGGGTTTTCCCAGTTATCTTCGACAAAACGGATATCATGAACCGTTGGGTCTAATCCTAGTTCCTTCAGAGAACCCAGATATAACTCCTGAATATTGTCTGGTGATGGCTTAATAATGACCTGAAACTGATAGTAATGTTGTAAACGGTTAGGGTTTTCACCGTAACGGCCATCCGTCGGACGCCGGGAAGGTTGCACATAAGCCGCAGCTATTGGCTCCGGGCCAAGTGCACGCAAGCAAGTGATTGGATGAGAAGTACCAGCGCCAACTTCCATGTCCAATGGTTGGACAATGGTGCAGCCCTGGCGCGCCCAATAATCCTGTAATGTCAGGATCAGCCCCTGAAAGGTTTTGGTATCAAACTTTTGCATGTTGGATTCGCACGCGATACATATGAATTTGAAAGGAAGTGGGTCAGTATACCCTTTGACCTTAAGATATACAGCCCTGAATTAATGTTCAATTCGGCCCTGAAATAAAAAAATCCTCATCTGACTATTTCACTTGTATGTATATACAGTTAAAGTATGATCAATTCTCAACCAACAGCACAGGAAATTATAACCATGGAATTAACACGCTGTCATTGGGTTACCTCTGATCCTAGCTATCTGGCTTATCACGACCACGAGTGGGGAAAGCCACAAAAAGACAGCCAGAAGCTGTTTGAAATGATCTGCCTGGAAGGCCAACAACCTGGGTTATCTTGGCTGACTATCTTGAAAAAACGCGAAGGCTATCGTCGATGCTTTCATCAATTTGATCCGATAAAAATTGCCGCTATGGATGAAAATGATGTTGAACGGCTGATGCTTGATCCCGCCATTGTCCGTAATCGTGCCAAAATTAACGCCATTATCAACAATGCGCGAGCATATCTTAAGATGCAGCAACAAGGAGAAGAATTCAGCACTTTTATCTGGCGCTTCGTCGATAACAAACCCATTATTAATCAGTGGAAAACGATTACAGAGGTCCCGGTAAAAACAGAGATTTCAGATGCATTATCACAAGCGCTGAAAAACAGAGGTTTTAAATTTATCGGCAGTACCACTTGTTATGCATTTATGCAGGCTGTAGGTTTAATCAATGATCACATAACAAGCTGTTTTTGTAGAAAATAAATTCAGTGAATTGCCATTGTCTCCTTAGATTCAACGAGTAATAAAGATGGACTTTAAACAAACGCTTAGCTCTTTATTTTAAATGTTAAATTAAATGCAATATTAAATAACCAATAGTCATAATTTTCCAGATTGCACCCCGATAATACGCGGGGTATGGTGTTATTTCTCCTAATTCAAACAACACACCGATAACGAACACGGCTATGATTTTTTCTCAATTCGGCAACAAATTCACACAAGATGCAGGTATAACCCGCCTGATGAATGATCTTAATCAAGGGTTGAGGACTCCCGGTGCAATTATGCTAGGCGGTGGCAATCCGGCACATATCCCGAAAATGGATGACTATTTTCAGCAATTACTCACTGAGATGGCCGCAAGTGGTCAACTGGCTGACACGCTATGTAACTATGATGGTCCTCAAGGTAAAGATACGCTAATTCAGGCACTGGCTGAGATGTTGCGCGAAAAGCTTGGTTGGGAAATTGGCACACAAAATATTGCCCTGACCAATGGTAGCCAAAGTGCATTTTTCTATCTGTTTAATCTGCTTGCTGGGCGCAGTGAAGATGGTTCTATTCGTAAAGTGCTGTTCCCACTGGCACCGGAATATATTGGTTATTCTGACTCAGGGCTAGATGACGGCTTATTTGTTGCCAATAAACCCAATATTGAATTATTACCAGAAGGTCAATTCAAATATCACGTTGATTTTGACCATCTGAATATTACCAAAGATATTGGCTTGATTTGTGTTTCCCGCCCAACCAACCCAACCGGTAACGTTATCACTGATGAAGAGCTACAACGGCTAGATCGCTTGGCCCAGCGACATCAAGTCCCACTGCTGATTGATAATGCCTATGGCGTCCCCTTCCCTGGTATTATTTTCAGCGAAGCCACGCCATTGTGGAATCCCAATATTATTCTGTGCATGAGCTTATCCAAATTAGGTCTACCGGGTTCACGCTGCGGAATTATTATCGCTAACGATAAAATCATTAATGCGGTCAGTAACATGAACGGTATCATCAGCCTTGCACCAGGTGGTGTTGGTCCAGCAATGGCATTGGAAATGATCCGTCGCAATGACCTGCTTCGCTTGTCACAGGAAGTTATCCTCCCGTTCTATCAACAACGAGTTCAGGACGTGATTAAGATTATCCGTCGCTATCTGCCAACAGAGCTTTGCCTTATCCATAAACCAGAAGGTGCCATTTTTCTGTGGTTATGGTTTAAAAACCTGCCGATAACAACAGAAACGCTTTACCAAAGACTGAAAAAACGCGGTGTGCTAATGGTTCCAGGTCACTATTTCTTCCCCGGACTGGAACAGAACTGGCCGCATGCTCACGAATGTATGCGTATGAACTATGTTCCTGACCCAACAAGTATCGAAAAAGGTATTGCAATTCTGGCGGAAGAGATTGAACTGGCACATCAGCAAGCCGCCTGACATTAACAATAAAAAGCTCCTGCTGGGAAATGCAGGAGCTAAATGACAACGAGGACTTTTACATGATTATTATCAGAGTTTGTAGAATGTGTTATGCATTAAGAAAAAGAGAATAAACATTCCTTATCTATCTAATCTTCTTAAACAGTAGCTATTTAATCAGAAAATTATAAATCCAATAGCTTGAATAGGCCGGTTTTTGTGCGTTTACTGAGGGCTAGTGCAAAGCATTAGGTTTGGCGGGCCAATCGGGAAATGTTCAGTCTCGTAAGCTTCAATCAGCAAAACCATAACTTCCATATAATCAAATTCGGGAGATCCAATTTCAGGCTGATTATCAAACCATGGTGAGATGGCTTTTAAAGCTGCCTTATAATCCTGCTCTGTTCTGATTGGTTTAATATTCATAGCTTACTCCGGCTCAATTATGTTGGCGTCTATCGCATCATATTGCTGATGTGTTCCAACAAATTTCACATGCCACCAGTCAATCGGGTAAAAAATGGAAACAATTAAGTGTATTAGCTCAGACCAAATTACTTTACCCTTAAAGATGGTTTAAATTAATAGGCTACATAACGCATTATATGGCTTGAATTGCTTTTTATTCATCAAAAAGATATAGAAAAAATCGTGTGACATAAAAAATTCACCATTCTCAGGTGTTCGTCCTATGTTCAATGTTGCATAGTGTGATTATAGTAGTTGATATAGAAGCCTTTAGCTAAGCTCTCTTGGTAAATATTAGTCACCCGACAAGTAACAGAGAACTTAGGTAAAGTGGAATATTCTGGCTGTTTGACCATACGAGATCTATAGAACCGATGAAGAGTAATAAATTAATTCTATTTTGCGTCACATTAGGATGGCTGTTAACCAGCGGATGTACCAGCATCATGATGCACTCAGGACCTAGCCGCGGTTATTATCCCGGCACCAAAGCAAATATCGAAATGCTGAAAGATAATGATACTGGCTGGGTAGTGAGGCCATTGCTAGCGATTGACCTCCCTTTTTCTGCGCTGTTAGATACCCTTTTATTACCTTATGACTATATAAAATCTGATGAGGACCAGTCAGCAAGTTCACCAAAAGAACGCATTGAAAAAATAGAAAAAGCACAAAATTAGCCTAAAACCAATTAATCACTCGTTCTGATTGATTGCACCAATGGATAGAGCCAACTGGTAGCAAATATATTTATTTTAGTCCGGTCTCCACCAGGAAAATTTGCATATAGCCATCAACTTCACGCATAAAGGCAACATGACAGCTATCAGGTGAAATCACAACGGCATCCGCCGCAGGTGCTTTCTCGGTACGCTTTGTCAAACGCTGCATTTGACTATTTTGTACATCACACCACATCACACTGTTATCACAAATAAAAACAACATACTGACCGCTTCGATCCCAACTGAAAGCAGATTGAATACCATAATTACTTTTAGTTATCTGACACAGTTCGCCCCCATTTGGCGATATTGTCCACAGTTGTATAATGCTATTGTCATCTTTCATCAGAAAACCAATCTGCTCACCATCCGGTGAAGCCCGTAGCCAGTGACGCGGATTAATCACCACCCCCGGCCAGCGTTTGTGATTGGTAAATGTTAAACGGCGTTGCTTTACGCCAGCAGGCGGAGCAGGCAATGTTGTTTCCGTACCTTCCAGTGGTTTTTCCCCTGCTATTGCATAATCAGCATCCTGTTCGGGTAAATCAACAATATAAACTTCTGGTACTTTTTTCCCTGTTTCAGGGGAAATAGTATCACCAATAAATGCTAACGCCCAACGCTGCCAACTGCCATCCTCTTTACGATATCCAGCTTGACCGACCCAACACTCTTCATAGGCTCGGTTAATCTCATCACTACCCGGCTCTGGCTGAGGTGTTGTACTACTGACTACAACGGAGAAATAGCTACCATCATGTTCACGGGGATGTCGTTTAGATGATTCAACAGATTTGAGAGGCACCGCCACGGCGATATTGCGCAAATCCAATGCTGGATCAAGCTCATGCATAACATGGTCGTTATAAGTAAAACTCAGACGACTACCATCTGGGCTGAATACATGAACATGGCTACCTCCGCGTAGCGCTCCCGGTGTATAAGGTGCGGTAATATCCATGGCATCCAATGTGACCGCTTTTCTGGGTAAATCCTCACTGACAATCACCCCTCGCCGGTGATGAAAATCATAATGCCATTGCTCATCTGGGAATTCAGGCCCATGAATAAACGCGTACCGGACAGGTTCTGTTGGGCTGACCGTCACCACGCCAACATGAGCGCCCTCTTTGGCCTGATAGATAATTTCTGTTTTGCCACTGTATGCATGAATTTTTTCTATTGTTAAACCGGTAAAAGAAGCCCCATGGGGACGAACATCATAAACTAACCACTGGCTGTCTGGTGTCCAGACATTAATATTAGTAAGCTGGTGGCTACGATTGTCAAACGTGATTTGCCGTTCCTGAAAGGCCATTACATTATCCTTATATCAGGTTTTTTCGGATAAATAATAGTAATCCGAAATAGATAGAACTAAAAAATTTCAGTCGAGACTTTACCATTTCGACATTACCCTTATCTTTTTACGCTGTGCACATCGAATAATCTATGTTACTGAGTGTTCTTTATATCATTGGTATTACTGCTGAAGCGATGACGGGTGCTTTAGCCGCTGGCCGCCGTAAGATGGATATGTTCGGCGTGATTATTATTGCTTCGGTCACTGCCATTGGCGGTGGCTCCGTTCGGGACATACTTCTTGGGCATTATCCCCTTGGTTGGGTTAAACACCCTGAATATATCGTAACCGTCGCCTGCGCCGCTGTGATAACTACCTGGGTCGCCCCCATGATGAAACATTTACGCCGTCTGTTCCTGATCCTTGATGCCATTGGTTTGATTGTTTTCTCCATTATCGGCGCCCAGATTGCATTGGATATGAACTATGGCCCGATCATTGCTTCTATTGCTGCGGTTATCACCGGCGTTTTCGGTGGTGTGTTACGCGATATGTTATGTAACACCATTCCGTTAGTTTTCCAGAAAGAGATTTATGCCGGTGTCTCCTTTGCCGCTGCCTGGTTATATATTGGCTTACAACACACGCCGTTACCGCCAAACGGCATTGTTCTGATTACCCTGATCGCAGGTTTGACAGCAAGATTGGTTGCTATTCGCTACCGTCTTGGATTACCTGTCTTTAATTATGAGCACTCCGATCACTGAACCATATCAACGGGGTTAACCACGACCCCATTTTCCCGTTCAAAACCCGTTATCCCTGCTACTGACAGTTTATCTGCAATTATTTTAATCTGTGCGTCATTGATAAAATCAGACAATTTTTTCAATTGCCCGGCAGTGAACTGTTGTTTTAACTGTGCTCCGGCTAATTTCTGCTCCAGCTGCCGCCAGTGATCAACATCGTCGGACAGCTTAGCCATATAAGGCACCCCAATGCCTTTCATCCAATAAGAAAAAGGCTGATTTTTTGCCTTGCTGAATTGTGAATAAATAGACCGTGCTCGTTTATCTCCGATTCCCGGTAAGGCCGCCATTTGTTGAACTGAAAGTGCTAACCAACCGGTTAAATCAGTGACTAATTTCTGTTCAGTCAACATTGCCCAGCTACCGCTACTGACACCTGTCATGTGCAGATTTTCACCAAGCCATTTCAGTCGCGCATTAAACTGTTGTTCACAGCCCGCCGTTAACGTCAAACAACTCAGCGCATGATAACGCTGCTTATCGGGTGGCTGAATATCCTGACGCTCTTTAATCCGCCACACCACTTGATCTAATTTCGGGATACCATGACCGGCTAGTGTAAGAGTCACCCGATCCCCCGGCAACACATCCAACTGTTGCCAACGACGGACCGACCCAATATTGACTCGGCTGACTTGTCGGTCATCCAGTTTTACCTTATCCAGCCCAAGCACAACTGAGATTTTGCCCGTTCTGCCAATAGTAAAACTCACTTCCCTGACATGTGTGACCTGATGGCGTAAAGGGTGTTTCCATGCCATAGCCCAACTGTTAGATCCAGACCGCCACTGATTTCCTTTAGGTTCAATTTCCTGTTTCAGCACGATACCGTCTGTAGCGAAAGGCATGGGTTGTTCAAAATAGTGCATCCGCAGTTTCTGTACTTGTTCTGGTCTCTCTATTTTATGGCTATAGCGAAGCGCTAATGGAAAACCCATATCCGCTAGTTTTCGCAATTTATTTTCCATCTCGGCAGGACCATCCGGCCAGCTCCAGATAAACAAACCTACTTGCTTTAATTCTGGCGAATGCTCCTTGCGCATCATCAAACCCGCGACACGATTACGGGCGCCATCACTGCCAGAAGATTGCTGTATATGCCCATCCTTATGCAGAAAAAGCTCCCCTTGCAGCACCATATAAGACGGTCCATTTTCTATCTCTTGAGGAATCTCGGAGATATATTGGCTCTTCGCTGTCCAATCTATGCCTTCAGAACCATTACCCCGGCTGATTAATGAAACTAATTTTCCTTTCTGGTAAACCAATGTTACCGCCACGCCATCAATCTTTGGCTGTAACCAGACAGGTAATCTGCCCTGCAACCATCGATTAATTTCCCGTTCGTCTTTTAGTTTACTTAATCCAGTATGAGCAACCGGATGAACAAGCTTATTATCCGTAATAACTGCCACAGGAAAATCTGAATGAGGTACTTGTTTCAAACAGAGTTGCCAATGAATTAGCTCCGCCATTAATTGATCATAAACTTCATCATCGATCTCGCCGATCCCTTTCTGACGATAGAGTTGATCCCATTGAGCCATCTGTTGCATCAGACTTTTTGTTTCACGTTGTAATTTGTCTTGCGACCATGCAGGGCAATCTTTCTCTGTATCCAATGTCTCAGCCGCAACTATCGGTGCACTGAAAATAATGAACAGGATTAATATCAATAAATTAAGCATCCGTTGCTCCTTGGCTATCCATGCATAACAGCAAAATAGAGGATAAAGAGAGGCTGTCCAAGGCTAAAATAATAACTTTGCGAAGCAGTTCGAAGGAATAACTTTCTGAAATCCCAAGATAACGAACTTTTTCATATACTGCATAGAGCGGATATCACGGTGAAAATCTGATTCATTTAACTATTTATTGCATTGCAATTAATAATTAAATGCATATGCTACTCTAAATATACCCTATGGATTTCAAGATGGATCGCGGCGGCAAGGGAGCGAATCCCCGGGAGCATAGATAACTCTGTGACCGGGGTGAGTGAATGCAGCCAACAAAAAGGCAACTTGAAAGATAACGGGTATGCTTGCATATAAATAACTCAGGAGAGCATTTATGGTCACAGAAACAATCGATCATTCCACACTAAATCGGCTGGTTGAAGCCGGCGCTGTTAACTCGGTACATGTGGTAGGCCATAACGATGGATGGACTCTGATGGTGAAATATGGCGCGGTGGAGCGTCCTCTGATTGCCCAGCGCAGTCGCCAAGTACGCCTGTTTAAACGACTGGAAACCCTTGTCACTTATCTTAAAGACATAGGCATTGCACAGTTCAATGTAGATGCAGCCAATTATAATCTGGGTACACCAACGAAAACGGCCCGTCCAGACCGTGCAGAAGCTCTGAAACGGGCGCATAAGGCTGCTGCCTATGATGCATGGTTCCGTCAGCAAGTTCAGGCAGCTATCGATGATCCCCACCCCAGTGTTCCTCATGAGGAAGTTAAAGCACGGTTTGCAGCCAAAAAAGCGGCCCTACGTAAGGAGATATAATGGAGCTGGAATGGAAGCCAATGGCTTTGGCTGATCGTGAAGCTATTATGGAATATATCGCGCTGGATAATCCGCTGGCTGCAATTGAACTGGATAATGAATTTGAAGTGACGGCAGAAATGGCCTGCCAACATCCCAATATGTATAAACTTGGTAGGGTAAAAGGGACACGGGAGGCTGTCGTTCATCCCCATTACGTGATGATCTACCAGGTTCGGAGAAACCTTTTACAGGTACTCAGAGTGTTACATACCGCCCGGCAATGGCCCTAGCTATTCACGGTGATAAAATTTTTCTTACCTTGTTTTCTGATATATACCCTATGGATTTCAAGATGCATCGAGACGGCATGGGAGCGAATCCCCGGGAGCCTAGATAACTCTGTGACCGGGGTGAGCGAGTGCAGCCAACAAAGAGGCAGTTTGAAAGATAACGGGTATATCCATCTAGCTGCGAGCTGGCGCTAGAACGATCATAGCGCCTGAATATGTCATCATGTAAAAAATACCCGCTCAATCAGGGCAATTTTTCTCTGTATTCAATGTTTCAGCCGCAATTATCAATGTACTGAAAATAATGAACAGAATTAATATCAATAAATTAAGCATCCGTTGCTCCCTGACTATCCATGCATAACAGCAAAATAGAGGATAAAGAGAGGCTGTCCAAGGCTGAAATAATAACTTTGCGAAGCGGTTCGAAGGAATAACTTCCTGAAATCCCAAGATAACGAACTTTTTCATATACTGCATAGAGCGAATATCATGGTGAAAACCTGATGTATTTAATACTTGGTTCAGTGCTGCTATCAATAATCTCCGCCCCCAGTGGTTTTCATCGAAAACAGAGTCTTGACAACTTACAAACTTATCACATAAGATAAGATTAAGGGCAATATTGAATATGAACTGGAACATTGAACTCTATGATGGCGTCGAGGATGCAATCCTCAATATGCCACCCAGAATTCAGGCTCGCATGCTAAAACTGCTTGAGCTCATTGAAGAACATGGCGCTAATCTTGGAGAGCCACACACTAAGTCAATGGGAAAAGGTCTATTCAAGATTCGCGCCAAAGCGCAAGAAGGTCTAGGACGCGGATTGTTTTGCTATCTACAAGGTTCAAATATCATTGTCCTTCATGCGTTTATTAAGAAAAACCAGAAGATATCTAAAAAGGATCTTGATCTCGCTTATGAACGAATGAAAGAGGTTACAAAATGAGTAGCTTAAAGTCTCTAAAATCCCAAGCATTAGCTAACCCAGATGTAAAAGCTGAGTATGATGCGCTAGAACCAGAATTCGAGTTAATTAATACTCTATTACGCATGCGGCGTGCTGCTGGTTTAACTCAAAATCAAGTTGCACAGCGGATGGGAACGAAAGAAGCGAATATTTCCAGGCTTGAAAAAGGAAATGGAAACCCAACACTTAAAACACTATTGAACTACGCCAGAGCTTGCAATTGTGCACTGCATTTTGGTTTCAAAACAATTTAATCCAAGCGATATAGAAAAGCATCTTCGGGTGTTTTTCATATTTGTTTTCTTTTGTAATAGCCATGCGGGTGAACAACCGAAGGGTTAGCTGGGTAAGCTTCAATACCAAAGTGCATAGCGATACGGTTAGTCAATCTATTAAGTATTATTTTGTTATCACAAACCACTAATCAATGACGGAATAAAATATAATAACTCAGCCTGTCGAATATTCATTTGAAATCTCATTGCGCACTCCCGATGTTATTATCAAAATCAAATTTCAAATAAATATCAAAAGGCAATAATTTCACGAAATAGTTTGAAAATAAAACACTACCCAAAAATAACGGACTTTTTATAAATTATATAGAACAAATATTACGACAAAAATATTAATAATCATTCATTTCCAGCTTTGTGATTAATCATTAGTAAATTAATTTATACATTTACATATTATTAGCAACTATACCCAATAGATTTCAAGTTGCAGTGCGGCGGCAAGTGAACGCATCCCCAGGAGCATAGATAACTATGTGACTGGGGTAAGTAAACGCAGCCAACAAAGCAGCAGCTTGAAAGATGAAGGGTATATAATGATATAAATAAGGTTTCATAATTCTGATACACACATGGTCTTCGACCCTTACTATACATAGGATTATACGTTGTACAAGGTATAGCACTATTTTGGAATGTTATTTATATTTCCGCTAAGTTCTTCTAATCAAACTTAAAAATTGTAGTTTTTGTCACTTATTTGGTAGAAAAACAATTGAAGCCGGATTAAAAAATAGACTTGTCATTAGGTATTAATTATTTTTCCTATTATATTTAAAGAATAGACAACGTTCTTCATATCAGTAGAAATGCAGCTTAACCCGCAAGGGATAGATTTCATGACATAGACTCCCTGTGGGTAAAAGATAAATTCTATATAACCTTCATTAGGAGAATAATATGAGTCAAAATAACGATTTCTCACCAAATATGGATACCAACGATAATCCTATAAAACAATATTGGCAACCAAACAGGAATAGTGACGCTGATAATAATACGCCCATCGCCTCTACTAAAGAGGCAACTGCCATGTTATTACCAAATGGCAGAGTGATCGCTTGGGGAAATGGTCCTAGTAGTCAAATCCCGCCCAACATTGCTCAATTACAGGATATCGTTAGCCTGAGTGCAACAAATGATACTTTTACGGCACTACGGAAAAACCGGAGCGTGGTCGCCTGGGGAAACGAAAACGAAGATAACGATGGCCAAGTTCCACCCGACATTTCCCAATTAACGGATATTGTCAGCCTGAAAGCAACAAATTCTGCTTTCGTGGCTCTACGAGCAAACAGAAACATAGTCGCCTGGGGCAATGAATTTTCTGGCGGTCAAGTACCTGATGAAATTGCTCAATTGCAGGATATTACCAGCCTGAGTTCAACAATAAACGCATTTGCAGCCCTACGAGCAAATCGCAGCGTAGTCGCCTGGGGAATTAAGAATTGGGGAGGTCAGGTTCCGCCAGAAATTGCCCAATTGCGGGATATTGTCAGTATTAGTGCAATAGCTTCTGCTTTCACAGCTCTACGGTCAAACCGCAGCATCGTCACCTGGGGATTCCAAGACTTAGGTACTCAAATCCCACCAGAAATTATTCAATTGCAGGATATTGTCAGCATAAGCGCAACAAATTTTGCTTTTGCGGCTCTACGGGAAAATCACAGTGTCGTTACTTGGGGCGCCCCATCTTCGGATGGCAATATTCCGTCGGATATTGCCCAATTACAAGATATTGTCAGTCTGTGTACAACATCGAGTGCTTTCGCGGCCCTACGGGCAGATCGCAGTGTGGTTGTCTGGGAAGGTAATGATATCAAAACTCCACCCGAAATTGCCGTATTGCAGGATATTATCAGTATAAGTGCAACAGAAACCGCATTTGCAGCCCTACGGATGAACGGTAGCGTCGTTGCCTGGGGATATGGCAATTATCAAGGCAATCAAGTCCCTCCCGGGATAACTCGATTACAAGATATCGTTAGCCTTAGTGCATCAAGAAACTCATTCACAATAGTGCGAACCAATGGTCAGAGGGTAGGCTGGGGCTCTATTTACGACAATAAACTACATAATGAATATGATAGTTAGTTAATCCATTGAGCAGAAGTTTTACGGTACAGAAAAGGTAAATCCGATATGACCTTATTAGGAGAAGAAGATGAACCAAAATAACAATTTCTCACCAAACATGGATATCCGCGATAATTCTATAAAGTTATACCAACAATTTGGGACATACGGTAATAGTAACTCCAACGACAAGATCTGCATCGTCCCTACGGCCTGGTCAACCGCCATGTTATTACCAAATGGCAGAGTGATCGCTTGGGGAGATGATGATGTCAGAAATATCCCACCCGAAATTGCTCAATTACAGGATATAGTCAGCCTGACTTCAACAACCTCTGCTGTAGCCGCACTGCGGGCAGACCGTAGCGTGGTCGCTTGGGGTGATCGAGACAAGGGCGGCGAAGTCCCACCAGAAATTGCCAAATTACGGGATATTGTCAGTCTGAGTTCAACGTCGAGTGCTTTCGCCGCCCTGCGGGAAAACCGTAGTGTAGTCGTTTGGGGAGCTCCAGATCAGAAAGCGCCAAATTGTGGAAGCCCAATCCCACCCGATCTTGCTGAATTACAGGACATTGTCAGCCTAAGTTCAACACATTCTGCCTTCGCCGCCCTACGAGCGAATGGTAATGTGGTCGCCTGGGGAAATCCATATCAAGGAGGGCAAGTCCCATCTGACATTGCCCAGGACATTGTCAGAATAAGTACAACTGCGAACACATTCGTGGCCCAGCGGGCGAATGATCAAGTAGTCTCCTGGGGTAAATATTCTGTACCTTCTAATATAGACTACAAGTATTTCGTCAGCCTAAGTTCAACATGGGCTTCTTTCGCAGCCCTGCAAAAGGATGGTAGCGTACTCTCCTGGGGAGATGGAGAATCAGGCGGCAGCGTTCCGACAGAAATTGCCAATTTGAAGGATATTGTCAGCCTAAGTGCAACAGACAAAGCATTTGCTGCCCTGCGGGCAGACCGTAGTGTAGTTACCTGGGGTAATCCGAACTCTGGCGGTCAGGTTCCACCCGAAATTGCCTCATTAAAGGATATAGTCAGCCTACATCCCGCAATAAGTTCACATCTAGTAAGAGGCTCATTCGCTGCCTTGAGGGCAAACCGCAGCGTAGTCATCTGGGGGGCAAGTACCAGCATCCCACCCGAAATCGCCAACTTAACGGACATTGTCAGCCTAAGTGCAGCAAATGATGCGTTCGCTGCCTTACGGGCGAATGGTAGCGTGGTCTCTTGGGGACACTGTGGTCCAAACGTCAAACTCCCATCTGGGATAGCCCGATTACAGGATATCGTCAGCCTAAGTACAACAGGTAAATCTTTCGCAGTCTTACGACAGAATGGTCAGATATTAGCCTGGGATGTTGGTAACGATAATATAGTACATAGTGAATATGATGATTAGCCCATTGTTATTATGAATCATTAAAAAAACACTAAAACCAAGGCTGAGCCATATACCTCGGTTCAGCCTGTCGTTTATTCCATTTGAAATATCGGCTCCCTTTCCCACTGTTATTACTAAAATAACCGTCCAAATAAAGATGAAAAGACAATAATTCCACTAAACAGTTTGGAAAATAAATATTAAAAGCCTTAAAATAACTGATTTTTATAAACCACATAACACAAGAATTACGACAAAACCCTAACAACACCTTACTTCCTACTTTGCCATTAATTATTAGCAAATCAAGTTACTCATTCACGTAATAATAGTCATAAAGATGTATATCCCTGCTAAATTATTCTGCCTAAACCTCATTATTATCACTCTTTTAATTTATTTGTGGAAAATAATCTAAGACCCACTACCCACAATCAGATTTAGTGTTAACCAGAGGTTATCAGTTGATAAATTTTTTCTATTATCTTTTATTAAAAAGGTTGCTATCCTTATTTATGTCTTCATAGCAATAAAAAGTCAGCTTACACCGCAAGGGATAAGTTTTATGGCATCAACTCCCTGTGGGGTAAAGGTAAATCGGATATAACCTTACTAGGCGAGTAATATGAATCAAAATGACATTTTCTCTCCAAGCATCGATATTAGCGATAACCTTATATACCCAATAGATTTCAATTTGCAGCGCGGCGGCCAGTGAACGCATCCCCAGGAGCATAGATAACTATGTGACTGGGGTAAGTGAACGCAGCCAACAAAGCAGCAACTTAAAAGATGAAGGGTATAAAGGCAATACCGAGATCCTATTCTGGAAAAAGTAATAGCTCTCGTAGCAATACCCGTATTCTATACGCAACTCCCTAAGTTTTTGGGATAAGACTCATTATCCGGGATAGTCTTCCCTCCGGCCTCAACAATGGGCAATAGTCATGTTGGATTATCCATGTGTACGGCCAGTAATTGCTGATAAATCTGGCAGCAATAACGGAAGATGGCAGGCAAATATACCTTAAGCAATATGCCATCATCCTGGATCTTGAAAGTGATGTGAGGCAATTGAACGAAACCTGCCATTAAGGCAGGTCAGTGTAATAACGGCCTGCACGGGTGATCCGATGCAGAAAATAATCATCTGAAAAAGGAGGGCCCTCAAAAGGCCAATACAATCTGGCCGGGACAGGGTTATCACAGAGAATGAAAATTTTTAACCTAACAATCTGGGGATCATCCCCATCTGAATATTTAATGAATGCTAGCAACACATTCATCAGCGGAGTGAAACAGAATATTGGCCGGATAACGGCACATTGTCGCCGGTGGCCGATATGGGTGGGGGGAGTGAGCTTATCTGTAAGTGCGCTTTTCTCTACATCGGTTCTTGCATATACAGCTGAAGTCATGAACTGGGCTCCCCAACGAGCGATTGCTGCCCTCGGGCTGCCGGTATTGGATGGGGAAAACAATAACGGTAAGCCAGTTCGTTATCCACCAAAAGGGACAAGAAACTTAATAGGTGTTTTTCCACCCAAATCCAATATTAAATTTCCATTAACAAGTTATCCCACCGTGTTAAAAGATCTCATGCTTTGGGTTAGAGCGCAAAACCGTCTCTTCGTTGTTCCGCACGTCGTTACAGGACAGTACACCTGTGAGATGGCGGCCTACCGCAAAGACAGGACACCAGGAATAGCCAAGGCAACACTTTTTACAGATGCAATCGTTGTAAATAGGGATCTCCACCGGTTCACAGGGGATAGTAACGTGATGGAGTCCAAACTAGTAGATCTGTATTACTCTGTAACCTGTAAGGGAACAGGTTTTTCATGGCAGCGGAAACCTGAAGAGAAAGTCAAATTCGAAAGTGACTGGAAGAATGGGGTGCCGTCAATTGAAATGCGAGACTGCAAAGATCCCCGCCATTATATCTATAACGTTGTTTTCTGGAGTCCGCCAGATGGTTTAAATCCCAATTTTAAAGATCCAGCCATAGTGCTGCAATCTCACGCAGAAAACAATGATAACCAGCAGCAAGTGACCCCCTAAGCGTAAAGGTAATTTACCCGGGAGGGGTGATGGCAACAAATGGTCATCTTTAACAAGGCAGCCGGGGAACAATCCCCGGTTGAATAGGACGTGTTAGACATTCAGCCTATAAATCCCGAAATATCCACTAGCCAACTTCCCCCCCAGAAAATTTCTGTGGAAATGCATCGGTAACGCGACACGTATGAGCAGGTACGTGTATACTGTTACAAGAATTTTATTCTGCTTTATTTATACTCAATAGATTTCAAGTTACAGCGCAGCAGTAAGTGAAAGCAACAACCTGAAAGATGAAGGGTATACATTGTTATCACGAGCCACTAATCAATGACGGGATAAAATATAATAACTCAGCCTATCGAATATTCATTTGAAATCTCATTGCGTACTCCCGATGTTATTATCAAAATCAACTTTCAAATAAATATCAAAATAAAATAACTCCACTAAACAGTTTGGAAAATAAATATTAAAAGCCTTAAAATAACTGATTTTTATAAACCACATAACACAAGAATTACGACAAAATCCTAACAACACCTTACTTCCTACTTTGCCATTAATTATTAGCAAATCAAGTTACTCATTCACGTAATAATAGTCATAAAGATGTATATCCCTGCTAAATTATTCTGCCTAAACCTCATTATTATCACTCTTTTAATTTATTTGTGGAAAATAATCTAAGACCCACTACCCACAATCAGATTTAGTGTTAACCAAAAGTTATCAGTCGATAACTTTTTTTATTATCTTTTTTTTAAAAGGTTGCTATCCTTATTTATGTCCTCATAGCAATAAAAAGTCAGCTTACACCGCAAGGGATAAGTTTTATGGCATTAACTCCCTGTGGGTAAAGGTAAATATGAAATAATCGGATATAACCTTATTAGGAGAGTAATATGAATCAAAATGACATTTTCTCCCCAGATATGAGTCACAACGATAGTTTTATAAATCAGTATCGGGCATCTGGAAGAAATAGTACTTCTAGTAGTAATACCTTTATTGTATCTAATGGTGGAGCGACCGCTCTGTTATTACAAAATGGCAGTGTGATCGCTTGGGGGGATGAGCTTTATGGCGGCTTGGTTCCACTAGAAATCGCCGCTCTAAAGGATATCGTCAGCGTGCATGCAACAGGTAAGGCTTTCGTGGCACTACGGGCGAATCGTAGCCTAGTCGCTTGGGGGGATCGGGAATATGGCGGCCTCATTCCACCAGAAATTGCCGCATTAAAGGATATTGTCAGCCTGAGTTTAGCAAGTACTGCTGTCACAGCCCTAAGGGCAGATCACAGCATAGTCGCTTGGGGGACTCACGGTTGGGGCGGACAAATCCCACCAGAAATTGCCAAATTGAAAGATATCGTCAGCATAAGTGCAACAAATTTTGCTTTCTCAGCCCTACGGGCAGATCGCAGCCTAGTCGCTTGGGGATATTCGGATGCTGGTGGCAAGTTACCACCTGAGATCGCCAAATTACAAGATATTGTCAGTCTGAGTACAACAAGCCTTGCTTTCGCAGCCCTACGGGCAAACCACAGCGTAGTCACTTGGGGGAATCAAGGCCGAGAAAAAGAACAGCTTCCACCTGAAATCGCTAAATTGCAGGATATTGTCAAGCTGAGTTCAACAGGTATATCTTTCTTAGCGCAGAGAGCTGACCGCAGTCTGGTCACTTGGGGAAATTCAGATGCAGGTGGCCTACTTCCACCTGAAATTGCCAAATTACAGGACATTGTCAGTTGGAGTACAACGGGAAATTCATTTGCTGCTCTGCGGGCAAACCATAGCGTGGTCGCTTGGGGCGATGAAAAATCAGGCGGTCTACTCCCACCTGAAATTGCCAAATTGCAAGATATCGTCAGTCTGAATTCATCAGTATCCTCATTTTCAGCTCTGCGGGCAGATCGTAGCGTGGTAGCGTGGGGAAATCCGGATTCCGGCGGCCAAGTCCCATCTGAAATTGCTAAATTACAGGATATCATCACCATTGAAGCAACAATATCTGCATTCGCGGCCCTACGAGCAGATCGCAGCATAGTCGCTTGGGGTGATCCAAATTCAGGTGGCCTCATCCCACCTGAAATTGCCAAATTACAGGATATCGTCAGCTTAGATTCTGCCGGAAAAACATTTATGGCCTTACGAGCGAATGGTCAAATAGTAGCTTGGGATACTAAAGTGCATAGTGAATATGATTAGCTCACATCCATTGCATTGCTTGTTTATGTGTAGACCCAAAAAATATGCCAGTGGAAAATATACCTGAACGGTATACCGTCAAACGGGCTATTAAAGGTGAAGAGGGAAAATACATCGGGCAGTCAATACAAGGTGTTGTTTAACTTTTGGCAACACCTCCAACAGACAGCGCTGGAGTCCACCAGATAACGTCAGCAAACAACCCAATGGTGAGTTTTTTAACGACCCTGCCATCCTTGATACCCAAGAGAAGATGAAGCCCTGACAGATGAATATCATTTATCCGGGATGTAGCGGGTAGTAACAAATATAAATATTTAACAAAACAATCGGAAAGCAATTCCCGGTTGAATATCCAATGAATTATTTAAATGAATTATTTAAAGGAATACGAACATGTTTACTTCCAGATTAACGATGTTGCACTTATTATGTGAATCTACCAAAAACCTTAAAATAACTGATTTTTATAAACCACATAACACAAGAATTACGACAAAACTCTAACAACACCTTACTTCCTACTTTGCCATTAATTATTAGCAAATCAAGTTACTCGCTCACGTAATAATAGTCATAAAGATGTATATTCTCTCTAAATTCTTCCGTTCAAACCTCATTGTTATCACTCTTTTAATTTATTTGTGGAAAATAATCTAAGACCCACTACCCACAATCAGATTTAGTGTTAACCAGAGGTTATCAGTTGATAACTTTTTTCTATTATCCTTTTTCAAAAAGAGCTGCTAGTATTATCTATGTCTTATTAGTCACAGTAGAAAATCAGCTTAACCCGCAAGGGATAATTTTTATGGTATAAGCTCCCCTGTAGGTAAAAGGTAAATCCGATATAACCTTAATTTAGGCGAGTAATATGAATCAAAATGACATTTTCTCTCCTGGCATCGATATTAGCGATAATTTTATATACCCAATAGATTTCAATTTGCAGCGCGGCGGCAAGTGAACGCATCCCCAGGAGCATAGATAACTATGTGACTGGGGTAAGTGAACGCAGCCAACAAAGCAGCAACTTGAAAGATGAAGGGTATAAAGGCAATACCGAGATCCTATTCTGAAAAAAGTAATAGCTCTCGTAGCAATACCCATATTCTATACGCAACCCCCTAATTTTTTGGGATAAGACTCATTATCCGGGATAGTCTTCCCTCCGGCCTCAAACGCAATGGACAATAGTCATGTTGGATGATCCATGTGTACGGCCAGTAATTGCTGATAAATCTGGCAGCAATAACGGAAGATGGCAGGCAAATATACCTTAAGCAATATGCCATCATCCTGGATCTTGAAAGTGATGTGAGGCAATTGAACGAAACCTGCCATTAAGGCAGGTCAGTGTAATAACGGCCTGCACGGGTGATCCGATGCAGAAAATAATCATCTGAAAAAGGAGGACCCTTAAAGGCCAATACAATCTGGCCGGGACAGGGTTATCACAGAGAATGAAAATTTTTAACCTAACAATCGGGGGATCATCCCCATCTGAATATTTAATGAATGCTGGCAACACATCCATCAGCGGGGTGAAACAGGATATTGGCCGGATAACGGCACATTGTCGCCGGTGGCCGATATGGGTGGTGGGAGTGGGCTTATCTGTAAGTGCGCTTTTCGCTACCCCGGTTCTTGCATATAGAGCTGAAGTCATAGACTGGGTTCCCCAACGAGCCATTATTGCCCTCGGCCAGCCGGTATTGGATGGGGAAAACAATAACGGTAAGCCAGTTCGTTATCCGCCAAAAGGGACAAAAAACTTAATAGGTGTTTTTCCACCCAAATCCAATGTTGAGTTTCCAGAAACAAAGTATCCCACCGTGTTAAAAGATCTTATGCTTTGGGTTAAAGCGCAAAACCATCTCTTCGTTGTTCCGCACGTCGTTACAGGACAGTACACCTGTGAGATGGCGGCCTACCGCAAAGACGGGGCAAAAGGAATAGCCAAGTCAACACTTTTTACAGATGCCGTCGTTGTAAATAAGGATATCCACTGGTTCAAAGGGGATAGTAACGTGATGGAGTCCAAATTAGTAGATCTGTATTACTCTGTATCCTGTAAGGGAACAGGTTTTTCATGGCAGCGGAAACCTGAAGAGAAAGTCAAATTCGAAAGTGACTGGAAGAATGGGGTGCCGTCAATTGAAATGCAAGACTGCAAAGATCCCAAATATTCTATCTATAACGTTGTTTTCTGGAGTCCACCAGATGGCTTAAATCCCAATTTTAAAGATCCAGCCATAGTGCTGCAATCTCACGCAGAAAACAATGATAACCAGCAGCAAGTGACCCCCTAAGCGTAAAGGTAATTTACCCGGGAGGGAGGTGATGGCGACAAATGGTCATCTTTAACAAGGCAGCCGGGGAACAATCCCCGGTTGAATAGGGCGTGTTAGATATTCAGCCTATAAATTCCGACGGGTAAAACCAAACAAGCGGCGATACAAAAATATCCACTCGCTAGCTTTCCCCCAGAAAATTTCTGCGGAAATGCATCGGTAACGCGACACGTATGAGCAGGTACGTGTATACTGTTACAAGAATTTTATTCTGCTTTTATTTATCCCCAATAGATTTCAAGTTGCAGCGCAGCAGTAAGTGAAAGCAGCAACCTGGAAGATAAAGGGTATACATTGTTATCCAATCAACCAAGATATCATCATGATCCAAGGCACATTATATATTGTCTCTGCGCCAAGCGGGGCGGGTAAATCAAGTCTGATTCAGGCTTTATTAAAAACACAACCTTTGTACGATACTCAGGTTTCTGTTTCCCATACCACGCGCGCAATGCGTCCCGGTGAAAATCATGGTGAACACTATTTCTTTATCACTGAAGAAGCCTTTTGCCAAATGATCGATAATCACGAATTTCTGGAACACGCCCGTGTTTTCGGTAATTATTACGGTACATCCCAGAAAGTGATTGAAGAAACCCTGACCAGTGGCGTTGATGTCTTTCTTGATATCGATTGGCAAGGCGCGCAGCAGATCCGCAAACAAATGCCCTCTGCCCGCAGTATTTTTATCCTACCACCGTCAAAAGAAGAGCTTTGCCGCCGTCTGCGCGGTCGGGGTCAGGACAGTGAAGACATTATTGAAAAACGCATGGAGCAGGCTGTTGCAGAAATGGTTCACTATAACGAATATGATTATTTAATCGTTAATGACGATTTCAATACTGCATTGGCCGATCTGCACACCATTATCCGTTCAGAACGCCTGCATCGGGAGCGCCAGGCACAACGGCATGATGCTTTAATCAGCAAATTATTGGCAGACTGAACCCAATTTCAGTATTATGCCCAGTCATTTCTTTACCTGTGGAGTCGCACACATATGGCACGCGTAACTGTTCAAGACGCTGTAGAAAAAATTGGTAACCGTTTTGACCTGGTGTTGGTCGCTGCTCGTCGAGCACGTCAACTGCAAACAGGCGGTAAAGACCCGCTGGTTGCTGAAGAGAACGATAAAGTGACCGTTATCGCTCTACGTGAAGTGGAAGAGGGCCTGATTAACGGTAAAATCTTGGATGTCCGTGAGCGCCAGGAACAACAAGAGCAGGAAGCAGCAGAAATGCAGGCGGTTTCCGCTATCGCGGAAAGTCGTCGTTAATCTACGGTAGGTCTGCCTTGTATCTGTTCGAAAGCCTGAATCTGCTTATCCAAAAATACCTGCCTGGGAGTCAAATTGAACTCCTCAAGCAGGCTTATTCTGTTGCACGGGATGCCCATGAAGGGCAAACCCGTACCAGTGGTGAACCCTACATTACGCATCCTGTCGCGGTTGCCTGTATTCTGGCCGAGATGCGTCTCGACCATGAGACACTGATGGCCGCTTTGTTGCATGATGTTATTGAAGACACACCCGCCACCTTTCAGGATATCGCACAACCTTTTGGCCCTGTGGTCGCTGGGTTAGTTGAAGGGGTTTCCAAGCTTGATAAGCTGAATTTCCGCGATAAAAAAGAGGCACAAGCAGAAAACTTCCGCAAAATGATCATGGCGATGGTGCAAGATATCCGCGTCATTTTGATCAAACTGGCAGACCGTACCCATAATATGCGTACTCTCGGGGCGCTACGTCCAGATAAACGCCGTCGTATCGCCCGGGAAACGTTAGAGATCTACAGCCCCTTAGCCCACCGTCTGGGGATTCATCATCTGAAAACGGAGTTAGAGGAATTAGGGTTTGAGGCCCTTCACCCTAACCGCTATCGGGTTATCAAAGAGGTGGTAAAAGCGGCCCGTGGTAACCGTAAGGAGATGATCCAGAAAATTTTGTCTGAAATTGCAGGCAGGCTGGCTGAAGCCAATATTGAGTGCAAAGTCAGTGGCAGGGAAAAACATCTCTATTCTATCTACCGGAAAATGCACCTCAAAGAGCAACGTTTCCATTCTATTATGGATATCTATGCATTTCGGGTCATTGTTAATAATGTTGATATCTGCTATCGGGTTTTGGGGCAGATGCACAGCCTGTATAAACCCCGCCCGGGCAGAGTCAAAGATTACATTGCTATTCCTAAAGCCAACGGTTATCAATCCCTGCACACTTCTCTGATTGGCCCTCATGGGGTGCCAGTTGAGGTCCAGATCCGCACCGAAGATATGGATCAAATGGCTGAAATGGGCGTCGCAGCACACTGGGCTTACAAAGAACAAGGTGAATCCGGTACCGCCGCGCAAGTTCGCGCTCAACGCTGGATGCAAAGTTTGCTGGAGCTACAGCAAAGTGCCGGCAGCTCTTTTGAATTTATCGAAAGCGTTAAATCTGATCTGTTTCCTGATGAGATTTACGTTTTTACCCCGAAAGGGCGCATTGTGGAATTACCCGCCGGTGCCACCCCAGTTGACTTTGCTTACGCCGTACACACCGATATTGGTCACGCCTGCGTGGGTTCGCGAGTGGATCGTCAGCCATATCCACTGTCCCAATCGCTTGCCAGCGGCCAAACCGTTGAAATTATCACCGCACCGGGCGCTCGTCCAAATGCGGCCTGGCTGAACTTTGTCGTCAGTTCAAAAGCCCGCGCTAAAATCCGCCAGTTGCTGAAAAACCTTAAGCGGGAAGACTCCATTGGGCTGGGCCGCCGCCTGTTAAATCACGCGTTAGGTAATGGGAAAAAACTTGTTGATATTCCACAGGAAAATATCACTAAAGAGTTGACGAGAATGAAACTCTCAACAATAGATGATCTACTGGCTGAAATCGGGCTTGGCAATACCATGAGTATCGTCGTCGCCCGCAACCTGTTAGGCGCACAGGAAAATACCACAAGCACAAGCACCAGTAGCCATAACAGCAGAGCACGTAAATTGCCCATCAAAGGCGCTGACGGTGTACTTATTACTTTCGCCAAATGCTGCCGCCCCATCCCCGGAGACCCAATTATCGCCCATATCAGCCCCGGCAAAGGGTTGGTTATCCACCATGAATCCTGCCGTAATATTCGGGGCTATCAGAAAGAACCCGAAAAATTTATGGCCGTTGAATGGGATAAAGAGATCAATAACGATTTCACCGCCGAAATAAAAGTGGATATGTTTAACCACCAAGGGGCTTTGGCAAATCTGACTGCCGCCATTAACGCAGCCAATTCCAGTATTCAAGGTATGAATACTGAAGAAAAAGATGGTCGTGTTTACTGCGCTTTTATCCGGCTGACCACCAAAGATCGTATTCAGTTAGCGAATATTATGCGCAAAATCCGAATTATGCCGGATGTGATGCGAGTCAGCCGTAACAGAAACTAAACCGGATAGCCCGTGCAAATCAGCAGGTGAACAGCCAACCGCGCTATCCACAGCCGACCCACAAGACACTACCGGCAATGACGGCACCAGCCGCACGTCATCCCGGTTATCAAAGAACAGACCAATCAATGCTGAATCAACCTCATCCAGTATGCGGTCTAACCAACCCTCTCCCCCCACACCAAACATCAATACCAACCCGATAGCGATAAACAACAGTGGCAAAATCCATGTTCGGCACCAATACGCTAACAGCAGACGGGGATACAGCGAGTAGCGAATTTTGTTGCCCAATAAAAATCCACAGACAGTCAACAATACAATACCGATAACCAGTACCACCCGGCTTATCAGCATCCCATAAGGCATCACACACGCAATCGATAAAAACTCATCTTCCATCATGTCCCACCAAACAGCCACATGTGTGATACGACTCAGGAGATAAACGGAACACAAGCCCGCTGCAAAAACCAAGTGCGCATGTGATTAGCTTGTGATGACGTCCGGGAGCGCGTCGATTTCACCGTTTTCGTTACCGGCGCCTGACCCTTCTGGGGCATAGGTTCAACAACTGCCGTAACAATCAGCATCAGCCGACGGCTTCCCTGCTTCTCACGAAAGAAGACTTTTTCACAGGCAATCACATCACGTCGCTCATTGTAGATATAATTCATTACATCTGTTGCCCGGCGTTCCGTCACTCGGAACACCTGGCTGATTTCACTTTTGGTAAATCCGCGTCCCTTCAATAATCCCCAATACGCGACCGCCATGTACAACGGTGTATCATTCAAATGAGACAAGCAGGCAGGCAGACGAAAATCCCCATGATTACTTTGTTTACCCGTAATAGTCTGACTTCCAAGCAAATCGGTCTGACTGCCGCTTATCTGAAGCAGCATTGAATCATTAACATTGATTGTCATTTTACTCTCCCCCGGTGACTAACTGGTTTTCCTGTTACCACATGAGAAATGAAATACTGTGATTTATCTGAAATGAAATACCTATAGGCTAATCCGCCCACCATATTTAATGATTTGTGTAAAAATAACGCTCGTCGCAGGCGCTATGGCCTTACCAACGTCATGTCAAAACTCGTCTGGAAAGCACCATAATCCGAACGCGTCAATCTCCGGAGTTGCCAGACGCTTCCAGTGAAAGAGAACCGAAAAGTCGTAGTCTGTTGTGTAGGTGGTGTAGATGGTGTAGGGTTCTCCACTTGAAGGCACACAAAACCACCCGTTCCTGCATCTTTACTATTATTACCGTCGGCAAATGTTATTTGCTTATTCATTGACTGCGTTGTATTACCTTTACCCACAACAATATTCCCCCCACAACTAAATTTAGGATCAGCACTGAAACTAACCGGACCACTCTGAGAAGGTCCCTGGACTTCTACGCTAGACAGCGCAAGCTTTACCCCCAACGCTTCATTATTAATCTCTTTATTATCCTCCTCTGCATTATGTATCACCCGCAACATTTGATTCTGAGTACCTGGCATTAGATATTGGGAAGATGCCACCACAATTACCGTGCCGCCTGTATTTTCTCCTTCGGTGACAATGCAGGAAACTTTCATCATACGCCAGCTCATATCCTTGAGTTTGACGGGGTTGAAGTGACCGCTTCCCGGGGGGTCGTCTACTGGCTGAACCTCACCAAAGCCAAATGTGAAGCCATAATTAGAGTCCGCCGGAAAAAAACACTCTGGCGGCTGCAATATTA
Organism: Photorhabdus heterorhabditis; assembly: GCF_018448905.1. GTDB lineage: Bacteria > Pseudomonadota > Gammaproteobacteria > Enterobacterales > Enterobacteriaceae > Photorhabdus > Photorhabdus heterorhabditis. The sequence continues at coordinate 139,111 of NZ_RCWA01000001.1, read as the reverse complement.
CTGTAGGGTCTTTAATCTCAGGGAGACTACCTAGTGGTCGTTGCCAAACCACAAAATCGTTCTCACGTGAGGTCTTAACCTGAAATCCTACAAGATCACCATTAGGACTCGTGTCGAATTTGATCTTCTGGTCGGGATGTCGCTGCCATGAAAAGTTGTCCCCGCTACAAGAAGCATCGAATTTGAAATCTTGCAATGCCGCATTTTTTACATCTTCATCAATCTTGGTATCGCCATTGTTTACCTCAAGAGATTCGTATTCAGTTTGATTAAGACCCGAATTATTCATCATATCCAGCGAAAAGCGCTTTTCCGCTGTTCCCGGACGATTATCCTTAAAGCTAGCTTTAATTTTACAGTTGTATGTACCCGAGCTAACTTGCAAAGCGTCAAAGATTTTCCCCTTAGATACGAGCCGAAACTTAGCGTTCTCCATCGTTATTTTGGGGTCATCTCCTTGCCACAACATTGATGATACATTGGGAAACACAATATTTGCGCCTAAGTTTGCTTTCCCCGATGCGGGATAAGTGATGACAGAGCGATTCCACGGCACTGCTTGCCTAGGCCCAAGCGCATCACTAACTGCCGCTGCGTTCCAGTATTCTACTTGTGTAGCAAGTACCGAGGAGGAAGAAAAGATACCCACAGATAGGCATATTACGCCTGCCCATGTCGGCCGCTGGCAACGATAAGCTACCATCCGACCAACAGCCTGCATTATCCTGTTAATAAACATTTTATTCATATTCATGCGATACCCAACCAAGGATTACTCCCCAATTGTCCTGTTAGAACTTCTCATTCGTTGCCATCACCCCGTCTCAGCCGAAATACATCCACCTCTCAGGGGATTCCTCTTCTTTTGGTTTTCTGCATTGGATTGCCCGTGCAGATTGTCACCATACAGCATCCCTTTTTAACGGCAGGTTTCGTTCAGTTGCCTCATTGGACTCCAACTCTTATCGCCTTTCTTCTTTATCGGAGGCGCTCCCAAGTCAAATGCCACCTCGCACTGGCTATCCGGTGTATTACTCCACTTCACTTTCAGTACCCCCTTAGACGGCATACCACTCAGGTACACTTGCCCACCATCTCCCACTATCGCCGCCAGATTTGTATCTGCCTCCCCTTTCAGCCCCGCCATTGCCCCAAACGGTACAGGTTTACCGCGATAGGTGAGATTCATCAGCAATTGCTGCCCAATACGTACGGGGTAATCCACTATCACAACAGCCCCCTTCGTCGGGAATACGTTCTTGCTGCCTTGCTCCATATTCGCCCCTTCAGGCAGTGATGACGGGTCTAAGCTGATACTGTTACGGCTGTATGTCCTAGCATATGGCATAACCGCATACCCCCAGCGATCAGTAGTAACCGAGCTGGAGTTCATCACACGCACACCTTCAACCCCCGCGGTTCGCACTAATACAGCAGCATCGCCAATACGCGACGTCAAGGTGACGCCATGCTGATGAGCAACCAATCCTCCGTTAACCCCATAGTTCACACTACGCCCCCCCTGTGAATCGTAGTTGTATCCCAAGTTCGCCTGCCCGAAAGCGCCATTGTATCCCATCGACACGGAGCCACTGTTTCCTTGCCCTTGATTAGCCTGGCTTTGTGATACGCTCCAGGACAGACTATTGTCATCCAGTACGGAGCCACCTAACCCTAGCTGGCTATTGCTACGCCCGGAACTATCACGGAAAAAATTATAATTAACATACGCATTATTCAGGGCCGCATAGGAGCCAAATAAGCTCAGAGGAACATTCACGTTCAACGAAATTTGCCGATTCTCAGGCCAATCACCATTACCTCGCATGCGATCAATGCTGTAATTAAGCCCCCAACCCACACGGTAGAAAGAACCATTCAACCCCATCGACAGCGTGGTATTGGTTTTAGAGCTGCCCCAGTAGTTATCCCGCCGACCACTGAGCCACAAGGAATAATTACCGGGCAATGACTGGCTTAGTCTCGTTTGCCAACTGCTACGCCGCCGTTCAGACATCCAATAGGGAAGTTCTCCCCAAACACTGTAGCCTTGGATATTCGCATCCGAGAAACTCAGATAATTACGGGTGGAATAGCGGTACGCGGTTAAATCCACTGTCGTGCCAGTGGTCAGCATACTTTTCGAATATTTAGCACGGTAAGACTCCCCGCGCAGGAAGTTAGTCGCATTTTGCAACCGAGTTCGAGCCGTCGTGACATCCGCAGATAACGCCCCCATCATACCAAGGGAAAACCCAGCCCCCAGCGCCGCAGACTGGTACGATTGCGCCACCAACCCCCCACCGTATAATGTGACGTTGCCAGGCAAACCGTAAATCATCGAGGCCATGCCAAACACCGGCTTACGATTGTTGTATCCCCCCGCACGATAGCGCCCGGCTGCCACTTCGTACTTAAATTGCCCCTGCCGCAGCATCATGGGCAAACTAGAATAGGCTTGACTGAACCCATGGTGGGTACCATCCGCCTCAGTTATCGTTACCTGTAAGTCGCCTGCGGTACTGCTGCCGACCAGATCTGTGATACGAAATGGGCCTGGCGCGACGTTGGTTTGGTAAATCACGCTTCCATTCTGCGTCACCGTAATCTGCGCATTGGATTTAGCTATCCCGCTGATAATCGGTGCAAAACCACTCTGCCTGCCAGGCATCATTGCGTCACTGGAGGCAAGCCCAATACCCCGATAAGGAAAACCATCAAATACCTGACCCGCTACGTTGCCAGTCGAGGTATCCCCTATCGTCAGGTCACTGCGTAACATCACTACATCACGCTGCAAATAGGTTTGTAAAAAATTCCAACTTTGTTGGGATTGCGTCGTTTTCTTCGCTGGACCATTAAATGAGTCATACCAATTATAAGTCTGAGTACTATAAGAATAGGTGGCAGTATTACGCAGACGCCAGGCCCCCAAATTCAACCCAGAATTAAAGCTACCGAACAGACTCTGACTCGTCTGTTTATTGCCAAATTGTGAGCGTCGGTTCTGATTGCCATTAATATTGTAATTCAATAAAAAAGCCGGAATCCCCTCTTGCCACAACTTTGGATCAACCAAACCATTCTCCAAAGGTTTCATCGCTATCTGGGGAACACTCAAGCTCAACTTCATCTGAGAAAAATTCAGATGAGCCGTGGCCTGAGGAATGAATTTGCTTAATGGACTACCCATTGGTTTATCCGGCGGCAATGCTTTTAATGCCGGTATACTACCCACATTGACACCCGCAGCCTCCAATAAATTTGGGGTAAGTACAGGAACCAGCGCGTTACTATCAGCACCATTATGCTGGAACGTAACATCACGTGAATCAAAGAAAGTACTATTAATGTAGATGTCAACTCGGTAAGTTCCCGGCGCCTGACCACCAGCAGTTTCAAACTGTGATAAATCCACCGTCTGCCCTGAACTTTGACCAAACTCCAATAAAGAAGGATCAAAATAGTCACGCGCTGTTACCTGAGTATGCCAACCCGCCAGTAATACCAACATCATCCGGTAAAAAACCGGTGAAAGGCACAATTCTATTCCGCATTTTGACAAGGACATAGCGGTGGAAATGCCCGGACTTATACGACAAATAGACGGACGTTCTGAACGACGGCTTATTGCCGGAATTATTACTTTCATTCTTAATTGCCATCTCTATTATTTAATACTAGGTCCGTTGCTCACCTATCTTCTGTTGATATCTGCAACGCCACTCACTATTAGCTAGCGGCTGCCAGAGACAACAACGGACCGGCTCTCTTCATCGGTATTTAAACCAAATTCATCGATAGCTCGCCACAATACTGTGACATGACTACCCGGTAGTGCTTTACCCGATGGCAGTGACCAGCTCTGCTGACTCAATGGCGGCACCATACTGAACAAACTCCCAACAGGCATAGCAAACGAATTCACCTTCAAAGTCTGCAACGTTATCCAGAACGGCGACGGATTCGTTAGAGTCACAGTATCTTCCTTGACCGATACCTGTAACTGCTTCACTGCTCCAGCAACCCCCTCTTTTGGTAATCCTTTCGGGCGATAGAACAACTTCACTGCCAGAGTCATGATCACTTTCATCTGGACAAAGTTATTTGGCGCAGAATTTTCCTTCTCGGAAGGCAACAGACGCACATTCAGAAAGAACACCGACTCACGATCTTTTGGAAAGTCCCCACCAGTACGAAGGATTTTCAGTACTTGGCTACTATGCGCATTCACCTTGCCCAGAGGAGGAATCACGATAAACGGCGCATTAACCGCTGTCGGTAAACCGCTCTTTGGGTCCATTTCCCGTACCATTGACTGAATCAGGTAGTTGTCGTCACTGTTATTACTGAAAGTCGACATGGCACCATTGCTGGATGATCCAAGGTAGATCACACGCGGCTCATCGATAAACGTCCCCCGCAGCTCTGCCTTCAGTCGCGATACAGGCAAGATCATTAACAAAGTACACAACACAGCTGTATATATCTGTTTCATTGAAGTATCCCATTCATGCCATGTAGTGTTTCTTCATCCCAAAAATATTACTCAGTCCCAAACATTGGTTAGTGGCTCTGCAATACACCGTTCTGCGGCTTACTTTCTCCCCCGAAATCGGTCATCATCGCCCACGTCACCTTATCAGCCGCTTTACCGGCCAAGCCGGTCAGGGAATAAGTCACCTGACCAAAAGGCGCTAACATGGATGGCGCTTTATTCAGGTTTATGCTTTCACCAGCCAGGTTCAGCCAAGAAAACGTTTGGTAATACGGCGTCGGATTAACCACCACAACGGTATTGCTGGTTCGCGTAAACGTCAGCCGGGAATACGCCTGTTTCGGTGTCATCGGTAGATTATCTGGCCGGTAAATAAATTTAATGTTCATACCTAGCGAGATAGACAAGGATGCATCAACCTTATCCTGTTGCCCATCAGACTCACGGGGAGCTACCCCCGCAGGAATCGCATTGATGCGAAGACGAAACAGTGACTCACGATCAGCCGGGAAATCACCACCGGTACGGATAACGCGCATCACATTCGCGCTGTTACCCTCTAGACGAAATAAGGGGGGCAGCACAGTAAACGCCGATGACCGAGCCTTGATATCATCCCAAGAGGTCACTGCCGCTTGTATCAGATACGCGCTATCACCCGAATTCTGCAACGAGATACTTTGTACTTTGTCGCTTTGATGATAAACCAGCCGTGTCTGTCCTAGCATCAGACCGGCATGAGCCGGTAACGCCATCATTGCCCATAGCCCCAATAATCCTATTATCCACGCTTTCATATTCACCGTTTTTATATTCATACCTTCCACTTCACTTCCGGCAACATTTATCAGGCGTACCTGAATTTAGTTATCACGAATACTCAAACTCAAAATGTATAATGGCAATTAGAACTCCTCCGACCACTCTATGTCCTTTATCACCGGCCATAACCGCCGAAAATGTCATGGATTGACCATCGTTATTATCAAGGTTCGGTTCAAAATCGAAGCGTACCGGGTCGAGAATAGACTTCACCTCGACTAATCCCGGGTTAACGCCCCCCTCTTTGCTCAGCAACATTCCCACCCACTTAGCGTTAGAACCTATCGTCCTGAAAAGGTAAGGATTGTTACTATCAGTGTCCTTATTACCCCATACGAACAGGGTCGGTTGCTTTCTAATTTGAGTACCGTCCCCTTTGAGAGGCGCCTGATTACAACCCGACAGAGTGAATTTTAACGTTCTTCTCGTTTCTTCCAGAGATGCACCATCCTTGAACTGACTGGCCCTGTAAGGTTTTTCGTAATTTATAGAATATGTGCCACCGGACATGCCATTCACTGACAGCACACAAGTCGGGGGCAACAGAAAACCGGTCAATGAAAAATTAGCAGTTGTCTCGTAAGGTCCAGTTTGAGCTTGCACCGGCAGAACCAGATTGGCACTCAACCCGACCATTATCATGACGAGTAACAAAGACTTTGTCCGATTGCGATAGCCTATTAAACAACTGTTCATACGTTTTTTATTATTCATTTTCATCCAACTCCCCTTATCACTCGTTTCCCACTTTATATCCTCCGTGACAAACTGCCCTCACCGATAGGTAAATGTAAAAGTGACACTCGCATGTAATTGACCCGGTCGAATAACACCATCACCCTGCGGCTCCCTAGCGATCGCTACCACTATAGGAACTTCCGCCTGCTGGTCTTCAATTTCAATACTAAGATCATTGTTTAGCGATACACCCCGGCCAGCGATTATTAAATCATCCCAATCAATCTCGTCGTCTCCATCATCCGACACTGAATACATGAGAACAAATCCCAATCCCTCAGAACTATCAGGGCCATCAGAATCACGGAACATGGTGCGTCCGTTGTTGATGGTAGTACCTTCCACAAATATCTCGGGATCACTGCCAGTATTAGCATTCGGATAGCCACAATTAGTCAACTTCAATTGAAGCTTATGAGGGCTTAATATATCCCCTGGCTTTGCAAAACTCGCTGCCGACAACGAACCGAAATCCAGCGTACCTCCGCTGCTTATCTCCATATCACAAGGGTCTGGAATAATCGTAGCTTGAAACTCCACATCCACTCCACTCGTTTTTGTTTCGTAATGCCCCTCAGCCACCCCACTGACCGCCAGAAACAATAGAACCAATATAGAACAGCAGAAGCAGCGCATTACCGCATATCTGCCCTTGGTCAGACAGGCCAACGGGTCATTCAGCCTATTCTTTTCTTGTCCTGTCACTGTCCCAAACATCGTACTTGCCTCAAATTAATTCTATGACTTTTCTGTTAACGGATATCGCACTGCAATGCCGATAACATCAGCGATAATCAAACGTAAATGTCATCGTTGCGCTGATTTTGCCTGTCTTTTTGCAATCAGCTGCCAGTTCACCGGCGACTTGAGCACACCTCAGTGAAAACTTGACCGGCACAGAAACAGAAGGGGCGTGGTCATTTATGATTGTGCCTTTATTAGCCAAGTGAAATGGGACACCATTCTTCAAATTCGAGGACCACTCCCCGCCATTGAGTGTCTTCAATTGCACAGTAATGCCCATTTCCGCCGTTGAAGCTGTACTTTCTGTACCACGATTACGAAACAGTGTTTCATCCGTATCAACGTGATCGCCGGTAACGGTGATTGTGGGAGTAATACTGTCTTTATTGACCACAGCAGTGCAATTTTTCAGCGTCAGATAGGCTTCCTTGTTGATTTTGCCTGATACTACGTCTTTAAATTGCACAGTACCTAGTTCGATATTGCTGTCGCTCGCAGAGATATCACACGTCCCTTGAGTAATTGTGGCCTTAAACTTGGCATCGACAGAATTCTTCGCCCACAAAGGAGCAGAAAAAAGCCACAAAACCCCCGCCATGCCGATGTAACTCAGGTACCTGCGTACATACAGAACCATTGAGATACCGGTTTTATTGGATTGCGCCATCGAAGTTATCTCCTCCACCGAGATCGTTGATCACCGCCCATTCCACTTTCTTTTTATTCTGACTATTCTGAGCGGGATAAACGTGGGTACTAAAAGGTGCCAGCATTTGCGGATGACTTTCAGAAAACTTCACTGGTGCCCCATCAACTTTGATCTGGGTAAAGCTGATGTGATAAGGCGAATTGTTACTGACTTGAATGCCCCCGGCAGCATGGGTAAAGCGCAGCGCTTTGTATGCCTGCTCTGGTGTACCCACTAACCCCGTTGGCCGATAAAATAGTTTGATGGTGTTGCCGATGGCATAAGTTATTCCACCGCCAATTTTGGCGCTTTCAAAGCGCTGGCCCGGAGGATTATTACTACCGGGAATAGCAGAGGCATTAAAATAAAAGACACTCTCCCGATCGGTTGGCAACTTACTGGTATCACCTAAGATGCGCAGGACATTGGTTCCCTTAGGGTCCAAACGGAATAAAGGAGGAGAGACGTAAAAGGGTGCTTTACCGTTACCGTCAACAGTGCGAGTAATCTTAGTTGTCACTAGGTAAGGGATATTGGTTGTTGTATTGCGTACTGAGACTGTTGTTTCGGTTTTATCTTGTAAGAAAATAATACGTGTAGCATTGATGCCAAACCCGCCTTCAGCCAGACTCTGTGACGCGTACAAAAACGCGCTCAATACCAAGCCTTTTATTATTATGTTAGGAAGTCGGAGTTTATTAATCATTTTTTGTTTCTCATATTTTGGCTCGGTTAGCCAATAGTCGCCTAATAAAAGGCACCATCAATCATCTAAAATTTTTCATCGAAGGAGCCTGAGGAAGCATCCCTCAGGCTGAAACAACATAAGCATTAGTTATACGCATAGGAGAAGGTGATGGGGGCAGTAATCTGCTGGTTTCCAGGAATATCTTCGCCCGTTGTGGCTATATATACAACAAATTCTGCATGACTATTCGTCATATCAGGTTCCTCTTTGTTGTCTTTTTTCACAGTAGAAACAATCATAGGAACCGTGCTTTCACTTTTAATAGGCGTGAATACATTATTTTTTAGAGAATTTAGTAGTACTATACCTGCCGATTTATCAGTCTCTTTGTTAAAGAGATAACCCCCTGATTTCTGCAAGGTTTGGCCTGTCACATACAACTTAACTTTACCTGCATCTGTATTTTCTTTAGAGCAGTTACTAAGACCAATAGTGAAATGCCTTTCACTTTCCTTTATAAATTTTGAAATTCCTGTGCCTGGAAATTTCGTACCTGCGGCGTCAAAAGCTGTGTTTGTATGGTTCCCCGTATCCACCGACCCATTTGAACCAGGGTTGGTAACATCACATGTTGCAGCCACAATCATACCGGTAACATTTACTATGGCATTATTCGCCGCATTAGCAGCCGAAGCTGCCCCCAAAACCAACGCCGCCACGACGCTTATCTTTAATATCTTTTTCATTTCATTAATCCCGCTTAACTATCGAACAAAAATCAGACTTAACTTTACATACCATTTGCTGATTATCAGCAACACTTAGCTGTACATAAAATTGTCAATTAGGACCATTTTGACAATCAAGATACACCCTGAAACTTATGTTCAAAAATTCGCCACAAACAAAATAATTCAATGACTATTTACAAAATTTAAGAATATTTTATTGTTGAATCTGAAAAATGAAATCAACAATTTCAAGAAAGGAGCCTGGGAAGCGAGGTATTTTGGGGGGATTCAGGGGAAAATTAGGTTATTTTGATATAGCTGTGTTAGAATACATAATGCTTTACAAAGATATACAATTCTGTATCTTTCTTTATTAGAAAATCTTCAGTATAGTTTCGCGGTGGGTGTATCTTGATTGTCAAAATGGTCCTAATTGTAGTGATTAAAGTTTACCCTTCACGCCCCAAACTCCTTGAAAACGTTCAGCATTACTCGCGGTATAACGTACAGTATGGCGAATGTTTTTATGTCCAAGATAATCTTGTATCAGTCGAGTATCCACTCCCCGGTCTGCAAGGGCAAAACCACAGGCATGACGCAACATATGCGGATGCGGAACGACAGCAATATTCGCCAATTGCCCTAATCGAGTAATAATCTGGTAAATCCGCTGGCGCGTAAGTGGCTTCCCTGAGCGTGACAAGAACAACCAATCACTATCCGCCCCCAAGAAAGTTTTGCGCACTTTCAGCCATGCCTTAATCGCCCGCACCTCACGACGCAATAGGGGATGGTTAGTACAAAATCCCCCCTTTAATCGCCGGATGTACAGGCATCTTTCTTTCAACTCCATGTCAGATAATCGTAAATGCCTGGCTTCGCTGACACGAAAACCATGGATAAAACTCATGTACACCAGACAATAGTTCCGCTCTGGATTAGCACCGACTTTCGCCATTTCCAACATACTTTCCACTTCTGACTGAGTCAGATATTTTCTTTGGCCCATGACTATTTCTCCAAACATATTGATAGCATAACCCGGCTATTATTCCCCCCTGACAGAATCGTTCCCAACTTCGAGACATAAGCCAGCAACAAACAGAACCAAGGAATAAAATACACACCATCAATTTGCCCAAATGGTATGTTGTTCACCGGGGACACAGAGGGTTATACAGATGAGAGGTAGGATTTAAACACCTTTTTTTGATTATTTTTTCATCATTACGGGAACATGCTGTTAAATTTGGTTGATAACCTTGATGATTACAGGTGTTTCCCCGCAGTGTATTGACATGATTTTCAACCAATTATTAGGAAAATATTACGTTGATTACCTTAACCCGGTCTGTATTATTATGGAAAATAAGCAAGACCGGTTCGCAACCAATGAAACATGACGAACTGTCAAGCAATCAATGGAGAGAATAAATCGCATGAAAGGCCAACTGCTTGATGCCATCCCTTTAACTTCCCTGCATGGCGTCGGGGCAAGTCAGGCAGCTAAACTGGCAAAAATGGGCCTGATCAACTTGCAGGATCTGCTATTGCACTTCCCTCTTCGTTACGAAGACCAGACCCGCCTTTATACGATTAATGATCTTTTGCCCGGTATCCATGCCACAATCACAGGGGAAATCCTGCGCACTGATATTGTTTTTGGTCGCCGCCGGATGATGATCTGCCAAATCAGTGATGGTACCGGTGTGCTTACACTGCGCTTTTTTCACTTCTCTGCGACAATGAAAAACAATCTGGTCAAAGGGAAACAAGTTGTTGCCTATGGTGAAATCAGAAAAGGGAGTCAGGGCGCAGAAATTATCCATCCTGAGTATAAGATTCAAAACTATGCTGGAAATGTACGTCTTCAAGAAACATTAACGCCTATTTATCCGACAACAGAAGGGGTTCGTCAGGCAGCTCTCCGCAAGCTGATTGATCAGGTGCTGGAATTGCTTGATACCTGTGCGATCAACGAACTCCTGCCGGAAGAACTTAGCCGTTCGATGATCAGCCTGCCACAAGCATTACATACCCTGCACCGTCCACCGCCAGATATTGCGCTGGCTGATCTGGAAACCGGCAAACATCCAGCCCAGCGCCGTCTGATCCTGGAAGAACTTCTGGCGCATCATTTGAGTATGTTAGCAGTTAGAGCGGGTGCACAACGCCATCACGCTCAATCGCTGCCGACTGAAAACAAGTTAAAACAGCAGTTCCTCAACCACCTGCCATTTTCTCCAACTAACGCGCAACAACGGGTTGCAGCGGAAATTGAGCAAGATCTGGCAAAAGATGTTCCCATGATGCGGCTGATTCAGGGAGATGTTGGTTCGGGAAAAACGCTGGTTGCCGCATTGGCTGCGTTGCGGGTTATTGCGCATGGTAAGCAGGTCGCCTTAATGGCGCCAACTGAGCTACTGGCAGAACAACACGCAAATACATTCCGACAATGGCTGGAGCCTTTGGGTATTCAGATCGGCTGGCTGGCTGGCAAGCAAAAGGGGAAAGCACGTCAGAAACAGCAAGAAGCCATTGCCAGCGGGCAGGTCGCCATGATTGTTGGTACACATGCCATGTTTCAGGAACAGGTGAAATTTTCCGGTCTGGCGCTGGTGATTATTGATGAGCAACATCGTTTTGGTGTGCATCAACGTCTGGCTTTGTGGGAAAAGGGGCGCGAACAGGGTTTTCATCCGCACCAATTGATTATGACGGCCACCCCGATTCCCCGTACCTTAGCCATGACCGCTTATGCAGATCTCGATACTTCTATTATTGATGAGCTGCCACCGGGGAGAACCCCGGTCACAACGGTTGCGATCCCGGATACACGCCGTGAAGAGATTATCAAACGGATCAAAAATGCCTGCCTTGATGAAAACAGACAAGCCTATTGGGTCTGTACACTGATTGAAGATTCCGATGTGCTGGAAGCTCAGGCTGCGCAAGTCACCAGTGAAGAATTGACGCTCGCCTTGCCGGAATTAAAAGTTGGGTTGGTACATGGCCGAATGAAAGCCGCAGAAAAGCAGCAAGTGATGGAAGCTTTTAAGCGTGGAGAACTACAGCTTCTGGTTGCAACAACGGTTATCGAAGTGGGTGTCGATGTGCCAAATGCCAGTTTGATGATCATTGATAACCCGGAACGGCTTGGCTTGGCGCAACTACATCAATTACGCGGACGAGTTGGCCGTGGGGCTATCGCCTCTCATTGTGTTTTACTTTACAAAACGCCGCTAAGCAGTACCGCCAGAATACGCCTGCAAGTGCTTAGAGACAGTAATGATGGGTTTGTTATCGCACAGAAAGATCTGGAAATTCGTGGCCCCGGTGAATTGTTGGGGACGCGTCAAACAGGGAATGCGGAATTTAAGGTGGCTGATTTGTTGAGAGATCAGGGAATGTTGCCGGAAGTACAGCGTATTGCCCGGCATATCCACCAACACTATCCTGAACATGCTCGCGCCTTAATTGAACGCTGGTTACCGGAACGGGCACATTATAGTAATGCGTGATTGAGAACATACCCGTCATCTTTCAAGTTGCCTCTTTGTTGGCTGCACTCACTCACCCCGGTCACCAGGGCGGGATCTCACATTTTCTATATGGTTATTGTGGATAAAAACAACCCTCTACTAGCTCAATAAATGTTCATGCTAAATGACGTTTCATAATTTTGCTACACATGGCCTTCTTCAACCCACTGTTATACATAGAATTATGGGTGGTATAAGATGTAGCACTATTTTGGAATCTTATTTAGATATCAAAACCTATCAATAAAATCGTATTGAATGTGAGAAATTATCAATATCTGCGAAATGTATAATTTTTACGCAAAGTAGAATCCCGCCCTGCCCCGGTCACAGAGTTATCTATGCTCCCGGGGATTCGCTCCCTTGCCGCCGCGATCCATCTTGAAATCCATAGGGTATATATCAGAGCGGGCTTTTCGTTTCTCACCGCTGCCAAAAATACGGATATCTGGCTTTATTCAATAATTAAGATGCTCTGCTACAGAGCTTTCTTTTAATTATTCTATTAAATTGATAATGTATTATTGCTAAAGGAATGGAAAATAGAACCACAATTATTCCTAAATTAGCACCAGCGTTAAAATATATTCCCAGAAAATATAATTGGGGTGACAGGCGGTTCCGCTATTTTTCATCAAATTCAGTTGATGGCGTGTGCGGTATTAGCGCAATGTTATGCTCAAAGGTTAAAACGGAAATATACCCGTCATCTTTCAAATTGCCTCTTTGTTGGCTGCACTCGTTCACCCCGGTCACATAGTTATCTATGCTCCCGGGGATTCACTCCCTTGCCGTCGCAATGCATCTTGAAATCCATAGGGGATAGATAAATCTATGATAGGAAATTTTAATTAATGTAATATCGAATTACTAAGTTTAAATAGTAAATATTTCTATTAACCCAATGAATGTAATTTTGAATATTTTCTTTTCGAAGTATAAAACCTTGATGGAGGTCACGCAAATAATAGTAGTTTTGTTGGTTTTCTTATCTATACTTATATTTCATTATGATACATATTAGGGTGTTTTTAAGTTAGAGCTAAATAAATCTACGTTGATATAATGGAGAGTTTAATATGATTTATGCCAAAAATATTTCAGATAATGTGGTTAAAGTTGCAATTAGTAAATGGAGTAGTGACGAAGGTGATGATGAATATATTGATATTCCTCCAGGAGAGGTGGCTCAATGGGGTAGATCAGATAAGCGCGGTTATTTAATGTCAGTAGCACGAAAAGATAGTGCCACAATGTTGTATTCAATAAAATCAAATGGCTACATAATTATTTATACTAGCTATGTTGAAAATAACGGTAGCCGGATAGACTCTTTATATTCGATACCAGCTGTCTAAAAAATTTTATTATCGCACTAGTTTTTTTATTTAATTTTTCTTACATCATTGAATTTAATAAAAACATTCATTATTGATATAGTGGAGGATTTATGATTTATGTTAAAAATCTCTCAACTGAACCAGTTAAAGTTTCGGTTAATAAATGTGGAGAGGAAGGTAGAGAGGAATATTTAGATCTTGATTGTGAAGATGTCAAGGTGTGGGATCTCTCCGATACGCATGGTTTTATATTGTCAGTAATACAGAGAGGTATTGAAAAATCATATTCTGCTTCGCAGAACAGTTTTATTATTATTTTTGATGATTATGTACAAGATAGCGGCACCAATATATCTCATCAAGATAAATAAATGAGAATTTGTCATCCGATTTAATTGAGTATGAGACCCAATTAAATCACTATAATCAGGAATGGAATCTCCATTCCTGAACTATTTATATTCAACGGTCTGCTACTTTCGCCCCTAATGCTTGTTTTTCTGCTTGATTGATAAAGATATCTCCAGTCTCTTTATAATTAATCAGTTGTTTTATCAACTTCTTCTGTCAGCGTTTCCAGACCAGGTGTTTAGCCCCAATATTTGATATATCAGATAATAGAAAAAAATTATTTCCTGATACCTATAGATTAATACTAAATTGTTTTTTTGTAGTTGGTTTTAGATTATTTTTATCAATAAAGAGTAAAAATTAAAATTATGAGGATTGAGCAGAATAATTTAATAAAGATGTACATCTTTATGGCTATTCTTATTAATACGCAAACATGCAACTTAATCTACTAAGTATTATCTGTAAAGCAAAGAATAAAAATCACCAAAAGGGGCGCAATATATTTTCTATTTATAAAAAAGTGAGTTGCTTTGATTTTTTATAGGTTGAATTATTATATTTTTCTCAGACATTGGTTAATGGTCGGCAATAACAAAATAATACTTAATAGATTAACTAATCATATTTACTATGCACTTTCAGCTTAGAACTCCTTGATGATGCTCACTATCTGCTATAAATTTATGGGCATGTTTTATGCGCATAAATAGGTGTCTGATGAAAATACAATGCGTCTCAACCGTAGAACGAAAACAATCCGGTAAACGTAGTACAAATGTGTATTTGACCGCTAAGGTGGTAGATGAAGCCCGTGATTTAGATCAATTTCAAAATAAGGTTTCAGTGTAGGGGTTGTAAACCTGGACCATCCAAAAGGTTGGCGGTTGGCTATTTTGATTACTGGTAGCTCTATGCACTTTTAACCATAATAGCTATTCGAACCATTTTAGACGGTAGGTGATGTATGGAAATTATTCCCGCACAACTGGCTAAGAACCAGTTTGGTGATCTGATTATGAAAGTTCAGCGTGAGCCTGTGGAAATTAGTAAGCATGTGGCCGTGGTTATCTCTCCTGAAGAGTATGATCAGTTCGTACAACTCAAGTTACAGAATTTAAAAACCGTTCTGGCTGAATCTATTACACAAGCTGATCGTGGCGAATTGCATAGTATTGATAATGTATTTGCACCGTTGACGGTTGATGAACTTGAGGGTAAGGCTTAGGGATAAGTGTCCAGTTTACGAAGAAAGCCAGAGAGCATATTCGTGCAATAAAACTCTATTCTATGCGCCGATGGGGGGCGAATGTTGCGGAAGCTTATTCAACTTCGTTACGTGTGACTATGACGAAAATTCTTGATCGTCACCCATCCCCCGGTCGTGATCGCAGTGA
Source organism: Photorhabdus heterorhabditis (assembly GCF_018448905.1). Taxonomy (GTDB): domain Bacteria; phylum Pseudomonadota; class Gammaproteobacteria; order Enterobacterales; family Enterobacteriaceae; genus Photorhabdus; species Photorhabdus heterorhabditis. The sequence continues at coordinate 123,572 of NZ_RCWA01000001.1, read as the reverse complement.
GGATCTTTATTTTGGTGTGCTGAGTTTCCCCGTAGAGAGCCACATCATTTACTACTGGGAAGTTCCGACGGGTATTGAAGTGTTGGCGGTGTTACATCAGACGTAAGATCCACATAACCATCTATAGAGCATAAAACATGGGGCACTTTATTTAACCTCAGCTCTGCTTAAGAACAGAGATTTCAGAAGCACGTAGATTCAGACTCGGTCTTATCGCTTGGAATGTAAATGCGCCGCTTCTATGCGTTTCGTGCATTGACTCAAGCATTTTTATGCCGATAACGTATCAATAGTAAGTTTGTCAGGCATTTGTTCAAGCTCAGTCCAGTGATTTTCATCACTGTTTCACGGTCGATACTCTCACTTCGGTGACTGTTCTGACAGTCACCGTAAGATCCTCTTTTAACATGAATCATTGAATACTGATTAAAAACTCTCAGCACGAGTTAGTGGCGTATTTGCTCAAGTTCGTTCTGACTCAACCCAGTCGTTTTCATTATCGTTTCACGGTCGATACCCATGTCGATCATCGCACATGCGATTTTCAGTATCCCCCGTTTTTCGCCTTTATTCAATCCTTCTTGGAGTCCTTCCTGACGTCCTTCTTGGTGCCCTTCCTGACGTCCTTCTTGGTGCCCTTCCTCGCGTCCTTCTTGGTGCCCTTCCCGGCGTCCTTCTTGGCGCCCTTCCAGACGCCCTTCAATAAACCCTTTCTGGTGCCCCTTCTGCTCCAGTTTCTGCGCTATTGTCATCAGTACCTCCTCATACCTCGGGGACTGTTCTGCCAGTCGCCGGATAAAACCCTCTGGATCGGCAGTATCTCCCGCCTGTAATAAGTAGTTTAGCACGCTTTTTAGCTGTTCATCCGTATAGTAATCATACGTCAGCAGTATGACCAACTCTTGCAGTAACTCTGCCATATCTCGCTGCCGGATATGTTTTTGCACCATTTCCAATAACGCGACCCGTTTGTGCGTCAGGATTTCATCATCGGATATGACCGTCACATCGACCAGCGGGAAGGGACCGGAATAGATTTCCTTCGCCAGGGCCGGATCATCGAAGCAGTCGAGCCAATTGGTACTCCAGGGATACGGCTGTATTTTCCCGTGATAAAACAACACCGGAATGACCAGCGGCAATTTTTCATGTCCCTGCTCCAGATGCCGTTGCATGGCTGAAATCCCGTAACGTAATAACCGAAATGCCATCATTTTGTCCGGGGAACTCTGGTGTTCGATCACACAATACACGTAACCGTCACCCTGCGCCGTTTTCAATGAATACAAAATGTCGGAATAATGCGCCCGCAGATTGTCTTCAATAAACGATCCTGATTCCAACCGCAATGTATCCAGATCACAAACTGCCCGTAATGTCGCAGGCAAATGAATCTCCAGGAAGTCTCTGGCCGTATCGATATGACTTAAAAACTTTTTAAAAACAGCATCATGCGGTGTTGGTGTGTTTTTTCTCTTCATCGGTGAATGGTAGCATACTTTCTTTTATATTGAAGGAATATTAAGCAAGAAACCGAGCTGACTGAGATGTCTTAAATTTTCTTTGACAAAAATGTTGATCGTATCTCAGATATTTTTATTTTCTTCTTAAGCGAAGTTCAGGTTATTTAATTCGCAATAAAATAAGCGGCTAAACTTTTTTATCAGATAGATGAATTACCACATGGCAGGGTAAACAAAGTGGAATCCCGCCATGGGCTCATACCAGAGACCATTTTGAGAGCGAAAATAAGCGTTGACGATAAAAACAAAATGACTTTTTTATCGTCAAGCGTTGGGAAAGAACATAAATTGAACATTGGTTACCCGAACGCACACATTATGATAATACATGATTGAAAACATATCGGGACGAATCCCAAACAGGCCAAGCGCAGTGATCGCTAATTTCGTGTATTCGCCGCACGAATTTGCTCTGCTTCCGGGTGGCAATCCACAAGGAATATCATCATCTCAGTCGCATCTTTGCTCAAGTAGAAGCGCACCATCTTTTCGTTGAACTCATGTAGTTTTGCCGCAGGCACGCTGATTGCATCGATGCCATTCGACATCAAGATACCGTTCATCATGAAACGCGAAGTACGTTTGTTACCGTCGAAAAAGAATTGCTGTAATGCCCCAAAAAGGAAAAATGCGGCCCCCTTTTCGAAAGGCTGACACTCATCCAATGCCGCCATACCGGCTTGAAAAATGCGGTTCAATTCTGGTGCATCGGGTACGGTAGGTAACGGAGTATGCCGGCCATACTCACCCAAACTGACATCTGGAGTGTAATTTATCTCCTGCCCTTCTCCACGGAACCGTCCCCACTCCAAGGCTTCGTTGCGGGCAACTATGCTGTGAAGTTCAGTAAATGTAGCTTTGGTCAACTCAAATTGACCTTTTTTCACCAGAGATAACAAGCGTTTAGAACTTTTTGCGAGATTAAGTACTTGCTCCTGATCAGAAACCTTCCTACCACCGACAGTTACACCGTCCAATAATGTCTTCACTTCCGGGAAAGTAAAAGGATTGCCTTCAAGCACGCTGGCATCCCAAACAAATTCTGGCAACATCCGGTGAAAACGGAAGCATACCCGTTCAATGGAGTAAATCGGGATAATAAGAGGAACAGCAGACCGGTCCCAACGAAATCCCAGAACGTTGAAAAGCTTCATTGTTGCTCATCCTTTTTACTATTTCGAATTCGATAAATTATAAGTAAAACACAGTAAAAGACCACCTCGCCAGACTTTCCCGCCAGAGACGATAGAGCGCAGTTTTGTAGATGCGAAGCCGTACACGGACACCGTTATTTTTAACAAGGTTTGTCAGCGGTCTGACTATTTACCATGTAAATGGTGTTCCATATACTGTCAATTATTCATTGTTTCATAAACATAAATGAGGTTTTGGCTGACAAGCTGCAACATGCGCGGCCCTTGGTGGCCGCCTAGTTGCGAATATGATTTGCTTTGTTTCCGCTAACCTTGGTGTAGCAATCCTACCTGCCAATGTAGCGAAAATTGCCCACGGCTTGGTAGCGATTCCTCTTCTGGAAACAGACGCGACACAATCACAATACTGCACCAACTGAATCGCTGGCGCAGTATCTTGCTAATTTCCCCTACACCGCCGGGAATACCGGTAACAGCAGATAGAGCTTAATCACAATCGCGTTGACGATATCAATAAAGAACGCGCCTACCATCGGCACCACTAGAAACGCCACATGAGATGGTCCAAAGCGATCGGTAATCGCCTGCATGTTCGCAATAGCGGTAGGTGTTGCCCCTAAGCCGAAACCACAGTGACCCGCCGCCAGAACCGCAGCATCATAGTTTTTACCCATCACCCGATAGGTGATAAAAATTGCATACAACGCCATGACGATGGCTTGGATGGTGAGGATAACCAACATTGGCAATGCCAGTGACGCCATCTGCCACAGTTTCAGGCTCATTAATGCCATTGCCAGGAACAGTGAAAGACTCACGTTACCCAGTACAGAAACCGCCCGGTCAAAGACCCGGTAAAAACCTAACACCGACAAACTGTTACTCAGGATAACCCCGATAAATAACACACAAACGAATGTCGGTAATTCAAACCATGTACCTTGCAGAAGTTCAGACACAAAATTACCTGCCATCAGACAGATGGCGATCAATGCGATTGTTTCCAACATGACCAACGCGGTGATCATCCGACCGGTATAAGGTTTTTCAAATGCGGTTGGTACTTCCGTATCATCTGACCTCAAACCCGGAGTTTGGGTGTTTCTCACCAGAAAACGAGCAACTGGACCACCAATCAAACCACCCAGTACTAAACCGAAAGTCGCACAGGCCATTGCCACTTCTGTCGCATTTTCAAAACCATAACGCTCACTAAACAGTTTACCCCACGCAGCCCCCGTACCATGACCACCAGACAACGTAACAGACCCCGCCAGCAAGCCCATTAGTGGGTCCAGTCCTAGCAGTTCAGCCAACGCGATACCCACCGTGTTCTGAACCAACAACAAGCCAACAACGACGAAGACAAAAGTGAAAAGAACCTTACCCCCCGCTTTCAGGCTGGAGAGATTCGCGTTCAAGCCGATAGTAGCGAAGAAAGTTAACATCAAAGGGTCTTTAAGAGACAAATCAAAGTTGATTTCCCAACCAGTCGTTTGCTTCAGTATTAAAAGAATCAGAGCAACTAACAGGCCACCCGCGACAGGTTCAGGAATGGTGTATTTTTCAAGAAATGGAACTGATTGTACAAGTTTACGCCCAAGTAATAGTACTAATGCGGACGCAACGAGCGTGCCATAAACATCAAGATGATACATCTATGTACCCCAGCTATATTGTTAAAATTATGTAAGTTATTACGACGTTATACTCATCCTTTAGAAAACGCCAAAAGCAGGCAACGCTGGATTAGAAAAAAAATCTGCAACAAACACAAGTTAAAACATATAAAAATGTGACCAGAGTGAATCATGATAAAGAATAGAATTTTTACGCAAACGATTGCTTTTGCGCAGTTGATCATTAAAATGCGTTTTTTGTCAGTCCGGAATTTCACACCATGTTCACTTCATCCCCTGAACAAGCTGCAACAATATCCCCGAAAAAATCAGACAATGAATTGATTTATCGCCTGGAAGATCGGCCACCGCTGCTACAAACGTTGTTTGCTGCTTGCCAGCATTTACTGGCAATGTTTGTCGCGGTTATCACACCAGCAATTTTAATCTGTCAGGCGCTGGGGCTGCCTGCTCACGATACACAGCGGATTATCAGCATGTCCCTGTTCGCTTCAGGGGTAGCTTCATTAATCCAGATCCGAACCTGGGGGCCTGTCGGTTCTGGTTTACTTTCTATTCAAGGAACCAGTTTTAACTTTGTTTCTCCATTAATTATGGGCGGTCTGGCACTCAAAAACGGTGGGGCAGATATCCCGACGATGATGGCAGCACTATTCGGTACTCTAATGTTGGCATCCATGACAGAAATTCTGTTATCCCGCGTATTGCATCTGGCCCGGAGAATTATCACACCGCTGGTTTCCGGTGTTGTTGTAATGATTATCGGTTTGTCTCTGATTCAGGTTGGATTAACTTCTATCGGTGGCGGATTCTCTGCTATCGAAAATCATACTTTTGGTTCTCCAGATAATCTGTTTCTGGCAGGTGTTGTGTTAGCGGTGATTGTTTTGTTGAACCGCCAGCGTAATCCTTACCTACGTGTCGCTTCTCTGGTAATTGCAATGGCGGTTGGTTATGTTGTCGCCTGGCTAATGGGGATGCTGCCACAAGCAACGGTACCGGAGAATAGTTCATTGATAACGATTCCTACGCCACTCTATTATGGTCTTTCCTTTGACTGGAATCTGCTGATCCCATTAATGCTGATTTTTATGGTCACTTCACTGGAAACCATCGGCGATATTACCGCAACGTCTGACGTTTCAGAGCAACCGGTCAGCGGGCCTCTATATATGAAGCGTATTAAAGGCGGTGTTTTAGCTAACGGCCTAAATTCTATGCTTTCTGCCGTATTCAATACTTTCCCGAATTCTTGCTTTGGACAGAATAACGGGGTTATCCAGTTAACCGGTGTTGCCAGCCGTCATGTGGGTTATGCCGTGGCGTTGATGCTGATTCTGTTAGGTCTGTTTCCTGCGGTGGCAGGATTTGTACAACAGATCCCTGAACCGGTATTGGGAGGTGCCACTATCGTGATGTTCGGTACAATTGCCGCGTCTGGTGTCCGTATCGTTTCCAGAGAGGCACTTAACCGCCGGGCAATTATGATTATTGCACTCTCTTTAGCGGTTGGGATGGGCGTTGCTCAACAGCCACTGATTTTACAATTCGCGCCTGACTGGCTGAAAACACTACTCTCTTCCGGTATTGCCGCTGGTGGTCTGACAGCTATCATTCTTAATCTGGTATTTCCTCAGGAAAAATAATATCCGCCGAGAAATCCAATATCAGGTTGCAGATACCCAACTCAATAATCACGCACATCAAATCATAGTCGTGCGTGATTATGGTTTAGCCTAGCGACTGGAAGGCCAAATAAAATCGTCACCAATCCAACCATTAAGATCGTATTCACTCATACACTGCTCAGCAAATCCCTTAAATTGATCCACTAACCCTGATTCCTGGGCAGCTGATAGCAGTTCAATTCTTATATTTTCATGGTTGCCAGAGTAATTGCGCTCATATAATTCGTGCCTACCGGCAAATTCTGTGCCGATAGAGTCCCAAATCAGTTTCATCAGTTTTACGCGTTCAACAGCACTATAACCATTTGAGCCACGCACATACTTATTAAGATAAGGAGCAAGTTCCGGGTTAGTAAAATCACTGGCATGGGAATTAACATAAATCAGCGCACTCCCTAAATCCTGCTCAATAATTTCTTTTATCCGTGGGTAGCCTAGTGTCATAAACCAACGATAAGCCATTCCATACTCAGATCGCGGTAATAAAGCCCCCCCATGCCACAGTTGAGGTGATTTAACCATTGCATCACTCATCGCCCAAAACATATTACGCCATGCTAATACCTCACCAATACGTGTTTGCACACCACGGAAACCCTGCGTACCCGTCGCTTCAACGCCTTTAATAATTAATCCACAAAGAAAATCAAGTTTAACGGCTAGCCGGGTGACGCCATGTAGTAATGCCCGATGAAAAAAGCCAGCTTCAGAAAAGAACGACGATGTTTTCTCGACATCACCATAGATAAATATGTTTTCCCAAGGGACCTTCACTTTATCCAAAACAATAATGGTATCGTTCTCATCAAAGCGGGAAGAGAGTGGGTAATCAAAAGGGCTTCCCATTTTATTCGCCGCCAGTGCATAAGAGGGGCGACAGATTAATTTTAACCCCGGTGAATTCATCGGCAAAGTAAAGACCAATGCAAATTCCCGTTTTTTGATCGGTAAACCATAATGGCCGATAAAGTTGTAATGGGTGATCGCTGATCCCGTGGCAACGACTTTAGCACCGCTAACAATTAATCCATCATCACACTCTTTTTCCACATGAACACAAACATCACCAATTTCATCTGCGGGTAAATGACGATCTATTGGCGGGTTAATAATTGCGTGATTCCAGTAGAGCACTTTTTCCTGTGAACGGGTGTACCAGGTTTTCGCATTATCAGCAAAATCACCATAGAACTCTGGATTTGCGCCCAGTGTGGTAAGAAACGAAGCCTTATAATCAGGGCTTCGCCCTAACCAACCGTAACTTATGCGCGCCCACGCGGCGATAGCATCACGATCAGCAATTAAATCTTGCTGTGAGCGCGGGATACGAAAAAAGGGATGTGTCACACCACAGCTGCCCGTATCCGTCGCTGTAGTCAGTACGTCACGATGAGCAGGATCGTGCAAGGCATCATAGAGTTTCGCAACAGCGCGGGCTGGATTTTGAAAAGCAGGATGGCGGGTAATATCGTGGATACGCTCACCATAAGCCCAAATTTCCCGACCATCATTTAACCCTTCCAGATATTCCTTGCCATTTAGTGGGCGGGTGATACGGGTATTATTTTCATCCGGCGATTTGTGTTTCATTTCATCTGACATAGTATATTCCTGACATTATTTATACCCTTCATCTTTCAAACTGCTGCTTTGTTGGCTGCGTTCACTTGCCGCCGCCCTGCAACTGGAAATCTATTGGGTATATTCACTGGAAAATAAGTAAAATCAATCACGACGTTTTATTCCAAACATCCATAAAACCAAGATAAAAATAGGTTTAATCATGCAATTAAATTATTACTTTATTGCTAATCACTTCGTGATACATTAATTTATTGGCAGAGTTTTTCGATATTACTAAACCACTCTTGATAATTTTAAGCGTTATATTAATCAGACAATATAACTATCAATAGAACTAAAAATGCTCTAAAATTTTAACAAAAAATTCAGCTTTGTATAGGAAATAAAAATACAATTAAATAAAAATAAATACTTAGAGATTATTTTCATTGAAATAAACTCACTAATAATGACCTATTTTTTCATTTATTTTGACATCTTACATCATAAAAGCGGGTAATCGACATGGTTATCGATTGGTTTCTCTATTTTTATGCCCAATTATGCAAATGTTACAAATAATAACCCCTGCTGATTCATAACTTTTATACTCTTCATCTTTCAAGCTGCTGCTTTGTTGGCTGCGTTCACTTGCCGCCACCCTGCAACTTGAAATCTATTGGGTATATACACCATCTCTTGAGAGAACAAGAAAATTACGGCATAAAAGGACATTGGTTAAACCGATTAGGCTGGAGTCTAATGATGAGATGGTTAGGAAAATCGCTGGTTACTCTGTTATTACTGCTAATACTGGCAGTGGTCACTGTTTATGTTGTGATGCAAACAAACTGGGGAGCACATCAGCTTAGTCAATGGCTTAGTAATAATAGTCGCTATCAGGTTCAAATTAGCAAGATTAAACATAGCTGGTCACAACCTAAAACCCTGGCGTTCTCCGATATCGTCATGAGCAATAAGCAACACACTTTCACTTTAGCCGCTCAAGTTGCGTCATTCGATTTCAACTGGCAACAGCTCACTGCTCCACGTCATTTTCATCGTTTGTTATTACAACAGGGCCAATTAACCATAAAAGACCAACGACAATCCCTGCCTTTTAGCGCCAATATCCTGCAACTTAATCAGATGGCTATTCAGTCAGAAAATGCAGACTGGCAAATTCAGGGGCAAAACATTACCGGCGGCATAACCCCCTGGAACCCGCAACCAAATGAGTTGTCAGGGAATGGCAAATTTCAGTTTAGTGCCAATAAGCTGAATCTGAATGGTATTCCTCTTGAAAAAGTCATTATGCAAGGAGATAGCCAGCAGAATACCCTGATTATCCGTTCACTTGGTGCAACATTGGCACAGGGTTCAATATCGGGTAATGGACAACGTCTGCCCGATGGTAGCTGGCAATGGGATAATTTACTTATCAGCAATGTTCGCTGGCAAACGCCAATGACTCTTGAAGAGTTATGGCTAAAAGTGAGTCAATTACCTGCAATCAGCATCAAAGATCTGAGCCTGACTAATGCTAAATTGGAAGGCAAAAACTGGTCTGCTAACTATTTGGATGCCTCAGTAAAAAATATTGGTTTGACTAACGGGAGCTGGCAAGCAAAAGAAGGCATCATTGATTTCAACGTCATGGATACTACGCTGAATGATCTGCATTTCACCGACGCTATTGGTCACCTGCGCCTTGCAGGCAATGAACTCCATATTTCCAATCTCACTACCCGTTGGGAAAAGGGATTATTCCACGCCAAAGCTCAATGGGATCACCAAACAAAGCAACTCAACATTACAAATGCAACGGTTGCTGGTTTAAGTTATACCTTGCCAGAAAATTGGCATCAGTCATTGAAAGAATCCCTTCCTAAGTGGATATCCGAATTTTCCATTAACCAGCTGACGATTAATAACAGCTTGTTGATTGATATTAATCCCGATTTTCCATTCCAGCTGACCGCTCTCAATGGTCATATAGATGACATGAAATTATTAAAAGAAGGGAAATGGGGGATCTGGAACGGCTCTTCAAACCTGAGCGCCACCAGCGCAACATTCAACAAAGTTGAATTACATCGTCCTTACCTTAAATTACACACGGAAGGCAATAAACTAATCCTTGACCAATTAGATGCCTCTATTGATGATGGGCTACTGAAAGCTAAGGGCACAATAGATCAACAAGTGCATAAGCCATTCACTTTAGATTTCCAGGGAATAGATGCCGATTTAGTGATTTTGCCTCATTGGAAGTGGGTACCGTTGAAATTACAGGGCAAAGGTAATTTCACTCTGCGGATACAAGGAGATCTTTCTGCTGACGACGTGAAAAGCTCCATCAATGGCATACTTGATGCTACTGATAAACAATCAGGCAAAGAAACTCAAACCATCAATAAAGGGCAGATATCTACAATGGGCTGTGAAACCTGTTCAGTTATTAAGCTATAGCCGTGTAAACACCCAGTAACACCAAATAGCCCAAAAATTGGGCTATTTGGGATGAGATCACTGCTTAAATAGTTTTGCATGACTTCCAACCCGATATAAGAAAACCTCTTGCTCAGTTCTCTTATAAATCAATAGGAGATCCAGCTTTCCATGACATTCCAGATACCCAATATAATTTCCCTTCAATGAGTGCTCTTTATATTCACGGGGAAGTGGTTTTTCCGTGACAAGCAGTTTTAATACGGTATTAATAACAGAAATAGCTGATTTATCATGCTGAAAGGGTTTTAAATCCTTTTTAAATGCAGATGAATATCGAATTTTGAGCATATTTTATTTAAAAATTTCATCCCAAAATTCATCTACGGTATCTACACTTGTACCACCACCACTTTCTAGCTCACGGATCGCCGCCTGCGTTGTGGCATTAGGAATGTGGCGTTCCTTTGTCGCTCTGGTTAATACCAGGCGGACAAAACTAGACATATCCAAACTGTTATCCTGAGCAGCTCTCACTACCGCATTTTTTAATTCTTCAGGAACACGAACTTTTAATATGGCCGTATTCATAGTATCCCCCTCTTCTGACTGTTTGCTCCCTTATCGTAGGACTATTGTGGACACAAATCAAGGTTGTCAGATTAATAAACACACAAAGTCTGTATTCTATAGCGCCAAATACCACCAGTGGCATATTTAATGCCACTGTAAAACCTAAGCTATCGCCGTGTAAGCATTTGGCAGCACTATATAAGTGCCGGTAAACACGGCACCCAGCCCATGATCACCACTCACCGTCACTTCCAACTTCACTCTCGCTTTGCTGCCCTGTGCCAAACGAGCCAAATCGCCACTCATATTTTTAAGATCCGCAACAGATTTTGGCCTGCCAATAACCGGCTTTTTGTAACGGATATCGGCATCAGCCAGAATAATATCTCCCCCCAGTTGGCGTTCCTGTAACAACAGCCAGATCAACCCCCAACCGGTCAGCGTTGCCAATGAGAACAAACTACCCGCAAAGAGAGTTTGGTGAGGATTTTGATTCCCTGCCTCCGGCATCGTGGTAATAAAACTCTGGCCGGTATATTGAGAAATCCGCACCCCCATTTTCTCACTGAGGGGAATATGTTTGTACCAGGCTTTTTGCAGTTCGTTGCACCAATCTGGCCGGTGAAGAATATCATCAAGAGTTGCAACCGGTTTTATCATCAGAAAATGGCGAACCGGTGTCGTTTGCGGGCTGGTAATTGGCCCGCGGTTTTCAAACCCTAATTTACTAAAAAACTCCACCGCATATTCACGAGCACTGCACACTACCCGTTTAACACCTTCCTGACGGGCAACGGATTCCAGGGCCATTGCGATTAATTTTCCTAACCCTCTACCTTGCACATGAGGATGTACTGCCAGAAAGCGGATTGCGCCTTCACTATCCGCATTGATGTATAAACGCCCTACCGCCACTGGGTTACCTTTCTCATCCACGACCATCTGATGATGAGCCATAGTGTCATAACCATCTTTCTCAGAGCCTACAGGCTGATTCAGCGGCTTACGCAACATTTCCCAACGAAATCGGTAATATGCTTCCAGTTCTTGTTCTGTTTCAGGTACTCGCAGATAATACATAGAAACGGCCCTTTTCTCTTGATCATGATGTGTCATCGGGGATGGTTGCGCTTTACTGGCTGTTTTCCGTTCTAGACCTGCAACCAGAAAGTGACTGGCCCATTATTTGTCAGGCTGACTTTCATATCGGCAGCAAACCGCCCGGTTTCTGTTTTTACACCACTTTGGCAACATCGTTCAACAAAATAACGATATAATTCATCGGCCTTATCCGGGTTTGCTCCGCCAGAAAAACTTGGGCGCATGCCCTTTTGGGTATCGGCAACCAGCGTAAACTGGGAAACAACCAGCAAACTGCCTCCGACCTGTTGGACATTCAAGTTCATTTTGTCCTGCTCATCACTGAATATCCGATACCCTATCACCTTCTCACATAACCGTTTTGCCTTCTGTTGATCATCCTCTTTTTCAACACCCAGCAATACCAGCAAGCCGTGACCAATTTCTCCAACAATTTCGTTCTCAACAACCACATTTGCCTGTGTGACTCGCTGGATTAACGCAATCATATTTTTTCCTTGTTCAGAGATTAGCATCAGTATATTTCCGCATAATCCCTCATTTTATTCAGAAAAATCGATCGCTTTGAAATAATCGGGGACTGTCTGTCTATCAACAACATGAACCCCCTTGATCCCTAGTGCACTGGCTGCTTCCACATTTTCCAGCACATCGTCGAAAAACACAGTTTGATCCGGTGAAAAACCTTCTGTATCAAGAACATATTTGAAAATATCAGGTTCTGGTTTACGCATTGCCAAATCCTGGGACAGATAAAGGTAATCAGCCGATGCTGCAATTTCAGGGTAATTATGTGGCCAGTAATCCAGGTGCAGACGGTTTGTATTGGATAACACCACGACCCGATGCCCTGCTTCACGTAATTTATTCATTATCTGAATGATTTCAGGTCGAATATCAATGAAAACAGCATGCCATCCAGCCTCAAACTGCTCAAAACTGAGTGAAATACTCATTTCCTGGCATAAAATATCCGCGAATTCCAGATCAGTTATTTGACCACGCTCATGTTTTTCAAACATTTCGCCCATAGAGAAACTTTTAGTCAACGTCGCAAGAGGTGTACCGCTCAGATTACTCCATACAGCTAAAACTCGTTTAAAATCAATATCAAGAATCACATTACCCATATCGAAGATATATAGCATAACCACCTCCTGGCTAATTAATGACTTTTTACTTTAATCGTATTTCTAATTAGAAAACAGAGTGGAAAAGTAAAAAGCGAATTACTTCACGGTATTTTTCTTATGAAACGATAAAGTAGCAGCCAGATCAAAAAAGTAGAGTAAGGTATTATTTTATGTTGTGGTTCCTGTTCTGTATCGGTCTTCTTCTGGCTGGATATTTCATATACGGCAAATTTGTCGAAAAAATATTCACCATTCGACCAGAAAGAAAAACTCCCGCTATTTCTATGGCTGACGGTGTCGATTATGTCGCCATGTCCACCCCAAAAGTTTGGTTGATTCAGTTACTGAATATTGCCGGTGTTGGCCCCATTTTCGGCCCGATTCTTGGTGCCCTCTATGGTCCACTCGCCATGTTGTGGATTGTATTCGGCTGCATTTTTGCCGGCGCAGTACACGATTACTTCTCCGGTATGCTCAGTGTTCGTGCTCGCGGAGCATCAGTGCCCGTCATCGTCGGTAATGAACTGGGCAAGACTATGAAGCATTTCATGAATATCTTTGCTGTCATTCTGCTAATGCTGGTTGGTGTGGTATTTGTTCTGAGTCCGGCTGGTTTACTAAACAACTTACTCAAAGACTCTATGGGCTGGGATAACATTGCCATCTGGGTTGGCGTTATTTTTGCTTACTATATTCTCGCAACCTTGGTTCCTATCGATAAAATCATTGGCCGTCTCTACCCACTGTTCGGTGCATTGCTGCTATTTATGTCTGTCGCGCTGATGGTCGGTTTAGCTATGAGTGATAAACCTTTCTATTCACAAGGACTGGATTTCGCCACTAACTTTAATCCGAAAGATCTACCTATTTGGCCACTACTGTTTGTCACTATTGCCTGTGGCGCAATTTCTGGTTTCCACGCCACCCAATCGCCGCTAATGGCGCGTTGCATGCAGAATGAGAAGAATGGCCGCTTTGTTTTCTACGGTGCAATGATTGGTGAAGGTATTATCGCGCTGATCTGGTGTACGCTGGGTCTGAGCTTCTATGAAGATACTAACGCTCTACAGGCAGTGATCGATAAAGGTACGGCATCTTTGGTCGTTCACGAAGTTTCTACTTCTCTGCTGGGCACGGTCGGCGGCATTTTGGCAATCCTCGGCGTGGTGATTTTGCCAATCACTTCCGGCGACACAGCATTCCGCTCTGCTCGTCTTATTATTGCTGAATTCCTGAATATTCCTCAGCAAAAAATGATTAAACGCCTGTTATTAAGTGTACCAATGTTTATTGTCGGTTATCTGATTACCAAAACTGATTTCAATATCATCTGGCGTTACTTCGGCTGGGCGAACCAAACCACAGCAATGGTCATGTTATGGGCGGCTTCAGCATGGCTACTACGCCGTGATAAATTCCACTGGATCACTACCCTGCCAGCCATGTTTATGACAGCGGTATGTTTCACTTATCTGGCATTTGCTCCAGAAGGTTTTGCTTTGAACTGGAATACTTCCGTCATTATCGGTCTGGTAGCAACGGCGGTTATCACTCTTGTTTTCTTTGCGAAAGTCCGCTCTAAATCAGTTTCTAACAATAGAGAAACCGAAGCATTTAATGAGTAAAAACTAAAAAAGATAGTTAAATATAGCCCCTCACGATAAGCAGTTGAGGGGTTTTTAATTCCCGATTTCTTTTATACCTGTTATCTTTCAAGTTGCCTCTTTTTTATTGGCTACACTCACTCACCCCAGTCACATCGTTATCTATGCCCCTGGGGATGCGTTCTCTTGCCGCCGCACTGCAACTTGAAATCTATTGGGTATATAAGATAAAAACATAATTTTCCCCATAGAAAATGTCTGGGATAATTTCTTTAATAAGTAATGAGTATCCAACCGATGACTTCTTATCTGAAAGAGCATCCCAACATCAACCAGAACATGAGGTTTTCTATCGTTTAAATATAACTTCTCAACTATTTAAATATAACTTCTTAATCGTGTGGAAGGGTGAATTGTAGAAAATTATATAGACCAAACCATTTATAAGTAAACCTACCAATAATAGTTAAATTGGAGAATCTTCAAGCAAAGATACTCTTCACCACTTTTAATCGTTTCCTACTTAACTATTAAAGAAAAAACAACTCATACAAACTCTCACCAAATTATAATCACGCTCATCCTTCTGAATGGTGGCAAACATAAATAGTATTGACTACAATTGTTATTAGCAGCACACTACGAATAGTGGGTTAAATCACACACTATTCAAATACCAAAACTTCACTTTAATAATGCAGGTTTGTACGTTTTCAAATGTGATACCAAAAAGAGTTGTTTTCATTAATACCATCAACGCATTTCTTTTAATGGATAACTGCTCGCTTGTATCGAAGTAAACGATCCTAAACTTAGTACGATGAATTCCCTACCCTGAAGAACGCAATCTACTACAGGGAAAGGTCTTAAATGTTCTTAAAAAACAGGAGAACCAACCATGTATATGTTTTTACCTTTTTTACTCGCATTATTTGCGGTTATCACCACCCTATATGGCAAGTATAAAACAAGTTATACCCTATGGGGTCTTCTTTTGGTGACGACTGTAGCTTGGTTTATCCATCATGCAACTGATTCGTTAAATCTATCTTTTTAACTGGAGACAATCGGATGAATCAGGTATTAGCAACAAAACAGAAAATCAGCTACGGCACGATATTCAACATCATTGGATTATTTGGTATTAGTGCCGCACTTACCGTTGCCTTCTATTATCAGTTAGTCCTTTCAGAACTGCCTTGCCCATTATGTTTGTTACAACGGACAGGCATGATAATGATAGGATTTGGTTTCTTATTTAATCTACGCTTTGGTATTAAAAGCGCGCATTACGGTATCGCACTTATTGGCTGTATCGTGACTGGGATTATTGCGATCCGACAAGTGTTTTTACATATAATGCCCGGTGATACCGGTTATGGTTCCGCCCTTTTTGGTCTACATTTTTATACTTGGGCACTCCTTTCCTCCATTATTGCTATAATTGCCATATCAGTCATGCTGATATTAAAAAGTCTGGAAAAAACAACCGAAGAAAAGGAAAACGCACCGGTTTTCGGTCAGATTCTTATTGGTTTATTTGTCCTATTAATTGCAGCAAATTTAATCTCTACCGTTCTGGAGTGTGGTGGCGGGCAATGTGATGACAACCCAACGTTCTACCAATTGCTGGGTAAATAATCTTATTGTTTAAAATTAAAAAACTCAGGGCGCCGTCGGCGCCCTAAGCATTAGTATCACAGTAAGATTACGATGCCTCTTTACTGCGGTACGCACGACGACGTTCGTTTTCTGTCAGATGGCGTTTACGCAGGCGAATAGACACAGGGGTCACTTCTACCAGCTCGTCATCATCAATAAACTCCAGAGCCTGCTCCAAGGTTTTCTTAATATGTGGAGACAGGGTTGTCGCTTCGTCAGTGCCTGACGCACGGACGTTCGTCAGTTTTTTACCCGTCAGACAGTTAACTGTCAGATCATTTGAACGGGAATGAATACCGATCACCTGGCCTTCATACACTTCTGCACCATGGCCCAAGAACAACTTACCGCGATCCTGTAAGCTGTAAAGCGCATAAGCAACCGCTTTACCCTGACCATTAGAAATCATCACACCGTTCTGACGGCGACCAATTTCACCTGGACGAATATCATCATAGTGGCTGAATGTTGCATACAGCAAACCCGTACCGGAAGTCATCGTCATGAACTCAGTACGGAAACCAATCAAACCACGGCTTGGAATAACATAATCAAGGCGCACACGGCCTTTACCGTCTGGCAACATATCACGCAGATCAGCTTTACGCTCACCCAACGCCTGCATTACATCACCCTGATGCTGCTCTTCAATATCCAGCGTCACCTGTTCAAATGGCTCTTGTTTACGGCCATCGATCTCACGGAAGATAACTTTCGGACGGGATACCGCCAGTTCAAAACCTTCACGACGCATGTTCTCAATCAGAACAGATAAGTGTAATTCACCACGGCCAGAAACACGGAACGCATCCGGATCTTCTGTTTCTTCGACACGCAGTGCCACGTTATGAACCAGCTCTTTCTTCAGGCGCTCAAGGATCTGACGAGAAGTCACATATTTGCCTTCACGACCACAGAAAGGAGAAGTGTTAACACAGAAGTACATACTTACCGTCGGCTCATCAACAGCCAGCGGTGGCAGCGCTTCAACAGCACTAATATCACACAAAGTATCAGAAATATTCAGCTCGCCCAAACCAGTAATCGCAATGATGTCACCGGCTTCAGCTTGCTCGCTCTCAATACGCTCCAGACCCAAGTGGCCCAGCACCTTACCAATTTTGCCGTTCCGGGTTTTCCCTTCGCTATCAATAATAGTGACGTTCTGGTTTGGTTTAACTGTACCGCGCTTGATACGGCCAATCCCGATAACGCCAACATAGTTGTTGTAATCCAGCTGAGAGATCTGCATCTGGAACGAGCCATTAAGGTCAACTTTCGGTGGCTCTACATGCTCAACAATCGCCTGATATAACGGCGTCATATCTTCCGCCATATCTTCATGATCAGTACCAGCAATCCCCATCAATGCAGATGCATAGATAATTGGGAAGTCCAGTTGTTCGTCAGTCGCACCCAAATTGACAAACAGGTCAAATACCTGATCGACAACCCAATCAGGGCGAGCACCTGGACGGTCAACTTTGTTAATGACCACAATCGGTTTCAAACCATGAGCGAACGCTTTCTGTGTCACAAAACGGGTCTGAGGCATTGGCCCATCCATGGCATCGACCAGCAACAGTACGCTGTCAACCATAGACATAACACGTTCTACTTCACCGCCGAAATCGGCATGTCCCGGAGTGTCTACGATATTAATACGGTAGTCATTCCATTTAATGGCGGTATTTTTTGCGAGGATAGTAATTCCACGCTCTTTCTCCAGATCATTGGAGTCCATCACACGCTCTGTCGCTGTCGCACGGTCACCGAAAGTACCGGATTGTTGCAGCAGCTTGTCAACCAGGGTGGTTTTACCGTGGTCAACATGCGCGATGATGGCGATATTACGCAATTTTTCGATCACAAACTTTGCCTCAGGCATTTAGAAATGGCGCGCTATTGTACACACATTGGTCGAAGGACTAAACAGGATCACAATAATCTATTCTTCACAACTTGGTACCTATGGAATTGTGATCCTTTTCACGCCCATAAACAGACGCATTTTCAGCACAAACGCACTAACATGATGCGCGATAGTAACATGATTGCACCAAAATAGTGCAATTCCACTAAACATCAGGATATCCTATCATAGGCATCCCCATAACACAGTATATTGCAAGGTGTTAGAAAGTTGGCACGCTTTTCGCAAATCGTTCACAAACACATAATAGTTTGCAAACGAGTAAATAGCCTTGTTAAGGTAAAATGATATATACCCAATGGATTTCAAAATGTATCGCGACGGCAAGAGAACGCATCCCCGGGAGCATAGATAACTCTGTGACCGAAGTGAGTGCAGCCAATAAAGAGGCAACTTGAAAGATAACGGGTATAACTGTGTTTTCTTTAAGTCTTATCACAACCATTTTATCAAGACCGACACAAACCAGGAGAAACCGAGTATGTCCGCTGAACATGTTTTAACCATGATTGAAGAACATCAGGTGAAGTTTATTGATTTGCGTTTCACTGATACCAAAGGCAAAGAACAGCATATGACCATTCCTGCTCATCAGGTTAATGCAGACTTCTTTGAAGATGGCAAAATGTTCGACGGCTCCTCAATTGGCGGGTGGAAAGGCATTAACGAATCTGACATGGTGCTGATGCCAGATCCAAGTACAGCCATGCTTGATCCCTTCTTTGATGATGCCACGCTGATCCTACGTTGCGATATCCTGGAACCAGGCACCATGCAAGGTTATGACCGCGACCCTCGTTCCATATCCAAACGCGCTGAAGATTTCCTACGTTCAAGCGGAATTGCAGATACCGTCCTGTGTGGACCGGAACCTGAATTCTTCCTGTTTGATGACGTGCGCTTTGGCAGTTCCATGTCAGGTTCTTACTATCATCTTGATGATATCGAAGCCGCATGGAACTCTGGGACTCAATACGAAGGTGGCAACAAAGGCCATCGACCAGCAGTAAAAGGCGGTTACGCCCCAGTGCCTCCCGTTGATTCTTCTCAAGATTTGCGTTCAGCCATGTGTCTAACCATGGAAGAGATGGGGTTGGTGGTAGAAGCTCACCATCATGAAGTTGGAACCGCTGGTCAAAATGAAATCGCGACCCGTTTCAACACCATGACCAAAAAAGCTGACGAAACTCAGATTTACAAATACGTCGTGCATAATGTGGCGCACAACTTTGGCAAGACCGCAACCTTTATGCCAAAACCGCTGGTTGGCGATAATGGTTCCGGTATGCATTGCCACATGTCCCTGTCCAAAAACGGCACTAACCTGTTTGCCGGTGACAAATACGGTGGCCTGTCCGAACTAGCGCTATTCTACATCGGCGGTATTATCAAACATGCCCGTGCACTGAATGCGTTTACCAACCCGACAACCAACTCCTATAAACGTCTGGTTCCAGGCTATGAAGCACCCGTTATGCTGGCCTACTCTGCCCGTAACCGTTCTGCATCTATCCGTATTCCTGTTGTGGCAAGCACCAAGGCCCGCCGTATTGAAATACGTTTCCCTGATCCGGCAGCTAACCCTTATCTGGCTTTTGCTGCTCAATTGATGGCAGGTCTTGATGGTATTATCAACAAAATCCATCCGGGTGATGCAATGGATAAAAACTTATATGACCTGCCACCAGAAGAAGCCAAAGAGATCCCAACTGTCGCTTCTTCTCTGGATGAAGCCTTGGCAGCACTGGATACTGACCGCGAATTCTTGACTCGCGGTGGTGTATTCACCGACGACGCCATTGATGCTTATATTGAATTGAAAAACAGCGAAATGGAACGTGTCCGCCTGACACCACATCCACTAGAGTTTGAGCTGTATTACAGCGTGTAACTAACAGCCCTATTCCTGCTGATCATTTTTTGTTGCCGTGAAACCTTTAGCCCATCTTCGGATGGGCCTTTTTCCCACTTTCCGAGTTCAGGCTTTTGCTGGGTTTTACGCTCGAACATGATACAGTGCACCAAAAAGGTGCAGGAGTGTAACCAGATGAAAACGGAAAATCTGCCCGATACTGGGCAAATACTAAACTCACTGATTAACAGCGTGCTGGTACTGGATACTGACCTTGTGATCCGTTACGCCAACCATTCAGCACTGCAATTATTAGCTCAGAGTGCTCGTAAACTATTTGGTACACCTCTTCCAGTATTGTTTAGTTATTTTTCACTGGATACAGAATTGATGCACTCCAGTCTGGTCAGTGGTCAGAGTTTCACTGATAACGAAGTGACGTTAGTGGTTGATAACCGCTCTCACATCATGTCGCTCAGTGCCCAACCGATTTCCGAGCAGTTCATCTTGCTGGAACTGGCACCTATGGATAGTCAACGCCGGTTAAGCCAAGAGCAGGTACAACAAGCCCAACAGATAGCTGCACGGGAATTGGTTCGGGGGCTGGCACATGAAATCAAAAATCCCCTCGGCGGGCTGAGGGGAGCCGCGCAATTACTTTCAAGAGCGCTGCCTGACCCTGCTTTACAGGAATATACCCAAGTGATTATTGAACAAGCCGACCGGTTACGTCATCTGGTAGACAGACTACTTGGGCCACAACATCCGGGCGAACAAATTAAGCAAAGCATTCATTATGTTGCTGAGCGGGTCTACCAGTTAGTCTCACTGGAAATGCCGGATAACGTGACACTAATAAAAGATTACGATCCCAGCCTGCCAGAACTGGCCCACTACCCTGATCAGATTGAACAAGTTTTACTGAACATCACCCGTAATGCCTTGCAAGCACTGGGAAAACAGGGAGGTTCTATTACCCTGCGTACCCGTACCGCCTTTCAGATCACCCTACATGGTGAACGCTATCGTCTGGCGGCCAGAATTGACGTGGAAGATAACGGGCCGGGTATCCCGCCACAGATTCAGGACACCTTATTTTACCCGATGGTCAGTGCTCATGAAGGTGGAACAGGTCTTGGTCTATCGATTGCTCGCAGCTTGATAGATCAACACTCCGGCAAAATAGAATTTACCAGTTGGCCGGGGCACACAGAATTTTCTATCTACTTACCGATCAAGAAATAGAGGATAACTATGCAACCGGGAAAAATCTGGATCGTTGATGATGATAACTCAATCCGCTGGGTACTTGAGCGGGCGTTAAGCAGTGCGGGAATGGAATGTACCAGCTTTGCAGATGCTGATAGCGTATTGACCGCACTGGCGCAAACCACGCCTGATGTCTTGATTTCGGATATCCGTATGCCGGGAATGAATGGACTAAACCTGCTGAATAACATCAAGCAGAATAATCCATTACTGCCCGTCATCATTATGACTGCCCACTCAGATCTGGATGCCGCAGTCAGTGCCTATCAGCAAGGGGCTTTTGATTACTTACCAAAACCCTTTGATATTGATGAAACAGTCGCACTGCTGGAACGGGCGCTTAGCCACTCCCGCGAACAGAATCAACCAACCAGAAACCCGCAGGCCGTCACACCAGTTTCCGACATGATAGGTGAAGCGCCTGCCATGCAGGACGTTTACCGTATCATTGGCCGCCTCTCCCGTTCTTCTATCAGTGTCCTGATTAATGGCGAATCCGGTACAGGAAAAGAATTGGTGGCCCACGCCCTGCATCGCCACAGTCCACGGGCTAATAAACCATTTATTGCGCTCAATATGGCAGCGATTCCCAAGGATTTGATTGAATCAGAGCTATTTGGTCATGAAAAAGGCGCTTTTACTGGCGCCAATCAGGTACGTCACGGACGATTTGAACAGGCCAATAACGGTTCGCTGTTTCTTGATGAAATTGGGGATATGCCACTGGACATTCAGACTCGCCTGTTACGAGTATTAGCAGAAGGCCAGTTTTACCGGATTGGCGGTTACGCACCGGTAAAAGTAGATGTACGAATTATCGCTGCAACCCATCAAGATCTAGAATGTTTGGTAGCAAAAGGCAAATTCCGTGAAGATTTGTATCACCGTCTGAATGTTATTCGTATGCAACTACCTCCTCTACGCGATAGAGTGGAAGATATCCCCCGCCTGACCCGCTACTTCCTGCAACAGACCGCTAAAGAGCTAAGCGTAGAAACAAAGGTTCTACATCCTGACGCAGAAATTGCCTTAATGCGTTTACCCTGGCCAGGTAATGTCCGCCAGTTAGAAAACATCTGCCGCTGGCTAACAGTCATGGCGGCAAGCCAGGAGGTGCTGGTACAAGATTTGCCGCCTGAATTATTTGAACCCCATCATGCCGAAACCGGCACGGCAATACCCGCAAATACAATACCTATAAATACAATGCCGGAAGACTGGCCGCAGCTACTTGCTCATTGGGCCACAAGTGCGTTGGAAAATGGTCAGCAGGATCTACTATCTGAAGCATTACCGTTATTAGAGCGTACTTTACTCAACTGTACGCTTAAACATACCAAAGGACATAAACAAGAGGCTGCCCGATTACTAGGTTGGGGACGCAATACTATTGCACGAAAATTAAAAGAATTGGGGTTGGAGTAAGGAGAGAATAGCTTTTGATGGACATCAGGATTTTATGGTTAAGACAGGGCTATAATCACCCTGCCTCTATCTTTATTACCCGTGTTGATATATCTACACCGTCGTTCATTAACACTTCCGACTCTGCCACAACTCAATAAGCTGTTCGTTCATATTCCTGATCAGGAATCCGTTGACATATAGCGGGGCTTCTTGATCTTCTGAAAGCCGTCATGAAGGCTACTTGCCATATATAGTCAACTTACCTTTGTCAACTATTCTACGAGCGTTAAACTCCAAGCGATCAAAACATTTTCCGCGACCGATTTTATTCGCTTGATAATCTTCTGACGTTCTGTTTTGTCATGACACTGATGAGCCTCCTCAACAAGCGCAGCAAGGCTAGTGTGCATCGTGTTGGTAATATCAAAATCAGGTAGTGATAGGTGTTTAAATACATCCGCAACCTGAATAGATACATTGTGGCTATCAATCCATTCTTGAACTGTTGGTGAGTTCAATAATCCACACAAATAATATGCCATTTCTTTGTCATCGAAGGACGCAAAGTATACTTTGTGGTCTGGAATATAAACACGCTCACCAACAATAGGTACGTTCTGAGAGCTCGCAACCGCTGCATAAAACGATGAAGACATTTCCGGCCAGATCACTTTCCACGGTTTGAAGGTATAATCACCAACGTTATAAACCGCATGGTAAGGGGCACCTTTCATCTGGCGACGATAGGTAGAACGCTCCAGTAAGAGTCTCTCAAATCCCTTAAACCATATTGAGGTTTTCTTCAGTTTCGGAGAATGCAACTGTGCATCTGCACTCTGGTACTCCGCATTTGAAATTCCCGTATTTGGTACAAACGTAAACAGTCTTTGTTCAACATCATCGTAATCTGGAGCAGAAAGTTTCAAGTAGCACTCATCAAAATCACTCGCCCCCTTAATTAAGGGGTAAAGCATATTAGGTTCTACCCATTGAGTTTTCTGTGACCCAATATCTTTCCGACCAGCCTCAGGGCGGCTTTGAATCTGGACGAGAGTGCCATTATTTTGCAAGATTGGAACAAAATAAACTCCATTAAGATCTGTGGTGATACCCTTTCGCCCCTTAGTCCATTCACACTGTGATGATAGGTATTTAATCGCATTGAAGCGTCCAGGTTCGAGTATTGCCCATGGAGAACCTTCATCACCAACCGGAAACGCTTCTTTTGTCGTGTGCGAAATAACTTTCAGCACATCATTAAGAGGTGTGCTGGCCCTAATAGCTTTCCTGTGACCAGGATTAGCTGACCATACCTTGTAAGTCACAGGATATTGTGCAGTAACGATGGATTTCCGGAACAGCACAACTGACGTGTGGTTGCTTGCATCTTCAAATGGTTTTAATCCCTTCATGTCATCAACAGACAATGGTTGAAGATAAAGCGAATCCTCACGTTGTGGCTCTAGCTTGAATGTTCTAAAACCTGCTGATGATGGGTTCTTAAAAAGTGTGCCCGTGATGACAAACGCCAGTTTGCCGTCTACATCCAACCATTTGTCGGAGACCGTGTAGGTTATCATGGCGGATATATCGAGTTCATTCCCACCATGACGTTTGGTCTTAGAAAAAATACCATAGCCTTCACACGTTGGTTTAACACGTTCACGATAAAGATCGGGTAGCTTTGACCATCTAACCCAAGGAGGATTTCCAATAACTAAATCAAATTTGCCTGCTGACGCTGACCAGAAAAAGTTCCTGACAATACGGAACCAAATACCGTTCCATTGCCGTCTGTGTAGATTTAACACTTGATCATAAGTGTGTCGGAGTGGTTTGTCCCAATCCGATAACTCTTCTTGGGTGACGATACCTGCTGCTATCAGTTTTTGGCTGGATTTGGCGAACGCCAATCCCTGCTCAACATCTTTACCCATTCGTTCAAACACAAAATCGAGGCGTTCTCTGTTTAAGGCCAACTCGACAGGCAAGAGAATATTCAGTTTAGCTACCTGACTCCCGATGTTGTATTCAACAATTCTATTTTCTCCGGAGGGGATCTCAGCAGGTGAATAAATGGCATCAGCCATTAGTACAGGAACCTCAATATCTATTCCTGGACATGCAGCGAGAAGGTCTGCAATTTCCATAAGGAAATTTACACGAGCAGTCTGAACAGCGAGTGGATTCAAATCAAAACCCCATACACTATCACATAGGTTTTTGATAACTTTAGACACACTCCACCCTTGCAGGGCCGCCAACTCACGTTTTTTACGGATCACCGCCAGCAAAAATGCGCCAGAGCCACAGGTAGGATCTAACACACGCTTCTCTAATAGTGTGTCGTTAGTCGCTCTCTGAAGCGTGAAATCAACCAACCAGTCTGGAGTGTAGAATTCACCAAGGCTCTGCCTGAGTTTGCCTGGTACAAGGCTTTGGTATAGATCTCGCAAAACATCCCTTGTCCTGGATAAATGATCAAGCCGATATAGAGACAGCACCGAGAGCAACCGCCGCAAGGAGGGGAGTAACGCCGGAACAACCTTATTTCGAGCAAGGGCAAGATACCAGCTAAAAATAACCTCTTCGACAAAACCGTTAATACCCGCTTCCCTGAAAATGGCCGATTTCTCGATAGCGTCGTCCAAATAATTAACCAACTCATCATCATCTTTTTGTGCTGACATACTCTGAGCAGGTTGAGTCGATGATGTTAATCCGTGTGCCGACACAATTTCAGCAGCTAACAGTTTGATAAAAATCGAATTATAAGTATGAATGACAAATAGCCGTGCCGACGTAGAATCTTCCCGAAAACCATTCCAGCTAAATGCAATTTCTTTGTTAATAGCCTCTGTCTGTAAAATTGACATATCAGCAACTTGGCCGTACAGCGCTCTCCACTCCTCAAAAAGCATTTTAATTTTGTTGTTACCTTGCTGTTTTAAGTAGTGAAACAGTCCATCAGACATAGCTTGCATAAATTCACGAACATTTGCTGACCCATGCCCAAAATCGGCCAATAGGTTCTCCGTTGTTAAAGCTTTTCTCGTATCGGAGATAAAAGCGTCGATCACCAAATCGACCGCGTAGGTTGAAAAGGGAATTAAGTGTTGAGTATAAATCTGATCGCCATGGACCTGAGAAAAACAAATGTGCTCACCGTCAATAGCTATCCCAATAAAGTCAGATTCGGGAATTCCTGTTTTCTCTGACTCACGCTGTATATATGGCAGAAGCCGTTCTTCTGTGGCATTTTTAAAGCCAAGGCTATCCTTCTTGCCACGAAACAAACCTGGAGCTTTGAATTCAATGATTACGTGATTATAGCTTAAGTCTTTACGTCCTCGTTCAGCATTCAAATGAAAGCCAGTAGCGCCTTCTATCGCCTTCATCCAAATGTATCGAACTTCTTCTTCACCTTCCCAAGGCTTTAGGCGCTTTTCCTGAATAGCTTCGTATGCGTCTTGACTCATTACGTACCATCTTGTAAATCGGTGTAAAATTTTCCCAATTATGAACCTGAACAATCATAGCATCAACCGTATAATCCTATTTTAAAAGGCTTAATCAACAGTTAAAACCTTATTATACCGATTAAAACCAGAAACTAAAAAACGGTTTTTAATAACAGTTTAAAACTTGCCAATTATAAAGCTATTAGTAAAAAATGAGAAAAGCAATTGGCTTTATTAATTCTTATACACCCAGTAAAAAAGGAGGAATAAGAATATTAAATAGATAATATATTTTTAAAAATTAATCAATTTTAATAACATTTTAACCTATAAATAAAATTTTTATCAGCCAGTTAAATAACCGAAAATGAAAAAATGAGTAAAAAAATACGCAAATATATTATTTAAATCACAGTCTCTTAAATCGCCAATTTAACCCTGTTTTACACTATACCCAATAGATTTCAAGATGGATCTCGACGGCAAGGAAGCGAATCCCCGGGAGCATAGATAACTATGTGACCGGGGTGAGTGAGAGCAGCCAACAAAGAGGCAACTTGAAAGATAACAGGTATATAACCTTGCTGGACCTCAATCCAAATAGTCTTGCTGCAGCCTCAAAGCGAATCGGTGTGAACAGGATAAACCATGTATTACAGCATGATATATACATGCCTTTACCAGACAGTGAAAAAGGGCAGTATGACACCGTTTCTATGTATTATCTGTTGCATTGCTTGCGGGGAAATATGCATGAAAAAGCGTTAATTATTAAACATGCATCACAAGCTTTAACTGATAGTGGGACGCTTCATGGTGCTACCATTTTAGGGAAGGATGTTGAACATAACTGGCTTGGTCGATATTTAATGAATATCTATAACAAAAAGGGAATTTTTTGTAATTACGCGGATTCCTATGACGATTTAAAAGAAGTCTTAGATAGGTATTTTAAGGATGTTACGATAAAACAATATGGAACAGTCGCTGTATTTAAAGCGACAAATAAAAAACAAGGAAATTAGAATATATTCCTGGGGATGTTGGGATTATTTACAATATCCCCCTGAAAACCATAAGTTTCCCTTCGCACCACGCCAGATCAAAATTGATTGACTCGCTGTATTACATTTGATAAAAACATTATCAAATGTGATTAACTTAGAATCAATCAAGAAATAAAACCGACAAAAGACAAGATTCAGCAGTATCACCTACCAGTTGAAAACTACAATTTTATACAAGTGAATAGAGCACACCTGAAAGAGTGGCGTTCACTGACAAGGAAAAGTCCAATAACCTCATGCACCTGATTGGAATGCAGGGCACACAGCCAACGCAGATGTATGCAGTTACGTAACTCTGACTGAAGTTACGAGGATATTTTTAAAAGTCCTCATAAGAGGATCTCTGGATTGAGACTGTAAAGCTGTACAGATCGATAATATAACAGCCTATTGCGTCAATGAGAGTGCATTCTGGCAAGCAAGCAGAAACCAGAGGAAATACGCAGTATTTCAAGCGACTGTTGTTACCTAATTAAGTAAGCAAAAACCTAATTTTTTCGCAGAATCACAACCTCCGTTGTGATTTAGATTCAGACTAAAATTATAAGGTTGGTTTAAGATGATGAAGTTGTGCCGCATTATTTTTGCAATTATTGTATTTTATTCTCTTTTCATTGGTATGATGCAAATATTATCGATCAATTTTTTTATTTTCCATGATTATTTTGGATGGTGGTAAATTCCAGCCAAAGTGGCCGCTATTATAGCATCCATTTACCTTTTTTCCCTACTTCTTAAGTTCTTACCTCTTATTATTGCTATTTTATATGTAGCTTGGCTCTGGTTATAAATATACGGCATTGGTCATTATGGTTTTCGATCCTTATACTTATTTGGCTGGTTATTGTTGTCTTTGGTTACTGCATACTCACCAAGAGCCTGAAATATAATACATCAGACTGATTTTCCCCAAAAAATCAATTTGATGTGATATTCAATATTAATGAAAATCAGGTAGTAAAAACAACGCTACCAATTATTTAAATAGATATAGAGAAATTGAGGTTCAGTGAAAACCCTACTTTAACAAATAAACGGTTTTATTTTTATAATTCGAATCATTTCAACATGATACTGATTAAATACGTATACCCAATAGATTTCAAGATGCATCGCGACGGCAAGGGAACGAATCCCCAGGAGCATAGATAACTCTATGACTGGGGTGAGTGAGTGCAGCCAACAAAGAGGCAACTTGAAAGGTAACAGGTATATACCATTTATCACGTTAATAACCATTTTAATAAGTCCAAGAAAAAAAGCGTAAAACAAGATACCTAAATGTAAAATAAACCTCTTTTTAAAGAGGTTAAAAATTTTTTATTTAAAACTACGTCTAAATAATCAAATCACTCTCGAGAACTGACGCTGGCGGACTTGCTGGCGCAAATAAATATCAAAACACATACAAATATTACGAATAAGTAACCGGCCCCGTGGCATCACTTGAATCCGTTGTTTATTCACGTCAACCAGTCCATCTTCAACCAATGGCACCAATAATCGCAAATCTTCGGCAAAATAACGGGTAAAACTCAGCCCATATTGTTGCTCAATATCGGCAAAATTCAGGCGGAAGTTACAAATCAGCGCCTTAATAACATCACGGCGAATACAATCATCCTGGGATAAAGTTAAACCACGCCATAAAGCATGGCCCTGTTTTTCCAATTCCGCATAATAGGTTTTTAACTCTTTCTGGTTTTGGGAATAGCTATCACCCAACATACTAATCGCAGAAACTCCCATTCCTAACAGATCACATGCTTCCTGAGTGGTATAACCCTGAAAATTACGATGTAATTTCCCTTCCCGCTGAGCTACTGCCAGTTCGTCATCCGGGCGAGCAAAATGGTCCATACCGATAAACTGGTAGCCATTTCCCGTCAGGGTTGCAATTGTTTCCTGCAAAATATCCAGCTTTTGCTCGGCACTCGGTAAATCGCGCTCTTTGATTTTACGCTGAGCAGCAAATAAATTCGGCAAATGAGCATAATTGAAAATACTCATCCTATCCGGAGCTAACGCTAATACTCGCTCCAGAGTGAAAGCAAAGCTTTCTGATGTCTGTTTCGGCAACCCATAGATCAGATCAATACTGGTGGAATTAAAACCCGTTTCACGAGCGCGCGCGACCAAAGCAAAGATAAAGTCTTCATCCTGTTCACGATTAACCAGACGCTGTACTTCTTTATTAAAGTCCTGCACTCCCATACTCAGACGGTTAAAACCTTCACTACGCAGGTGGTCAATCATATCCAGTTCAATTTCACGCGGGTCAATTTCAATAGAAATTTCAGCATCCGGCAGAAAATCAAAATGGTCACGCAGCAATCCCATCAATTTACTGATTTGGTCTTTATCAAGATAGGTTGGCGTACCTCCACCCCAATGCATCTGGCTAACTTTACGGCCAGAAAACAGCGTTGAGCGCTCACAAATTTCCAGTTCAAGCAGTTGCACATATTGATCCGCTTTATGCTTCTGGCGGGTTACCAATTTATTACAACCACAGAAATAACAGAGCTTATGGCAAAACGGAATATGAATGTACAGAGAGAGCGGTCGTTCAGGGTAACGGACAGCAGCCTGCATAAATGCTGCATTATCATACTGTTGATTGAATTCCAGCGCCGTAGGATATGACGTATAACGGGGGCCTGAATAATTGTATTTCTGGATCAAAGGCAGATCCCAAACGATGGCTTGCTCAAACATACTTATTCCTTCCGATGTTTTTGCCGGTCTAAACGCAACGCGTCCATGTGTTTGATGTGTTGCGCTGCGGTGACTCTGAGCAGCCGGGTTTTATGCTGCGACAATCGCCATAGTTTACCCAATAACCACAGCAAATAACATATTAATAGTGTGGTTATCAGGATTAACCCGCCTTTGATCATGGAAGACGAAACTAGTTGCCTTTCAGCAGTTGCATAATGTCATCCCGCTTCTCTTCTTCACCCTCTTCCTCATCCAGTTTAATCCCCAATTCTTCCATCAGGGCATCAATCCGATCCAGAGTAGTGTCAACATAAGCATTCTCTTCTTCAGACAACTTTTCGCCATTTTCCAGACGTTCCAACAATGCATCCAGATGATCATCGTTTTCCAACATTGCCAGCTCTTCCTGCGGCAATAAACGGGGTTTGGTCTCAGCCTTCGGTTTAGCGGCGACGGGTTTCATCGGTTGCTCGCCAATAATCAGTGGAACAGGCACCTTGCTGCCAAAACGTGGATCAGATTGCTTCTTGCCTGATTGATGCTTATCGCTGTTTTTCTCCTGATGGCGGCTACCAGCCGGATTCCCGCGATGTTTTTTCTGGCGCTTACGTGCACGCCCTTCCGCATTTAGTTCTTCGCGGTTTTTTCTTTTCTGTTTACCAGCAGATGCTCTGGCCGGTGCTTTTTTCTTTAACGGGTTCATAGCCTGTTACTCAGTTTGGTTTATCAGGGTCTTGCTGCATCGGAATCTAACAGAAACCGCACGTATAGAAAAGCGCCGTAGATAACTCTTATCTTTTAGCCAAAATCTTCTATCATTCATACATGGTTTAACCATCAGCGAATATCCTATTAGCCTTAGCTTTTAATAAATGATAAATCGATATGCCTATTTCTGATACTTCTTCCTATAAACCCGTTTACTTATGGGCAGTGGGTTATGCTCTGTTATGGATTATCGTGAGCTATTCATTCGACCCAACTGTCCCTTATGATGCTGTTGAAGCATTGAACTGGGGTAAAAACGGAGAATGGGGTTCACCTAAAAATCCGTGGTTAGTCGGTGCAATGATGCTACCTGCTATTCATATAAGTGGTATTTCATTAAGTTTTTACTGGTATTTCATTCACTTCATTGCGATCGCTATTGGTATGCTCGGTGTATGGCATCTGGCATTCCGACTAACAGGGAAAAAAGAGCTGGCATGGCTCGCCATGCTGACATTGAACCTATCCGGTATTATCAATTTTGACATTATCCCTTATAACGACAATTACCTGCTAATTATGTTATGGCCGTGGACTATGCTGTTCTTTCTGCGGGCAGTGTACGACAATCCGCGCTGGTGGCTGGCATTTGCTCTCAGTTCCGGGCTGGCCGCAATGGGAAAATATTCCACACTGGCACTGGTTGGCTCGGTTTTCCTCCTGACACTATTTGTACCTAAAGTACGTCAATGCTATCGCCATCCTGCTCTTTATATCGCACTGATTATCTGGTTTATGCTGGTACTACCTAACGTCTGGTGGCTGTGGAACAATGATTTTGCCGCTTTCAAATGGGTAGATTCCCAGATAGATAGCGGTTTTAATTTACACACCACCCGATCGTTATTATCCGTATTTTATCCACTGATTATTGTTGGCATTATTATCTATATGCTTGGTGGCCGTATTAGCTGGCCGAAAGAGCAATCTAACCGACTGGTAAACGTCGCTATTCTGTTGCCGTTACTGATTATTTACTGCTGGTTCTCATTCAATGAGGGCGGAAGAATGACTGAATGGTTACAACCCTTTATGTCTGTTTCATCAGCGTTGTTGGTTGGTTCTATCACCCGTTTTCCACAAAAATCATTACGCTGCACTCTGCAAGGACTCACTGTCGTTGCAATATTGATTTGGGGAGGATATGTACTGATTATGGCGGCCAATGTCCGTGGCGCTGGTCATAAGTTTGAAGGTATCAAAGATTTTTCCTGGCAACTGGAACAGCGCTGGCATCAACTCTATCCAACACCGCTCCATTATGTCGGAGGCGAATACTTGCATCAGTGGCTGACTTTCTACGCGCCAAGTCAGCCGGAAACGATCCAACCCTGGACGCTAGAAGGGCAAGCACCCAATATCTATAATCGGCATGTTAAAGAAAGCGATATTGTACGTGACGGCGCTATTCTGGTAGGCACAAAGGGTAAAACCTGTGAACAAGAAGATTTTCATCGTGTTTTGCAAGACTGGCCAAGACTCAGAATAAATAGCACTGATGAATTTCTTTTTCAGCCTGAACCTGAAACTCAGCCAATACCGGTCTGTGTAGGCTTTGTGTCACCGGAAAACCTTGTGTCACCGGAAAAATATCAGTAACTTCCCCTGAAATTTGAAAGCCTGATTTAACAGGCTTTCAATTCTTCATACACCCTTAACATGATGACAATATACAATATGTCTACAGAGTTATATGTAATGTTACTCTTTGTCGGAAAACCTTACTCAACACCGCTGTCTGTAAGAAT
This sequence comes from Photorhabdus heterorhabditis, assembly GCF_018448905.1. Classification (GTDB taxonomy): domain Bacteria; phylum Pseudomonadota; class Gammaproteobacteria; order Enterobacterales; family Enterobacteriaceae; genus Photorhabdus; species Photorhabdus heterorhabditis. The sequence continues at coordinate 91,254 of NZ_RCWA01000001.1, read as the reverse complement.
ACCGAATCGTTGTTGAAGTATTGGCCCAATCTCTTTAAGCGGGCCTTCACTTAACATACTATCGTGGGAACAATTAATATCATGCAAAATGATGTTTCCTTCAACATACTCCCCCCATAAGTGCGGATCGTAATTAACATTATCGGCTTCACTATGGCCTTGTAGTGCCCTAAAGAATATGAGGTCACCTTGGAACCGGCTAGGTGAAAACTCGCTGAGCAAATGCGGTGCATCTCGGAACTCGGCAAGAATACGTTCGAAAATATTCTGATCAAGGTTTGCTAATGGATGCTCGAGCTCAGACAGCCGTTTTTTCAAGCCAACCACGCTAAGCTGCTGCTCGTTTTCAGGTGCCGAACCGGTAAATGCCTCAAACATTGCACGCAGGCTTTCCCGATCAGTGCGTACCATGTCTCTGTAAGTCTTCCACAATGGATAACCATCCATAAAGATCAAGACATTGACCACTTTATTATCCTTTTGCAACAAGGTGGCTATTTCATGCGCGAGATGGCAACCGAAAGACCAGCCCAGCAATGAATAAGGCCCCTCTGGCTGGATCTTATAAATCTCTGCCAGATAATTTTTCGCCATGTCATAAATTGATGGTGGTACAAGGCCGGTACTCAACCTGCGTGCCTGAATGCCATAAAGAGGCTGCTGCTCGCCAAGATACGGGATCAGCCCCGCATAAGACCAACTCAATCCTCCCCCAGGGTGTAAACAGAACAGAGGCGTTTTTTCGCCAGCTGGCTGCAATGGCAGCATGACGTCCAGAATATTGCCACGCGAGTTGCTTTCAAGACGCCGTGCCAGCAGTGCAACGGTGGGCGATTCAAACAGGTCACGAATAGTTAGCTTCTCATCCAATTCTTTTTCGATACGCACAATCAGCCGTGCCGCCAGCAGTGAATGCCCTCCCAGTGCGAAGAAGTTGTCATCAATGCTGAGGTGTCCAATACTCAATAGCTCACAGAACTGCGCATAAAGCCATTTCTCGCTTTCAGTCTGTGGTTGGCGGCCTTGCCGCGAACCGAAGTTTGGGTGTGCCAACGCGGCAACATCCAACTTGCCGTTGGCGTTTAATGGCAGTTCTGCCAACAACATGACCACGGCAGGCACCATAAAATCAGGTAAATGTTCACGCGTATGCTGTTGCAGCAACACCGGTAAATCTTCGTAGCTTGCAAAAGGCACCACATAGGCAACCAATTGTTTATTGCCCGAATGATCCTCACGCGGAATGACCACCGCTTGCTGCACGCCGGTGTGCTGCTTCAACACGACTTCGATTTCCCCCGGTTCAATACGGAAACCACGAATTTTCACCTGCTGATCACGACGGCCAACAAAGTTGAGCACGCCATCACGCCGCCATTTCACCACATCCCCAGTGCGGTACATGCGGCTGCCCGCAGGCCCGAAGGGATCGGCGATAAAATGTGCCGCACTTTGCCCGGGACGCTTCAGATAGCCACGCGCCAAGCCGCGGCCAGCAATGTATAGTTCCCCTAGCGCACCAACCGGCACCGGCTGTAAAAATTCATCTAATACATAGAGACTAGTGTTATCCAACGCAGCACCAATAGGAACGTCCAGATAAGGGGCATCTGTTTTCGCAATGGGATAATCCGTAGCGTAGGTGGTGGTTTCCGTTGGGCCATAGATATTCATCAATTCAAGATTGGGCCAATGTTCCCGCACTGTCTGCACCGCACTGGCGGATATCTTTTCACCACCGGTGAATACTTTCTGCAAAGAACCCAGACATTGCGGATGTTCTTCCGCAATCAGCCTGAATAACCCGGATGTCAGAAATGCAGCGGTTACCTGTTGTTCAACGATGGTCGATGTCAACAGATCCAGATCGAGATCGTCACCCGGTACGATGACGACCTGATGACCATTAATCAGAGTGGCCCACAGCTCATAGGTTGAGGCATCAAATGCGTAGGGGGAATGCAACAGAACGCGCTGGTGATGCTCGCTGCGCCAGCGCCGATCGAGAGTCAGAGTAATGACATTATCTTGTGTGGTGGCGATCCCTTTGGGCTGCCCCGTAGAGCCTGAGGTAAACATCACGTAGGCCAGATTCTGGGCGCTTACCGGCTCGCTGGCCCACGCAACATTGTTCTGGGTGCTGGCATTGCCTACAGTTTCCACCTGTAAACTGGCCGGCAAAACCACGTGGCTATGTGCATCATCCACCAACGCAACCTGCGCCCCGACTTCATCCACTATATGCTGCCAGCGTTCCAATGGATCGCTAGTACGCAACGGCACATAGAACCCTCCAGCCTTAATTACCGCCAATATGGCGATCGCAAGCGACGGCGAGCGTTCCATCAGCAATGCAACACCATGTTCCGCTTTCACCCCAAGCTGTTGCAAGCGTTGTGCCAAATCATTGGCGCGCGCGTTCAGTTGTGCATAGGTAAGTTGCTTATCGCCACAACTCAGAGCAATGTGCTCTGGTGCCGCCGCCACCTGTTTTTCAAATAGGCTGGCCAGCGACACCATCGGCACTTTCTGTTCCGTGGCATTCCACTCAGTTACCATTTTGCATTGCTGCTCGGCTGTTAACAGTGGAATATTCGCCACGGGTGTGTCTGGTTCTTCTGCAATGAACGACAGCAATCGAACAAGATATTGCGCAAGCGCCGCCACCGTATCGCGATCAAACAGATCGACGGCATACTCAATCTGGGCATTGAGTGCACACACCTCACCATCATCACTATAGACTTCATCAAAATTGAACGTCAGATCAAATTTGGCAGGGACAAAACCAACCGGCTGCGGCTTTGCCTGCAAATTGGCAAATTGTCGGATGTTGTCGCCGTTATTTTGCAATACCAACATTACCTGGAACAGCGGATGTCGTGAGGCAGAACGCTCAGGGTTAAGCGCTTCTACCACTCTGTCAAAAGGCACATCCTGATTTGCATAGGCAGAAAGCATGAACTCACGCACACTGGCAAGCAACTGATTAAATTCAGGGTTACCCGCGCAATTTACTCTCAGCACCAGCGTATTGACAAAGAAACCAATCAAATTGGCCATGGCCTCGTCGGCCCGCCCAGCAACGCCTGTACCCAATGTAATATCATCACCAGCCCCCATCCGACTAAGCATGACGGCGACCCCGGTTTGTAGCAACATAAATGGCGTTACGCCCTCATCACGCGCCAGTTTTTTCAGGCGGCCATAAAGCGCTTGGTCAATCGCATAGCTGACCCGGGCGCCTTGTTGGCTCGGTACAGATGGACGCAGGCGATCGGTAGGTAGACAAGTTTCCTGAGGCGATCCTGCCAGCGCACTACGCCAGAATTCAATTTGCTGTGCGCCGCGTGTGGAGGCATCCTGCACATCCCCCAATAGTTGACGCTGCCATAGCGCGTAGTCAGCGTATTGCACGGTTAGTGGCGCCCACTTCGCTTCCTGACCCTCGTAACGCGCCTGATAGGCCAAAGACAGATCGTGCAGCATTGGCCCTAATGAACCGCCGTCACAGGCAATGTGGTGAACGACCAGCAGCAGCACATGTTCGTTCTGGTCCGGTAAGTGGAACAGCCACCCACGCAGCGGCAAATCATTTACCAGATCGAACTGCCAAGCGGCGGCCTTGTCGATGCTTTCCGACAGCTCCTCCGGCGTCACATTGTCGATGATCAAAGACGGTGCCACACTATCAGGCGCTAGAATATGCTGATAAGGCTGATCAAGATGCAGAGGATATAGCGTGCGCAGAATCTCATGGCGCTGTACCAGATCGCCCAGTGCCTGACGCAATGCTTCATCATTGAGCGGCCCATTCAGTTTCAGAGCAAGCGGCATATTATACGCGGCATGATCGTTGCCAATGTTATCCAACAACCACATTCGCTGCTGGGCAAAGGAAAGGGGTAAATATTCCTCACGAGCCTGGTACGTGAGCGTTTCACGGCGTTGAGTGCCCTTTATCGCCAACTGCTCGGCAAACTGCGCCACGGTTGGGTAATCAAACAGTGTGCGGATCGGCAACTCAATGGCTAATGCGCTAGATACGCGGCTAATCAGGCGCATCACTAACAGCGAGTGGCCGCCCAACGCAAAGAAGTTGTCGTCCATGCCTACCGTTTCCAGCCCCAGTACCTCAGCAAACAACCCTACCAGAATTTCTTCCTGTGCCGTGCGCGGCTGGCGCCGTCTGCCGCCATGGTTGAAATCTGGCGCCGGTAATGCGCGTCTATCCAGTTTCCCATTGACCGTCAAAGGGAAACGCTCAATTTGAAGGATGGCCGCAGGTACCATATAGTCAGGGAGTTTTACCGCCACGCGGTGGTGCAGTGCCACCGTGTCAATAGCGACGTCACTGTCACTGGTGATATACCCCACCAATTGTGGATTGCCAGGCTGATCTTTACGCATCAGCACCACGGCTTGGGTGACCTGCGGGTCATCCGCCAGAGCCGCTTCAATTTCCCCCAACTCAATGCGGAAACCACGTAGTTTCACCTGCTGATCGGCTCGGCCTATATAAATCAGCCCGCCTTCGGGCGATCTAAAGGCCAAATCGCCCGAACGGTACATACGGGAACCCGGTTCACCATACGGGTCGGCGACAAAGCGCTCAGCACTTAACCCCGCGCGGTTCAAGTAGCCGCGCGCCAGCCCGGCGCCAGCAATGTACATTTCCCCTTCAACACCTGTAGGAACGTGGCGTAAAGCGTTATCCAACACATAGATATGCAGATCGGCGATCCCAACGCCAATCGGGCTACCGGATTGGCTGCGCATCATTGTCGGGGTCAGCGCCTGATAGCTGACGTGCACGGTTGTTTCGGTAATGCCATACATGTTGATTAATTCAGGCGCTGCCGAATCGTGGCGTTGGTACCAACGTTCAAGCTGGCTAAGATCCAGCGCTTCCCCACCGAATACCACTTTGCGCAGCGCCAGTGGATATTTCTTCTCGCGATCGTTTTGATCCGCTTCTATCAATTGATAGAAGGCAGAGGGCGTCTGGTTTAATACCGTGACTTTCTCTTCGCTCAGTAGTTTGAGGAATGCTTGAGGATCGCGGCTCACCATAAACGGTACAATGACCAGCCGGCCACCATATAACAATGGCCCCCAAATTTCCCACACTGAAAAATCAAAAGCATACGAATGGAACAAGGTCCAAACGTCATTACGGCCAAAATCGAACCACGATTGCGTTGCTGTAAAGAGCCGTAACACGTTTTCATGCGGGATCAGCACCCCTTTCGGGTTCCCCGTAGAGCCAGAGGTGTAAATGATGTAGGCCAAGCTTGCCGTACTAACCGGACGTAAAAGTTCATCGGGTTGAAGATCCCGTTTGCTGAACGGCGCCAGACGCTGCTGATATTCAGGCATATCAACTACCAAATCAGGCGTGGAGCCGTTTAACATGCCGGCATTTTCTGCGTTGGTGATAATCAGCGTCGGTTTAGCATCAGACACGATAAAACCAAGCCGTTCGGCAGGGTTATGGAGATCCAGCGGTAGATATGCAGCGCCGGCTTTTAATACGGCTAACAGCGCAATCAGTGTCTCCATCGAACGTGGCAACGCCAATGCCACGACATCCTCAGTGCCAATGCCGCGGTTCACCAGATAACGAGCCAACTGATTGGCCCGCTGATTAAGTTCGCCATAGCTCAGGCGATCGTTGCCTAGGCTCAGCGCAATCGCATCCGGCGTCTCGCTCGCGCGTTTTTCAAACATTCTATGGAGCGTATCGGCTGGCAATGATGCCAACACAGGGTAAGGTTGAACCATGGCCTGAACTTCTTGCGCCAGCAGCAACGGTACGCTACCAATAATTGTCTGCGGATCGTCAATGATGGCATGCAGTATCAGCATGAAGCGCTCGGCCAGGTTTGCCACCGTTTGATCGTCAAACAGGTCTGGCAATGAGCTGAAACGCAGGGCTAGCATTTCACCCGGAACCGCCACCAACCCAAGCGGGTAATGTGAAGCATCCCCACCATGGTGTACCGTTAGCGAGATGTTCAGCGCGGTATCAGATTGCTCACTACTGCCTTCCATGAGCGGGTAGTTCTCGAACACCATCAAGGTATCAAACAGCTCGCCGTAACCGGCATCCGCCTGGATGGTCGTCAGGTCAAGATATTGGTAATCAAGCAGCCGGGTTTGCTCTGACTGTAGGCGTTGTAAAAGCGTAGTAAACGTCTCCGCCAGGCTGAACGTCAGGCGTAATGGCACGGTATTGATTAGCAACCCAACAATGCTTTCCACGCCGTACAACTCACCTGATCGGCCAGAAACCGTAACGCCGAACACCACATCACTGCACCCCGTCATCCCCCCCAGCAGCACACCCCATGCGGCCTGGATCAGTGTATTTACCGTCACGCCAAGCTGTTTGGCGCGTAAGTTCAGTCGCTGCGTGTATGCCGCATCCAGATGCTTATACAACAGATTCGGTTGCAGATTTTCCGTGGTGCGCCCTTTTGCCAGGCAAGTTGGCGCCGCCAGGCCACTGAGCGTTTCGCGCCATACGGCGCGCATTTCATCAACATCACGCTCCGCAATCCATTGCAGATAGTTGCGATAAGGAGTAATCGGCGGCAAGGTGCTGCCTTGCACATCACCCAGATACAGAGTGCATAACTCTTGCAGTAGGATAGGAATTGACCAGCCATCCAGCAACAGGTGATGGTTGGTAAAGACCAGATAATGCTGCTGTGCCGCCAGTTTGACTAGGGTGAATCGCAGCAACGGCGGATCGTGCGGATCAAAGCGCTCATCATAATCGGTCTGTAACAGCGCGGCGAATGCTGGCTGTTGCTGCTCTGGTGATAGATGGCTCACATCCACCTCACGCCACGGCAACGGTAGCCCCGCCAAGATCAGTTGTACCGGCGTTTCTACGTCTTCGTACTCAAACCCCGCGCACAGGTGCGGGTGACGTTGCAGTAAGGTTGTGACAGCCTGTTTCAGCTTTTGGCTATCTAAAACGCCAGTAAGCTGGAAAACCTGTTGTACCTGATACGCATCACTGCCTTGAGTATCGTACAACATATGGAACAACAGACCTTTTTGTAATGGCGATAACGGGAGTATCTCTTTAATTTCCATATTTATTTCTTCTTCTTCCACTTGGCTTGAAGTTTTTCCAAGCTATTCTGTTTAAGCGATAGCATCGTGATGTCCGATGGTGTGAATCCCCCCACGTCAGGCACCGTAGAAAGCTGCGACATTGCTTTTAGCCAACGGAACCAGTGGTTACCCAACACACTAATGCGCTCTTCCGTGTGCAGCGCTCTGGCCCATGACCAGTTGGAAACCAGAACCGGCCCTTCCGATCGCTCTTCTACCAACGCATTGAGTGAAAGCGCATGAGGGAGCGCAAAATTGTCATTAGCCGTTGTATCCAGCAGATTCGCCTCTGCGGCCACCTGCCAGTCACGATCGCCACCCGCAGCCATGCGGCCCAGATAGTTGAAGCCAATCTGAGCCTGCTGCTGCTGTGACAAGATTGGCCGTGTTTGCGAATTCAGATAGCGTAGCAACCCATATCCAAGGCCGTTCGCAGGCACTTGGCGTAGCTGCTCTTTGATGCGTTTTAGCGCATGACCTAATGAATAAGGGTCTGCCATCTGCGTAACGCCCGGTTCGAGCCGCACAGGATACATGCTGGTGAACCAGCCGACGGTGCGTGACAGCTCCGTACCGGGAAGTTCTTCACGCCCGTGCCCCTCAAGATCCAGTAGGACATCCGTCTGTGAAGTTTGCCGCCAGTCATTAACGGCCAGAGCAAAGGCACAGAGCAGTACGTCGTTGATACCGGCATGAAAGAGCGCCGGTATCGTCCCCAACAACGGTTGGGTAAACGCCGCCGGTAACTCAAGCCGCAATGAATCGCTGCCCGCAACGGTGTCTTGCACCCCGTCTAGCTGGCGGGAAGTCAGCAACGTATCCGGCTTCTCCAGCACCGTTAGCCAGTGATTCAGTTCGTTACGCCGCACATTGGCCTCTTGCTGCAATTGATACGCCCACGCACGGAAAGAGGTACCAACCGGCAACGTATCCTGCGCTTTCCCCGCGCTCAGGGCTGCCCAAATGTTTTGCAAATCCGGCGCTAAAATACGCCAAGAGACACCGTCCACCACCAAGTGGTGAAGCACTAACATTAGCCGACCCAGCTGTCCGGCGGATGCACGGAACCAAACCGCCTGTAGCATTTTGCCCGCCGCCGGATCGAGGCGCTGTTTTGCGCGTTGACTTTCTGCCTTGATGCAGCGTTGTAGTTCCACCCGCGTGAACGCCTGGCAATCCACAATGCTCAATGCGCCATCCACGATGTCTGCCGTCATTGGCGGAATGGTCAGCAGGACATCACCGCTTGTGGCGCGATTCGCCACCAGACGCAGGGCATCGTGCTGCTCTAATAACAGGATCAGCATCTGCCTGAGTTGTTTCTCATCCAGATGTTTCGGCGTTTGCAGCAACGTTGCCTGGCTGAATCCGTTGATGTTGCCGGGGTTTTCCATCAACCAATGGATAATTGGCGTAGCGGGTAATTCACCTACCGCGCCAACCCGCGTTTCAGCAACCGTGGAAATGTTCGCCTGCATTTTTCTGGCTAGGGAAGCAACGGTTTTGTGCTCAAAGACCTGGCGTGGTGTGAATATCCAACCAGCCTGGCGCGCACGCGCAACCAGCTGTATCGCAGTAATACTATCGCCCCCCATTTCGAAGAAGCTACTGTCAATATCAATCTGTTCCAGACCCAATAAATCGGCAAAGAGCGCGCAAAGCAGTTGCTCTTGCGTATTGCGCGGGCCACGGTGATGAGGCTGATGGAAATCAGGCTGCGGCAATGCGCGTCGATCGACTTTACCATTCGGCGTAACCGGAATTGCCGGCAGCATGACGATAGCCACGGGTACCATATATTCCGGCAGGTGGCTACGCAGATATTCGCGTAGTTCTGCGGTATTAACATCCCCTTCATTCGCCACAGCGTAAGCAACTAGTTGGCAAAGCCCCGGCTTATCTTCACGCACGATCACCGTGGCTTGGCTCAGTTGAGGACACTTCAGCAGCAGGGATTCAATTTCACCCAGTTCAATACGGAAGCCCCTGATCTTGACCTGATGATCCACACGCCCAGTAAACATTAGCTCACCGTTGGTTTGCCAATAGGCGACATCTCCGGTGCGATACATTCGGCTACCTGCCGCGCCAAACGGGTTCGCCACAAAGCGTTCCGCCGTTAAATCCGGGCGCCGTACGTAGCCACGGGCCAAGCTTTCACCTGCGATATATAGCTCGCCTTTTACCCCTGGCGCGACCGGTTGCAAACGCTCATCCAAGACATAGACCTGCATGTTAACGATCGGCGTACCGATAGGCGGCGCTTTTCCGGCCATCAACGGTTGGCTCATAGTGGCGCAGACCGTGGATTCACTTGGCCCGTAGGCATTGATTATCCGGCGCCCCTGGCCCCAATAGTCGATCAGCTCCGGCTGGCAGGCTTCGCCCGCCACCACCAACGTTTCCAACGCAGGCAATGGCTTACGCGGCATAACCGCCAATCCCACCGGCGGCAACGTGGCGTGCGTCACGCCCTGGGCCAACATCAGTTCATACAGTGGCTCCCCCGGCGACAATGTATCACGGCCTGCAACGACCAGCGCCGCGCCACTTAACAGCCCCATACTGATATCCCAGAACGAGGCATCGAAGCTCGGTGAAGCAAACTGCAACACACGGCTTTGCGGCGTGACATGTAATCGCTCGACCATGCTGGCAACCAAGTTACCGATACCCCGATGCGTCACCAGAACACCTTTCGGCAAACCGGTAGAACCAGAGGTATAGATAATGTAAGCCGCATTATTGATACTCAACTTCCTTGGCAAAGTGATGCTTTCTGCTTGCTGCCGGGCCAATTGCGTATGCAGCGCCGGTTGGTCAATCTGCAAGCGGGAATACTGCGCCCCCAGTTTTTGCACGAACGCAGAATCCGTGATGACCAGCTCGGGCTGAGAGTGTTCCAACATATAATTCAGGCGTTCCTGAGGATAATCAGGATCAAGCGGTAAATATGCAGCGCCGGTTTTCAGCGTAGCAATCAGCGCGACAATCAGATTAACTGAGTGCGGTAGTGCGATAGCAATGATGTTTTCTGTGCCAACACCCCTTTCCATCATCAGATTCGCCAACCGGTTAGCCCGTTGATCCAACTGGCTATAGGTCAGCCGTTCACTTTCCCCCAGCAAAGCAGGTGCATCCGGTGTTGCTTTGGCAAGGGTTTCGAATTGTTCGGCAAACGTCTTGGCCGGCAATTGCCGGGCGGTGTTATTCCATTCGTTGACAATCTGCTGGCGTTCACACGCGCCAAACATCTCTAATTCATTGATATTGCAGCATGTATTTCGACTGATGGCCGCCAAAATATTAGCAAAATAGCCTGCCAGGCGCTCAGCGGTTTTACCGTCAAACAAGTCGGTAGCATATTCAACGATGCCGTTTAATGAGGTTGGCGTTTCTTCAAAGTTGAAGGTCAAATCAAACTTCGCCACTGGTAGTAGCGGTGTGCCAACGCGGGTGCTCAGTCCATCAAAATGGACCTCGCCACGGGCGTTGTTTTGCAATACCAACATGACCTGGAACAGCGGATGGCGCGCCAGGGAACGTTCTGGGTTCAGCGTTTCCACCAAGTTTTCAAACGACAGATCCTGATGTTCATACGCCTGCAATGCGCTATCGCGCACGCGCGCCAGCAATTGATCAAAGGTTGGATTCCCAGAAACATCAGTGCGCAACACCAATGTATTGGTGAAAAAGCCGATTAGAGGTTCTAGCGCTTCATCGGTACGGCCAGCAATAGACACACCCAGTGGAATGTCATGACCAGCACCTAACCGGCTCAGCAACACCGCCAAGGCCGCCTGCAACACCATAAACAGGCTCGCATTTTGCTGCCTTGCTACCTCAAGTAAACGTGCATAGACCGCTGGATCAACGTCAAAATGCCATTGCCCGCCTTGATAGCTTGAGCTTTGTGGCCGTGGCCTATCGGTTGGCAACTGCAACTCTTCCGGCAGTCCATGCAGCACTTCGCACCAATACGCCAACTGGTGGCTTTGCAGGCTGCCCGTATCACGGGAATCGCCCAGCAGTTCGTGTTGCCACAGGGTGTAATCGGCATACTGTACCTGTAGTGGCGCCCAGTTCGGCGCTTGCCCCTGCAACCGAGCATGATACGCCAGCGCCAGATCGCGCAGTAGAGGAGCCAGTGATGCCCCATCACTGGCGATATGGTGCATCAGGAATAAAAGCACATGATGATTCGGTTCAACATGGAACAGCCAGGCCCGGCAGGGGTTTTCATTTGCTAAATCAAAGATATATTCTGATGCTGCCAGCACCTCTTCATCTAAATTCTTAGCAAAGGCGCGGTGCAGCGTCAGTTCGCACCGTGCGTCTTCCCCGCAGGCAATCTGTTGATAAACGTTACCATCCGACTGCTCCTGAAAGCGTGTACGCAGGCTTTCATGGCGCGCCACCACATCATTCAACGCTGCTGCCATGGCAGGAACGCTCAATTCCCCCTGCAACTCCAGCGTCAACGGCATGTTATAGAGAAATTTCCCCCCTTCAATGCGGTCAACCATCCATAGCCGGCGCTGGGCCGCAGACAACGGCAGGCGTTCTGGCCTTGGTTTCACCTGCAACGCTGGGCGCAGTGTGCTCCCTTGCCCCAGACGCTGCACAAACTGCGCTACCGTTGGTGCTTCAAACAGATCACGGATGCTGGGGTTCACCTTTAACACTTTGCGAATACGGCTAACAAGACGTGATGCCAACAGGGAATGCCCCCCCAGATCGAAGAAATTATCGTCGATGCCAACCTGGGACAAACCGAGGACCTCGGCAAACAAGTGGCACAGTTTGCTTTCCTGCTCATTGCGTGCGGTTCGCCCGTGACCAATGTTGAATTCTGGAACGGGTAACACACTCATATCGACTTTCCCGTTGGCAGTCAGCGAGAATCTCTCTACTACGCTCACGACTGCCGGTACCATAAAGTCTGGCAACCGGGCGCTCAATGTTTGTCGCAACAATGTTGGTTCACACTGTCCGGTTTTTTCGGCAATGACATACGCGGCCAGCTGTTTATTTCCTTTTTGCGGTTCGAAAATGCACACGAGTGCCTGAGCAACACCTTCCTGCTCCAGCAATGCCGCCTCTATCTCCGCCAGCTCAATGCGGAAACCGCGTATTTTGACCTGTTGATCGCCACGGTTTAGGTACTCTAGAACCCCCTCCTGCCGCCAACGAACCCAGTCGCCAGAACGGTACATGCGATCGCCACTGCTGCCGAAAGGATTGGCGATAAAATGTGATGCCGTCAGGCCAGGCTGGTTAAGGTAGCCGCGTGCAAGCCCAGTACCGGCGATATACAACTCGCCAGAAACGCCGACAGGCACAGGTTGCAGGTAGGTATCAAGCACATACACTTGCATACTGTCCAACGGCGTACCAATAGGCACCGAAGCACTGTCCGGTACGCTATGCATAGCATAGGTTGTTGCAAAGGTGGTGGTTTCGGTTGGCCCGTAACCGTTCATCATTACCAGCCCAGGACAGCGCCGCATAACGGTTTCGATAGCGGATTTTGGCAATACATCACCACCAGCGAGTAACAGGCGCACATTGGCTAGGGAAGAGGCATGGTTTTCCACCATCAGCCGTAACAGGCCAACCGTTAGCCACAAGGCGGTTATTTTTTCATTGACGATGGTCTGCGCCAGCACATCGATATCCAGCTCACCTTTTGGCACCACCACTAATTGCCCACCACACAATAGTGGCACCCAAAACTCGTAAGTCGAGGCGTCAAACGCAACAGGGGAATGCAGCAGCACACGCTGATGATCTTCTGGCAACCAGCGGCGATCACAGGCTAGCGCTATAACGCTTTCCTGGTTTACCGCAATGCCTTTAGGTTTACCGGTCGACCCGGAGGTATACATAATGTAAGCAAGACTGGAAGGTCCGGCGTTGGTTGCCGGGTTGATTTTTGTCCAGCGTTTCCCAGCAGAATCGGCCACGTTGCGTATCACAAAGCGCACCGTTGGCAGGGGGTGATCGACATCGGTAATCAATACCGCTGCACCTGCGTCATCCAGCATCATTTGCTGCCGTTCCAGAGGATCGCTGGCGCGCAATGGCAGATAGGCCGCACCAGCCTTGATCACCGCCAACGTGGCAATGACCTGATCGATCGAATGCGCCATGAGCAACCCGACGCAAAACACTTCCTCCCCGGTGAGTTCGCGTAACCGGTGTGCAAGGCGATTGGCCGCGCTGTTCAACTGGGCATAGGTTAACGTTTTGCTGCCTTCGCTAACAGCGATAGCGTTTGGTGAACGGGCAACCTGCTGTTCAAACAGCACACCCAACGACAAGTTCGGCAATTCTACGAGCGTATTGTTCCAAGTTTTGAGCAGTTGTTGACGTTCAAACGTATTTAATAGGCAAATTTCACTAATTTTTTCAGTGGGCCTGTTTGCCATAATGTTCAATACACTGAATAAGCGGTCTACAAATCCCGCAACGGTTTGCGCATCGTAAAGGTCCGTCGCAAATTCAATATGTCCTCTTAACAGACCTTGTTGTACATCCTCTTTGAAAACAAACAGGAGATCGAACTTTGCCGTTTTAGTTAATACCTCCTGTTGCTCAATACGTAACGGCAACAAGACATTACCCAACGAAAATTCCTCTTCCAGTACCATCATGACTTGAAATAATGGGTGCTTGGACGCGGAACGATGTGGGGTTAAAAGCTCGACAACTTGCTCAAAAGGCAAATCCTGATGCATATAAGCATCAAGTACTGTTTTACGAACCTGTGCTATCAGGGAGACAAAATCAGGATTACCAGAAAGGTTGGTACGTAATACCAATGTATTGGAAAAAAGGCCAATTAATGGCATTTGAGCTACATCTGTACGACCCAAAACGGGAGTGCCTACCGATATATCATCACCGGCCCCCATTTGATGAAGCAGCACAGCAAGAGCTGTTTTTAGAACCATGAACAGACTGGCTTCCTCTTGTAAAGCCAAGCGTTTTAGACCCTGATATATATCCAGAGGAACTGAGAATTTATAGCAATCACCTTTGCTACTTGGCTTCGTGGGCCTAGGTTGCACGCTAGCTATTGTTACTTCTTCTGGTAATAATGCTAGCTGGTTACACCAGTAATGTATTTGTTTCGCATACAAACCTACCGATTTTTGCTCATCAGAGAGTAATATATGTTGCCATAATGTGTAATCTGCATATTGCACTGGCAAAGGCGGCAGTGAAGAATTTTCTCCTTTCAAGTGCGCCTGATAGTAATGGCCTAAATCATGTAGTAGGGGTGAGATAGAGCCACCATCTCCCGCCGTGTGATGGATTAATAGCAAGAATATATGCTGCTCGGGTTTTATCCGATACAACCAAGCTTTAATAGGCAATTCTTTATCAAGCCTGAAGATATAACCAGCCTGCTGAGTTAACTCTTTTGTAATTTGAGACTCATCCAACTCGTGAACATGCAATGAGAACGAGATTTCTTCGGTCGATACAATATATTGGCATGGTATATCATCCTGTAAGGTCAGATAAGTACGCAAACTTTCGTGTCGTTTCACGACATCAGACAGCGCTGCTGAAAGTGCGAAGGTATCCAATTCACCATAGATGCGTAATGCCATAGGCATATTATATGCACTGCTCTCATTAATCTGTTCCTGTAACCACAGACGTTGCTGGGCAAATGACATTGGCAAGATATTTGGTCGCGGCTGGGGAGTCAGTTTTTCTCGTAGAGAATATTTTTTGTCTGTGTCAGCTATAACCCTGGAAAGCGCTTTAACCGTTGGAGATTCAAAAATAGCTTTTAGCGGTAATTCAATATCTAACTGAGTGCGTAAATGAGTAAGTAACTGGATTGCCAGTAAAGAATTTCCACCAAGCTTGAAGAAGCTATCATTAATACCTATCGACTCAAATCCCAAAACCTCCTCAAAGATTTTGCATAAGATTTTTTCCTGGGATGATTCCGGTAAAACTCGCTCATCTGACTTGAATATTGGTGCTGGCAAGGCGTGGCGATCTATTTTACCATTCGGCATCAGTGGAAAACTATCCAATATCATAATAACTGCCGGCAGCATATAGTCAGGCAGATGTTTTTCCAGCCATTCATTTAATTCTTCCGACGAGCAAGAATTGGGTTTACGTAAAACAACATAGGCCACCAAATATTTGTTGCTGACACTTTCTTTTCCGTACGCAATGACTAACGCATTCTTTATTAGTGGTGATTTCAGGAAGGTATTTTCAATTTCTCCCAACTCAATTCGATAACCACGAATTTTTACTTGATTATCGACACGCCCCAAGAAATTGACATTCATGTCAGTTCCCCAGCAAGCCAGATCGCCGGTACGATACATACGCTGCCCTGCGGTTCCAAAGGGATTTGCGACAAATCGCTCGCTGGTCATAGTAGGGAGGTCTAAATAGCCGAGAGCCAATCCATCACCAGCTATATATAATTCTCCAGGATATCCTACAGGCACAGGCTGAAGAGCCGTATCAAGGATATAGATCTGCGTATTTAGTATTGGTAAACCAATAGAATTTGGCTGCACAGACTTTGCCGTCAATTCATGTAAAGTAGACCAAATGGTGGTTTCAGTAGGACCATAAACTTGAATGACTCTATGTGCTAGAGACACCATACGTTCAGCTAGATTTGTAGGCAACGAATCACCACCAACGATTGCGGTGAGGTTACTCAATGAGTTCGGCTGATACTCAACCAATCCTTGCCACAAAGCTGGCGTGCCTTGCAAATGAGTTATTTTATTTCGGACGATTTCCGATGCCAGTAGATTAGGATCTCGTGCAGTGTCACGAGACGCTAACGTTATTGAAGCTCCATTAACTAATGGTAAAAATATTTCCAAACCTGCGATATCAAAACCAATCGTTGTAACAGCGAGTATTCGGTTGCCCGGTTTTATTTGCAGTGACATTTGCATTGCGTAAAGAAAATTAATAAGCGAATGGTGTGTAATCACGACTCCCTTAGGATTCCCCGTCGATCCTGATGTAAACAAGATATACGCAGCTTGATTAGCCGTAGTGACTACTCTAATAGGGTTGTGAATTGATTGAGAGTCAACTAATAAGGAGATATTGATATCATCTAATTGTATCTGAAGAGCATCTAAACAAAAATTAAAATTAACATTAATTGACGTCAATACAAGTTTCGGCTTTGCCGTTTCAATAATATATTTCAAACGTTCTTCAGGATAATCAGGATCTAACGGTATATATGTTGCACCTATCTTCGATATAGCTAACAATGCTACAATTAAATCAACGGTCCGAGGTAATAGTAACGCTATGGTGTCATTAGGGAGAAAATGTTGACTTAATAAATAATGACCTAGCTTATTTGATTTTTCATTGAGTTGAGCGTAAGTTAAAGAAATGTCACCAAAATATAACGCTGATTTATTTGGAAATTTTCTTACCTGATCTTCAAAACAATCAATAAGTGTTAACGAAGGGATTGATGCCAGAGTTTTATTATTAATAATCTCTAAATTTCTATATTCATTATCATTTAGCAATAACAACGAACCAATGATAGCATCTTGATTTGTTAACAAATCATAAAAAATTTTCAACATCCGAGAGGCATGTTCAGACAACTGTTCTGGAGAATACAACTCACTATTTGCATCAAATCCAAGGGTCAGAGGAACTTCTTTATTATAATCAAAGAAAAAAATATTGAGATCAGAAACAGGTCCATTTGCAATATTGCAAGGTAGTATTTTACTTTGATGAAAATACCCACCATTATCAAAACTTTCAACGTTTATACTTATTCGATATAATGATTCACCACTATTAGTTATTTTTAAATCACGACACAGATCTTCATATCTATATTTTTGATGACGTAAGACCGTCATGACTTGTTTTGCTGTTCTGGCTAAAACCATCTTCAAGTTCAAATCTGGCGATAGTGTCAATCGCATTGGAAGTATATTTGCCATCAATCCTGGTATAATACGTTCTTTCCTTCCAAGCCTGCCTGTTACTGGTAAGCCGACGATGACTTCAGAAAGTCCCGTCATGCGATGCAAGTAAACGCAAGTTATAGCAATAAGCAAGTTAGGTAATGTGCAATTCATTTCTTTTGATTTTTTATGCAGTAGGTCAGTTAATTCATAACCCAAACTCACACGATGACGTATTATAGTTTTTAAAGGAGGAGCTATTCGATTCGCTAGGCTAGCAGGGGCAGGAATATCAGCAAATAGATTTAACCAGTAATCGCGGTCACAAATAAATCTGGAAGAATTACGATAATCAATATCACCATCAATAAGTTCCTTAAACTTACCGAATGGGGAAGGAGGAGGAGAACCCTCAATAAAATAAGCGTTATATAAACTTATGACACGTTGAATGATGAGTGATGCTCCCAGACCATCCATAACTATATGATGATAACAGTGGAAATACAAAAATTTATTTTCTGCTATTTTTATTAGTAATATTCCGAATGGAAGCTCTTCACAAATATCAAAAGGTTGCTCCGTTGTTACCAGTAAGAAATCTTTAGCTTTCTGGAGGGCAATTTCCTCTCGAAAATCGCTGTAATCAATAATTTTTGGTTCATAGTTATTTATAGGGAAAAAATTCTGTTTGATACAATTATCAAATTTATAAAAACGAGAGTGTAAAGCCTCAGCTTCTTCTACTGTTTTTCTAACCGCCTCAGAAAAATATTCAACATTTATATTACCATCAATTATAAAATATTCGCTTATATTATTTATTGACTTATTTTCTATAATTTCGTTGAACGACCAAATTCCGAACTGCGCAGATGTTAAATTATAATAGCCATCCTTATTCATATATAGTTCTTCCTTCGCTACAAATGTTATATATCTGTTATCTTTCAAGTTGCTTCTTTATTGGCTGCACTCACTCACCCCGGTTACATAGTTCTCTACGACATAGTTCTCTATGCTCCCGGGGATTCGCTCCCTTGCCGTCGCGAGGCATCTTGAAACCTATTGGGTATAGGGATAATGTTTTTGTTTGGTGGTTTCGCATAGCAAGTGCAACATAATTAAGCTACGAGTAAACAAGTTCGTATCCCTTTAAAGAGTCCATTTGAGGATTTACCACCACGAGTCTTTCGGGGACAATTATTTAATTCTAAACCGTTATCAAACGTCATTGTTTTAACCTTTTGTTTCATCGGGTATAAAGCCTTCATTGTGCCTTCAGCCACTTCTGATGCTTGTTCTGTTCAGTTTAATAATGATTATTAAGAGTACCTTACGTTCAACCAGCGTTAATAATACTCTCTTTTTATCTTTTCCTATTATTGTATTACCTTCCTAATCACCCATTCGTGATTTTTTATCAACGATTTCTGGGCGTTCATTAATACTGACTTTGTTTTTAATTTTTCCTCTTCTTTCATAACAACCATACTGTTTACGATACGGTTTACTGACAATTCTGAGATATTGCTATAAGTCACCTCTATCCATTTTATTTTTATAAAAAAATCTGCAAATGGTTTCATGATGCAAGGATATCCCTTCATACTTCCTTATATAGTCAACCATCTGTTCAGGACTTAAATCTTGCCAAATTAGCCGCTTTATCCATTTTTTTATTTCTTTGATCACTTTTGTAGCTTTCTTAGCAACATGACGGCGAGCAAGCCCCTGAAGATGGGCCTGTTTCGGACAATATTCTTTTACTTCCTGATTTCTTTTCAACTCTCTGCTAATGGTTGATGGGTTTCGATTGAGTAATTGACAATGAAACATTGTGAAAAACCCGCTTTTTAAACTGGATCGGGTATCTTTCTGCTTCGGTCAGTTGTTTATAGACCATAGTGCATTTTCCTATGACGGGAAAGATGCCTAATATAGTAACTGACCGCCCTTCTGAAAAATTGTACTTATTAGCCGAATCCGCCTTTTCTAATTTATTTCACTGCAAACTTTTTAGCCTCATATCTTTCCAGTTACTCTCTACAAGACTCAAACAATTCTCACGTTTTTCTGGTCCGTAGATAACTTGCCAACCAGTAGGTACTGCAATGAATACAGGCCATAGTGAGTGTTGATTTTCATCATTTATTAATACAAAGAAATCAAGAGATTCATTTTCAAATGGATTGCTCAAAACATAAATCCTCAGTTTGGTTCATGATTAAAAAATCTTATATGTTAACTTTGGCAAGTCAATAAAAAATATTTATTTCGTGACAAAATCCACATTTATGATTATTTTTATTTTAAAAAAAGTTGAAATACACAATGAAATAAAAAACCAACTGCAAAGACACATATTGAATAACATATTATTCATATCATATAATCTAGTGATTAGTTTTCTCTTTTGTTATTAATTGGATTAAGGAGAGCATAAAAAACGTGGAGCATGACTATGCTGTAATCGTTGCGGTTAAATGGTTTTCTGTTTCTTCTCCCAATTTTATGCCCCGATACCAATGCTCAAATTGTACCTCTAGCTCACCGTTTAATACGGACGTTCACGTTTGCAATGAATAATGATCGCCTTGTTGACTCCATTGCATTTGTTGCTGATAAAGCCTCTTTTTGTCTCTCTATACCCAATGGATTTCAAGATGGATCGCGACGGCAAGGGAGCGAATCCCCGGGAGCATAGAGAACTATGTCGTAGAGAACTATGTAACCGGGGTGAGTGAGTGCAGCCAACAAAGAAGCAACCTGAAAGATAACAGGTATATACTTTGGCCCGTTGAGCTGGCTCTGATGTAGACATAACGCATGTTTCCCTTAGAGATTAACTTTTAGTCGGTTAAATCTAAAAAGATTATTTATCCTGTTATTTCCACAGATTTTTCTTATTTTCATAAAATTCTTAATTTATCTAATTTAAAAATTCCCCTATCGTTAAAATAGGGAAATTATGCCTTAGATATAGATAATTAAAGAGAAAAACTAATATTGGGACGCCAAAATTAATTTTTCTTTCCGCCAAAAACGAAAAAGGGACATTTTTCGACGTTGTAGTGAGAAACGACGTACAATATAGTTTGCGGTCAACTCCAGTGCCAAACACATCACAAAGTAAATCAACGCAACAAATAAAAATACTTCTGTCGGGTAAACCATACTGCGGTTATTCACTTGAGTTGCTAAGAATGATAATTCCGCCACACCAACAATATACGCCAGAGAAGTATCTTTTATTAGAGCAATCCATTGGTTAATAAAGGAAGGCACCATCATGCGTAACGCCTGAGGCAAAACAATGTGCCAAAGCACCTGCCAGCGGTTGAAACCCAATGATAATCCAGCTTGCCACTGACCCGCACCAATCGCAATAATGCCCGCTTTCACACCATGCGCCAGATAAGCAGAGGTGATCAATGCCAAAGCACAAACCACGGTAGTGATTTCAGGGATTTCCATACCAAGCACCACCGGCAACAGGAAGTAAGTCCAGAAAATCAGCATAATAACGGGAATTGCACGGAAAAAGCCCAATACTGCGGCTAACAGGTTAACCCAGAAGCCTTTCAGCATTGCCAGAGCAACACCTGCAATCGTACCCAATACCACTGAAATCGCACCAGCCATCAGGCTAATCACTAGTGTCAACGCCGCTCCCTCAAGAGGGCCATCTGGGAATGTTCCTAACAGCAAATAACGCCAATTTTCTGCAATGACTGAAAAATCCATGTTAATGCCCTCTCGCTATGGCTTGTTGCTGACGCCATTGTCCCCAACCCTCCATAATGGCAATGGTGGCAATATATAGCACCGTCGCAACACCAAATGCTTCAAACGTTTTCAATGTTTCAGTTTCTACCTGACGGGAAGCATATGACAACTCAGCGACACCAATCGCCATGGTCAGTGATGAGTTTTTTACAATATTCATGTACTGCCCCAGTAACGGAGGCAGTGCTATCTTCAACGCCTGTGGCAATACCACATAACGCATTGCCTGCCAGCTGGTTAGCCCCAGTGCATGGGCAGCATATTTCTGCCCTCGCCCAATCCCCTGAATACCTGAACGTAATTCTTCCGCCACAAATGGGGCTGAATAGAGAGTCAAGCCAATAAATCCAGCCAGGAATTCGAATGAAGGCCATGCTAATGGTAAACCTAACAGGTTGATTTCATGCGGTGTATTCAACCAGAACATGACTTCTTGCGGCAGTATTTGTCCTGATGCAAAGTACCAGAAGAACAGCTGTACCAATAGCGGTGTATTGCGGAATAAGGTCATGTAAACCGTTACTGACCAACGGAGAATTTTTAATTGGCTGTCACGGGCCGCTGCCAGCAAAAAGCCCAACAACGTGGAGGCCACAACGGTACAAGTGGATATCCATAACGTAATTAGAAAGCCCTGCCAAAGCCATTCCAGATATTGGGGAGCAAGCAAGTGCTCTGTAACAAATAACTCAAACATATCTTACGATTACCAAGTATTACTTATGACAAAACCCCGCAACAAGAAGACGGGGCTTTGTAACTTATCATCAGAATTTAGCTTGCTGCTCCAAAGGCGCAAACTTAAAGTCACCACGCGGCTGAGCTGACTTGGTATCCGAGCCAAACCAACGGTTGTAAATTTTCTCTGCTTCACCCTCTTTTTCTAGTTTCAGCAAAGTTTGGTTCACCGCCTCAACCAAGCGCTCTTCCCCTTTTACAGCAGCTACCGCCTGATATTCACGGGTGATGCTGAAAGGAGAGATCTCAAACTCAGCTTTTTGTGCTGCCGGTACGTTAGCCAGCAGACCTACCAGCTTAGCATCATCCTGAGTGATTGCTTGTACGTTACCGTTACGCAGTGCTGCAAATGCCAAAGGGGTATCATCATAAGAGATCACTTTTGCAGTCGGATAATGCTCACGCAGAGTAATTTCCTGTACCGTGCCTTTATCAGCACCAATACGTAAGTTTTTAATGTCTTCCGAAGATTTCAAAACGCCTTTGCGAGCAATAAATTTTTGCCCGGTAGCGAAATAAGGGATTGAAAAATCAACCTGTTTAGCACGTTCATCAGTGACCGTAAAATTGGCGGCAATGAGGTCAATTTTCTTTGATGCCAACAACGGTAAACGGTTTGCTGGGTTAGTTGGACGCAATTCCAGTTTCACACCAAGGTCATTCGCAATTGCGTTGGCAATATCTACATCATAACCCGCCAATTTTTTGGTTTGCGGGTCAATAAAACCAAACGGTGGATTACTGTCAAAAACGGCGATCCGCACTGAGCCAGCTTTTTTAATATCATCCAGTTTATCTGCCTTCGCAACACCCGTAACCAGTGCTAATCCGGCCAACAATGCCGTAACAAGAACGCGGGATTTCATTGAACACTCCTGATGGTAATTAATCATTTATTAATCATCACAAGCTATCAATTTCAATATAGTGCAGGAAATAATAAAAAAAACTATGTTTATAACTATACCCGTCATCTTTCAAGTTGCCTCTTTGTTGGCTGCACTCACTCACCCCGGTCACATCGTTATCTATGACATAGTTATCTATGCTCCCGGGGATTCGCTCCCTTGCCGTCGCGATCCATCTTGAAATCTATTGGGTATATAACGAATTATAGAACCAAAAATGCTGGCAAGAAAAATACCAGCATTGTCAGTGAGTTACTTGTTCTCTTTAGTCAACAATCTTTCTAGCTCATCCCCCCCCACATGCCGGAAATCCTGTCCCTTAACATAGTAGAAAATGAATTCACAAATGTTCTGACAACGGTCACCAATCCGTTCAATAGAACGGGCACAGAGCAGCACTGTCAGTACGCTTGGGATAGTTCGGGAGTCTTCCATCATATAAGTCATTAACTGGCGGACAATACCTTCATACTCTTTATCCACCTTTTTATCTTCGTGATAAATACGAACCGCTTCTTCCAGATCCATTCGGGCAAAAGCATCCAACACATCATGCAACATTTGTATGGTATGGCGGCCAAGTGATTCCAGGCTGACTAATAATGGCTGATGCTGATGTGAAAACTTTTCAAGTGCCGTCTGGCAGATTTTTTTTGCCACATCACCGATTCTTTCCAACTCAGCAATTGTTTTCGAGATCGACATAATTAACCGCAAATCACTTGCGGTCGGCTGACGCTTAGCAATGATACGAACACACGCCTCATCAATAGCAACTTCCATCATATTGACTTTATGGTCGTCTTCAATCACTTCGCGCGCCAGTGCTGCATCCTGATTATGCATAGCATTAATCGCTTTGCAGAGTTGCTCCTCCACCAGCCCACCCATTGCCATCAGTTCCGTACGGATATACTCCAGTTCAGCATTAAACTGACCTGAAATATGTTTGTTGAGATTCAGATTGTCCATGTTACGCCCCGTAATCAACCATAACGACCAGTAATATAGTCTTCAGTTTGTTTCTTTTTTGGTGTGGTAAACAATGTGTCTGTATCGCTGAATTCAATCAATTCACCAAGGTACATAAATGCGGTATGGTCTGAACAACGTGCCGCCTGCTGCATATTATGAGTCACAATCACCACGGTATATTCAGATTTAAGTTCACTAATCAATTCCTCAATACGTCCCGTAGAAATGGGATCAAGCGCTGAACAAGGCTCATCCAGCAATAACACTTCCGGGCGGATTGCAATCCCGCGAGCAATACATAAACGCTGTTGCTGACCACCAGACAAACTGTATCCACTCTGATACAACTTATCCCTGGTTTCATTCCACAATGCCGCTTTAGTCAAAGCCCACTGAACACGTTCATCCATTTCTGCTCTTGATAATTTTTCAAACAGACGAACACCAAAAGCGATATTGTCGTAAATAGACATCGGAAAGGGGGTTGGCTTCTGGAATACCATGCCAACTTTGGCACGCAGCAACGCCACATCTTGTTTATCCGTCAGGATATTGTTGCCATCCAGCAAAATTTCGCCTTCTGCCCGCTGTTCACCATACAGTTCATACATCTTATTGAAAGTACGTAGCAGCGTAGATTTACCGCAACCAGACGGACCAATAAAAGCCGTTACTTTGTTCTTTGCAATATTCAACGTAATATTTTTCAGCGCGTGAAATTTGCCGTAATAAAAGTTCAGATCGCGTACCCGAATTTTACTACCAGCAATGTCATTAGCCATGTTCATTCATACTCTCTCTGTTGAAAATATCAGTCAGTGCTTTTTCCTGGCAAACAGCACACGCGCCACAATATTAATGAGTAATACACACAGGGTTATCAATAATACGCCTGCCCACGCCAGGTGTTGCCATTCAGAAAATGGACTCATGGCAAATTTAAAGATAGTCACTGGCAGGTTGGCAATTGGCTGCCCCAGATCGGTACTCCAAAATTGATTGGAGAGAGAAGTGAACAGCAACGGCGCGGTTTCCCCAGCGATTCGAGCGATTGCCAGCAACACACCTGTAATAATGCCGGATACCGAGGCTTTCAGCGTAATGGCTGAAATCATTTTCCACTTAGGTGTTCCCAGCGCATAGGCCGCTTCACGCAGGCTGTCAGGCACCAGTTTCAGCATATTTTCCGTGGTTCTGATAACAATGGGTACCTGTAACAATGCCAACGCAATCACCCCTGCCCAACCGGAGAAATGTTGCATTTTCGTCACAATAACAGTGTAAACAAACAAACCAACGACAATAGACGGTGCCGACAACAGAATATCGTTTATAAAACGGATGACTTCTGCCAGCCATGAACGGCGGCCATACTCTGCCAGATAGATCCCTGCCATTATCCCCAAAGGGGTACCGATAATCGTCGCCCACAGGATCAATAATCCACTGCCAACAATGGCATTTGCTAATCCTCCCCCTTCTGTATTCGGTGGCGGTGTCATTTCAGTGAACAATGCCAGCGACATCCCGTCGAAGCCCTTGGTGACTGTGGAAAATAGAATCCATACCAGCCAGAACAGACCAAACAACATGGTTGCCATTGATAACAATAGAGCGAAGCGATTTTTCTGACGACGCCATGCCTGTTTATGGCTACGTGCATCGGCATTAACAGGCGGTTGTCCATCCATGATTGCCATATTAACGTCCCTCATTCTTCGCCAAACGCATAATCATCAGTTTTGACAACGCCAGCACGATAAAGGTGATCACAAACAGAATCAGACCAAGTTCCATCAATGCTGAGGTATGCAAACCAGATTCTGCTTCGGCAAATTCGTTCGCCAACGCCGAAGTAATACTATTACCCGGCATAAACAGTGAGAAACTATCGAGCTGGTAGGTATTACCGATGATAAAAGTCACCGCCATAGTTTCCCCCAGCGCCCGACCAAGTCCCAACATGACGCCACCAATCACACCATTCCGGGTGTAAGGCAGCACAATGTGCCAAATGACTTCCCAGGTGGTACAACCGATACCATAAGCGGATTCTTTCATCATCACGGGTGTCTGCTCGAATACATCACGCATAACTGAGGCGATATAAGGGATAATCATAATAGCGAGAATGACACCCGCCGCCAGAATACCAATACCAAAGGCAGGACCAGAGAAGAGTTCCCCCACAACAGGAATACTGGAAAGGACATGACCTACCGGCTGCTGGAAATAGGTAGCAAACAGCGGAGCAAAAACGAACAGCCCCCACATGCCATATACAATACTTGGAATTGCAGCCAACAGTTCAATTGCCACCCCAAGCGGGCGTTTCAGCCAATTAGGTGCCAATTCTGTTAGGAACAATGCGATTCCGAAACTGACAGGTACTGCGATAATCAGAGCAATCAATGATGTCACCAATGTACCGTAAATCGGCACCAATGCCCCAAATTGCTCCGCTGGGGCATCCCACTCTTTATGCCAGAGGAAAGCGACACCGAACTGCTGGATGCTGGGCCAGGAGGCGATAATCAGTGAAATAATGATGCCACCCAGCAAAAATAAAGTCATCAGCGCCGCTAGCCGAACCAAAGCGCTGAAAATAAGATCGCTATTTTTACTGGGTGCTTTTATTGCCGTTTTCTGCTCGGCCATAGAGCTTATTCTCATCCGGGTAAACTCCCCCAACGCAAGGGGGAGAAATCAAAACTGCAAATTTAATCGATATTTAATACAGTAACTATCAGAACAAGCAAGTTAGTACAGTGCTTTGCCACTGCTATCCTTCACATGAGTTTTCCAAGCCGCACGAACTTGCTCAACCACTTCTTTTGGCAGAGTTGCATAATCCAGATCATTTGCTTGTTTACTGCCATTCTCATAAACCCAGTCAAAAAATTTCAACACCGCTGCCCCTTTGGCCGCATCTTTCTGCTGCTTATGAACCAAAATGAATGTGGTGGAAGTAATTGGCCAGACATGCTCCCCTAGCTGGTTTGTCAGATCCTGAGCAAATGTTTTATGCCATGCTGCTTTCTTCGCGGCGGCACTAAAACTGTCTTCTGTTGGGCTAACAACGTTGCCATCAGCAGATACCAGTTTGGTATAAGCCAAATGATTCTGTTTAGCGTAAGCATATTCAACATAACCAATGGAGCCAGTCAGACGCTGAACAAAGGCGGCAATCCCATCATTGCCTTTACCCCCTAAACCAACAGGCCAGCTTACCGTGGAACCTGCACCGACTTTCTCTTTCCATTCTTCGTTCACTTTAGAAAGATAACGGGTAAATACAAAAGAGGTACCGGAACCATCAGCACGACGCACTACAGCAATATCCTGTTCCGGCAGTTTTACTCCCGGATTCAGTTTAGTAATCGCCGGGTCATTCCACTTTTTCACTTTACCTAAATAGATATCGCCTAAAGTTTTACCATCTAATATCAATTCACCAGATTTAATACCTGGAATATTAACTGCCAGTACTACCCCGCCGATAACCGTCGGAAACTGAAATAAACCATCAGCAACTAATTTTTCATCGGATAAAGGGGCATCGGAAGCACCAAAATCAATGGTATTTGCCAGAATTTGTTTTACGCCACCGGATGAACCAATGCCTTGATAATTGACTTTATTACCTGTCTCTTTTTGATAAGAATCTGCCCACTTAGCATACACCGGTGCGGGAAATGTCGCACCGGCCCCCGTCAAGCTGGTGGCAGCGAATACAGACAGGGTTGTCAAAGAAAATGTCGCTGCCATTATGCTGGCTACAGTGGTACGCATCAGTTTCATAATCCCTCCTAATGGGATATTCAGAATCAACAAAGAAATGTGTCGTCAGATTAAAAAAGGTGCAGGAGGGAAAATAGATTAGTTTGGTTACAGCAAAATGTCCTAATTATGACACTTTTATGACAGCAAAATGCAAGCTCAGACTGAGGCTGACATAAAACTGTCATCTCCGCAGATCCTTAAAAAGGATCTTCCACAACCGGAATACAGGCACGGATAGATAACCCCCCTTTAGAACTGGCGCCAACTTCAATTTTCCCATCATGCGCATCAATAATCCGCTGAACAATAGCCAAACCTAACCCTGTTCCACTGTTACTACGTGCTCTTTCGCCCCGAACAAATGGCTGAAACAACTGGGGCAAATCTTCCTGTTTAATTCCAGCTCCATTGTCTTCTACTTGAAACCAAGCGAATTTATTTGTCTGACCACTACTGACTTTAATCCAGCCATTACCATAACGATTAGCATTAACCAACATATTCGCCAAAGCCCGTTTAATGGAAATTGGATTCGCGTTAACAGTTATTGGATTAAGCGACAAATTATTTTCAATATCCTGCTCATAACCATTTTCTGCGGAGATAACTTCTTTGAGAATAGAATTAAGTTCACAGAATTCCATTGGCATTTCCTGCCCGGTACGGAGGTAGTCAATAAATTGCTCAATAATGGCATTACACTCCTCAATATCTTTATTAATAGATTCGGACAGATAAGCATCTTTCTTGTTCATCATTTCTGTTGCCAGCCGGATACGAGTCAGTGGAGTACGCAAATCATGGCTTACCCCCGCCATTAATATTGTACGGTCACTTTCCAGTAACTTTATCCCTGCGGACATCTGGTTAAATGCGCGAATAGAAGCACGCACTTCCAGGGAACCCGCTTCTCGCACCGCTGGCATCATAATGCCTTTACCTGTTTGTCTGGCAGCATATTCCATTTCCAGCAAAGGGCGGTTCTGAAAACGGATATAAAGCCAGATACAACCAAACATCAATAATAAAATTGCCAGTATATAGCGGAAAACGGGAGAGAATTGATGTTGTTCGACTTCCGTCAGAGGAACCCTAACCCAAATATCAGGGGCAAGATAAGAATTAAGCCAAAGTATAGGGCTATCTTTGTTTATCTCAAGGCGAAGATCAGCTTCACCACCAAGATATTGACTCATCTTCTCACTCAAGAAATCATAATGCCTGGCCCAGAGCAAGCCTTGCATCTCTGCGTCAGACTCAGAATAGAGCGTAATACCCAGCTCCTGATAAATCTCTCGGCGTACTACCGGTGAGAGCACCAGAAAAGAACCGTCCTCCAGCTTCAACTTCTCAGCCATTAAGGTGCGAACTTCATACGCTAATACTTTATTGAACTGCTGCAAGCTTGGCATGATAACGAAATTTACAATAAATAAATAACTACTGACTAAGCTGATGAACAGCATAGCCATAACCAAGAATAAAGTACGGGTAAACGTACTGCGAGGAGAGAATCGCAATAGTTTCATACACAGCTTCCGTCAGGCACAAAAACATAGCCCAAGCCCCAGATGGTCTGGATATAACGGGGGTGTGTCGGATCTTCTTCAACCACACGGCGCAAACGTGAAACAAGAACATCAATGGATCGCTTCATTGTGCTATATTCCCGACCAAGGGCTAGATTCATCAACTTATTACGGGACAGCGGCACACCAGGAGAAGAAACCAGCACTTTCAGCACGGCAAATTCACCACTGGTCAATGGTATATGTTCATCTCCCTGAAACATTTCTCGAGTACTCAGATTGAGACTGAACTTACCAAAATTAATAATTGGATCATCCTCAGTAGGTACACCCAGTAATTTATTCGCCTGACGGCGTAACACCGCCCGAATACGAGCTAACAACTCACGCGGATTAAATGGTTTCGGAATATAGTCATCAGCACCAATTTCCAACCCAACAATACGATCTACCTCTTCACCTCTTGCTGTCACCATAATAATCGGCACCGGATTATTTTGGTTTCTCAGTCTTTGACAAACAGAAAGACCATCTTCTCCAGGTAACATTAAGTCCAACACGATTAAACTAATAGATTCCCTTGTCAATAAGCGGTCCATCTGCTCCGCATTAGCAGCACTAAGTACCTGAAAACCTTGTTCTGTCAGATAACGTTCTAATAACATTCGCAAACGCATGTCATCATCTACTACAAGGATTTTATTACCTTCTTGCATTATTACACTCCAAAATACCACATGCTTTTATAAATTTACCATTATGAAGAAGATTAAACCAAATATAGAGATCAAGTATATATTTTAAGTCAATTAGTTATCTATGCGCCCGGGGATTCTCTCCCTTGCCGTCGCGATCCATCTTGAAATCCATAGGGTATATAGCTAATAACTACAATCCAGTAAGCGACTACCCCGCATAAGAATCTTTGCGGTAATTTTTTCATCGGCCAGTTTACCAATCCGTGCTCTGGCTACCGGGGAATCAATAGAAATCCACTTGTTAATGGGATCAAATTCATCGGATAGGCTAAACGAAAAATATTTTCTGCTTCATACTCACCAAATAACCGGGCCTGCACACCAACACCGTTTTTTCCTTTCCAATAGGAACTGATCGGCAATTTTCAGCGCATCCCGTTATTTGTCCAAGAATCATATCTGCTGATCGATTTCTCTTAATCTTTTCTTACCATAGTAAACAATATTGAGTATTTTTTCTCCAGAAAAATCTCATGACTTACTCTCATTATCAGCAAACCCACAGCATACATATTATGTAATATGCAGAGTCACAAACTACACGATTTATGTCATCAATATTAGAGATAAACGGCATAATGCTCAGACTTGTAAGAAAATTCTGTTACCAACAGAGCTAACTAAAAATAGCTCGTTGATCCCTCATTTTCCATCCTTAGCCTCTACTTTTACCATAGCGGATAGAATGTCATATTTGCGGTCATACTGCCGAATGAACTCATCAATATTAATAAAGATAAATTCTGAATGACGACTTATTTTCTCGCTGAAATAATATAGCTAAAGAGATGGTGGTGACTGTAACCAGCCAGATATAGCTAATCGAAGGGGCTTATTAATTAACGATTTTTAAAGAAAAATTTCTTCACTAAACAATTTAAATACATAAATATAAAAAATGGTGAAAAAATCAGAAATTAAAAATTAACAATATAATTTTTTAATGATTAATCGGTTGACTATTAACCATGTTATTTTTATCCGGGTATTGACATCCTCCCCCACCTTCGCACTTCGTGACTCAGGAGGGGGATTCCCGTTAGTGGGTGACAGCTGATCGCTCAGATTCCGGTCTGAACGTATACGTATGCGAATATAAGTTTCAGTGCTCATTTAGCACCTAGTACATACTGATTTTTATACTCACTGAATGACCGTTAACGCATTTCACCCTGTGCCATCAGCCCGTCCTTAATGCGGCGAAACCACCGCCCTCCCAATAACGCCACCACAAGCTCAAGAGAAGCTATTGCGGCCAGAACCAGAATAAACAAGATCTTGCCCGAGCTCACTAATATCCACCCTCCTATTACCGGAAATCCAAATATCCCCACAAAGTAGGCGACAACGAACCAAGTTAGGGCCGCATGACGATTCTCAAGAGCAGAGTCGTTTACTGCCCATGTTTGAATGACGGGATACACCAATCCATACCCTATCCCCGTTAACATGCCCGCCGCAATCTGAAACATGGGGTGAATCGGTATGCCTAGCAAGGCTAAAATACCTATGATTAAGCATGACATCAACACGGTGACTAACGGGATACGAGGCATCGTCGATAAACGTCGTGCTAACAAAAGCCGCGACACAACCACGGTTGCTGCATGTACCGCGAAGAATGTACTGGCATTTGCACGAGTTCCTTCGACGAGCGAACTCTGGAACGACATCATTCCAGAGAATACGCCGCCTCCCAGACCTACCATTATGATGGGACGGATCGCACTACTTGTAGCAATCTTCGTTATTTTTTTCACCCAAGGTCTCAGTGATAACTCCTGTTGACCATTGGGTTCCCTGATCCCAAAGGTTGCCAGCAGTAGTGAGGCAAGGATGCCAACGACGCCAACAAAGAGAAACGTTGTTCGGATGGGCATTCCTACCTGCTCAACCGCTACGGCGAGGAGGATGGGACTGCCGCAAATCCCAGCCATTTGAAACGCGCTGAAACGGGTAAACCATTGGCCCCTGTCAGTATCAGTGATACGCTCCGACAACGCCATGGGTCCACTGATATAGAACATTCCCCACCCGAGTCCAATCAAGAATGCTGCGATACGCGGGATGTGACTCAGTTCACTGCTAAAGCCGCCTAAGAGAAAATAACCACAAGACATCGCAAACGCCGCGAGGGCAGCAAGTCGCGATGCTTCCAGTCGCCCGGCAAACCATCCGACCAAAGGAACACCAATCAAGGTGCCGACCAAGGCCACACCGAGAGTCGTCCCAGCGTCAATGTCACTCCCCCCTTGTGACCGAAAATACGCGGAAATAAGAAAGGTGGCGCCATATCCCCCCGCAGTGAACAGGGTTCCGAACAGGAGAAAAAGTGCCGACATTGTTCGCATGAGTCAAACTCCATCTTAATTATCATTGAGTAACGAATAATTTTGGTGCCATAGACCGCAGTTTATTCACCGCTTTTTCCAGACGGAGACAAACATACCGTATCTCGTCCTCATTATTAAATCTGCCCAATCCGAAACGCACACTGGCTTGAGCGAGTGCATCACTGACCCCTATTGCTTTCAGTACATATGACGGCGCCCTGTTAGCAGACGTGCATGCAGACCCAGAGGACAGCGCAACCTCAGAAAGCTCTAGCAAAAGCGAGTCAGCATCGATACCGTTGAAGGAGACATTTAACAGACCGGGAAGGCATTCGGTGGGATGGCCATTTATCCGAACACCAGCCACATTCTCGATAATATACGACCGAAGCAAATCCCGTAAATAACGTAACCTTATCGACTCATCGGTCAAATTTTTCACAGACAGCTCGACAGCACGACCGAAGCCTACGATCCCTGGAACGTTAAGGGTTCCAGAGCGTAAGCCTCGCTCATGCCCTCCTCCGACGATGAGAGGGGTAAGTATTGTGTTTTTATTGCGTGAATTGATATAAAGTGCGCCGATCCCCTTTGGTCCATAAATTTTGTGCGCGGAAAATGAGGCAAGACTGATGTTCATGCGCTGTACATCAAATTCTATTTTGCCGAGCGCTTGCGTGGCATCGGTATGAAGAGGAATATCATGCTCCTTACAGATTGCGCCTATCTCTTCAATTTTTTGTATTGAACCAATCTCGTTGTTAGCAGCCATAATTGAGACCAGATAGGTATCATCTCTTATTGCCCGAGATATTGAGTCTGGGGATACGACCCCGTCGCTTTGCGGCGGTAAATAGGTCACTTCCGTTCCCATTGATTCGAGCCGACTGCAACAATCAAGAACCGCTTTATGCTCAATTGTCGATGTGATGACATGCCCCCTCTTGCCCCGATGTTGAAGGCCCGCGATTGCAAGATTGTTCGACTCGGTCGCGCCAGACGTGAATATAATATCGGAATGACTCATCGCATTTATCGATGTTGAGATCACTTTCCTTGCATCATCAACAGCTTCCATTGCTTTCCACCCAAATGCATGGTTATTGCTGGCAGCGTTTCCATAAGCGTTGGTAAAATAGGGCATCATAGATTGAAGCACATCGGGATCTAATTGCGTTGTAGCGTTGTTATCCAGATATATAGGTCGGGCTAAGTTATACATAATTTTCTACCTTAACAAAGATGAAATTATTTTCTTATTATCTTGACTATATCTGCTGGGCAGTAATTATATCGCCTTTGCTCACATCACCCGCTTCATTAACAAGATTAAGACGGATGGCGGTTGAAACACCGAGCATGTGGCTGAGCTGGAGCCCACGCACATATGCCAAAGCTCTCGACCAGGCGCAATCCTCAAAGAATACCTCCAGAAGAGCGTCTAAGCCTTTGTGATTGCCGGCAGCTTTCTCGAAGTACTCCTTCGTAATTGCTGCACAGGTGAGTTTCTGGGTCGGCGCTTCGTAAGAAGCGTCTGACGTCGGTGGTTTGCCGTCAGCGAGGTTTTTGGACACCATCCGTCGGGTGATAATTTCGGGTATTTCCCCGGAAGCAAGGATGTGAACAAGGTGCTGCCTGGCTGAATCTTCGTGAATAACGCGTATTTCACTGAGCGGAATCTGATATTTTTCCGTTACCGGCAAGAATACATTCCTGATCGAGGTATGGAGATGACTCAAGCGAGGGTTCCGCTTTTGAGAATTAGTGAGGTTTTCTGTCAGGAACTGAAGGCGGAATATCCCATGATGATCGAAAGCCACGGATATCCTCGGCCATTGACCACATTTATCTTGGCTTTGCTTGGCAAACAGCAACGCAGCCTCAAAGGCTTTCAGTTGAGCCTCGACAACTATCTCACCATCTTTATTGAGATAAGCTCGTGAATTCCCCGCCAATATGCTTACGTTAGTTTCTTGCTGATTCATTGTCATCAATATCCTTTTCCATGATGGATCATACGTATAAGAATGACCGCAAGGATCCGTTAATTTTTGGATCGGGGAACGTTCAGAGTGGCAGGTATAACACAGAGAATAATGCGCTCTTTATAACTAAAAGTTCGCCAAATACCGTTTTCTCTTGAAACCCCTGTTATATGAAATAAGAATTTCTTATATCAACAAGAGTATATTTCCCAGAAAAAAAGGAAGGGTAAAGGTTAACGTCTCTTTTTTATTTAAAAGTGGATCTTCGTCTTATTTAGACTGAAAATTAATGTGTCTTTTTATGTAAAAAGTAGATCTCTATCTTGTTTAAAATATCGTTGGTTGCTGAGATTATTTTGAATCGTTAGGATCTTTAGAGTTGACTACCGTATTCAAAGTCAGTAACAAAAAGCTGTACTTATCTCCTGTGCGGAACATATATCAAAACAAATTAAAATGAAAACTAAGCTTATAACTCGTGAAGGCTACGACAACCTAAAGAAAGAATTGGATTATCTATGGCGTGAAGAACGCCCGGAAGTTACCAAAAAAGTCACCTGGGCGGCGAGTCTCGGTGACAGGAGTGAGAACGCAGATTATCAATATAACAAGAAGAGACTGCGGGAAATTGATCGGCGGGTCAGATACCTTACCAAGAGCCTGGAAGCACTACGATGTGTTGATTACTCACCTCAACAAGACGGAAAAGTGTTTTTTGGTGCATGGGTCGAGATAGAAAATGATCAAGGAGAGATAAAACGCTTCCGTATCGTTGGGTACGATGAAATTTTTGGTCGTAAAGACTACATATCCATCGATTCTCCAATGGCTCGGGCTTTACTCAAGAAAGAAGTCGGAGACAGCGTAATCGTTCATACGCCAACAGGAGAAGCCATGTGGTACGTGAATGAGATCGAATATGTGAAATAGGCAGAGTCGGCGCAATAAAATAACGTGACTTTTTTTCCATGAGAAATCCAAAGAAAAGATTCGATTCAACAGCAGTTATTAGAGCGTAACTTGCAATAAATTCGTTGAATTGTGGCGTAACCGATCAGAATAAGATTAGGCATGAACTGGAAATTGTTCCTCCTAAAACGTATAAAGGGTTTTTTGCAAATATTTGAAGCCTATCCACCAGAAGAAAACACAACATGAATGAATCTCTGAGCCAAATTATTGCAAGTGAGCTACAGGCCCAGCCACAACAGGTACTTTCAGCGATCAGCTTGCTTGATGAAGGGAACACCGTTCCTTTTATTGCCCGATATCGTAAAGAGGTCACCGGAGGTCTGGATGATACCCAACTTCGCCAACTTGATAGCCGCCTTGGTTATCTACGCGAACTGTCAGACCGTCGCCAAACCATTCTTAAATCCATTGATGAACAAGGTAAGCTGACACCAGAGCTGGCCGAAGCAATTAATGGAACACTGAGTAAAACAGAGCTGGAAGATCTCTATCTTCCCTACAAACCCAAACGCCGCACCCGTGGGCAAATCGCTATTGAAGCGGGCCTTGAGCCTCTGGCCGACTCTCTATGGCAAGATCCACAACAAGAACCAGACTTGGCTGCCGCTGCCTTTGTTAACACCGATAAAGGTGTGGCTGACACCAAAGCTGCTCTGGATGGCGCCCGTTATATCCTGATGGAACGCTTCTCCGAAGATGCCGCATTATTAGCAAAAGTTCGGGAATATTTATGGAAAAATGCCCATCTGGTCGCCAAAGTCGTCACAGGAAAAGAGGAGGAAGGCGCTAAATTCCGCGACTACTTTGATCATCATGAGCCTGTCGCACAGGTCCCTTCTCACCGTGCACTAGCCATGTTCCGTGGCCGTAATGAAGGAATACTGCAACTTTCCCTGAATGCTGATCCCCAATTTGATGAACCTCCCAAAGAGAGTCACGGTGAGCAGATTATTACGGAGCATCTTAATCTACGTCTAAACAATGCACCGGCAGATAGCTGGCGCAAAGCCGTAGTAAACTGGACATGGCGTATCAAGGTATTGCTACACCTTGAAACTGAGTTGATGAGCACCTTACGCGAAAAAGCAGAAGATGAAGCCATCAAAGTGTTCGCCCGCAATCTGCAAGATCTGCTAATGGCTGCACCAGCAGGTATGCGTGCAACAATGGGACTCGATCCTGGTCTGCGTACGGGCGTTAAAGTTGCGGTAGTCGATGCCACTGGCAAACTGATAGCCACAGACACTATTTATCCGCATACCGGACAAACCACCAAAGCAGCCGCAAGCGTAGCCGCGTTGTGTATCAAACATCAGGTAGAACTGGTCGCTATCGGTAACGGAACCGCTTCTCGCGAAACAGAACGTTTCTTCGCGGATATACAAAAACAGTTCCCGGAGATAAAAGCACAAAAAGTCATTGTCAGTGAGGCAGGAGCATCTGTTTATTCTGCATCTGAGTTGGCCGCCCAGGAGTTTCCTGATCTGGATGTTTCACTGCGTGGTGCAGTTTCTATCGCCCGCCGCCTGCAAGATCCACTGGCTGAGTTAGTGAAAATCGATCCTAAATCCATTGGTGTGGGTCAGTATCAACATGATGTTAGCCAGACTCTGCTTGCCAAGAAACTGGATGCGGTAGTTGAAGATTGTGTGAATGCTGTCGGTGTCGATCTGAATACCGCCTCCGCACCTCTGCTCACTAAGGTGGCCGGGCTGACGCGTATGATAGCCCAGAATATCGTAAACTGGCGTGATGAGAATGGCCGCTTCAATAACCGAGCACAATTACTGAAAGTCAGCCGCCTTGGGCCAAAAGCTTTTGAGCAGTGCGCCGGATTCCTGCGTATTAGTCACGGTGATAACCCACTGGATGCATCGACCGTTCACCCGGAAGCCTATCCAGTCGTTGAAAAAATTCTGGCAGCGACTGAACAGAAGCTTCAAGAATTAATGGGCAATCCTTCCTCACTGCGTGGATTAAAACCTGAAGACTTCACCACAGAACAATTTGGGGTTCCAACCGTTAGCGATATTCTGAAAGAGTTGGAAAAACCGGGCCGCGACCCACGCCCAGAGTTTAAAACCGCGACCTTTGCGGAAGGCGTGGAAACGATGAACGACCTGCGCCTAGGTATGATACTGGAAGGTACCGTGACAAATGTGACTAACTTTGGTGCATTTGTCGATATCGGCGTCCATCAGGATGGTCTGGTGCACATCTCTTCATTGTCAGAGCGGTTTGTAACAGATCCCCACACGGTGGTAAAAGCAGGCGATATCGTCAAAGTAAAAGTACAGGAAGTTGACCTAAATCGTAAACGTATTGCGCTGACCATGCGCCTCGATGAACAACCGGGAGAAACCAGCTCACGCCGCAGCAGCAATACCCAAGCTGACCGCCGTCCTGAACGCAATGACCGGAACCGCAATACTCCACGCTCTCCTGCCTCAGCCGGGAACAGTGCCATGAGTGATGCACTCGCCGCCGCATTCGGAAAAAAACGCTGAGATTCATATACCTGTAAAGATGCACTGCCAAGGCAGTGCATCTCAGATTACGGAGATTTCTGCCATGTTAAGAACACTGCCCCCTCAAACTTTCACTATAAATATACATTTCAAGGAGTAGATTAGCGAAAAACGCCGTAAACCCTCGCCCAGTGCCAGGCAGGTGCTGAGCGGTGACAAACTGACGCCCGGTGTGAACGGAAGGCATCAGTTGTCGTAGGAATGTGGTCATAATAGAAGTTCTGAATTTGGAATGGGAACCAAGATATTAACTGATAAGGGATAACTTTTGCGGCACCCTCTTTACGGCGGGGAGCAGTCACAGAAGGGGCTAATATAGTTCCTAATCAAGCATTTAGAATACCCGGTAAATGTTATGAAGTTAGCATTATATAGAAAATCAATGAATTACCTTTGGATTTAAGAGGATCGGAATACAAACGATACCATAAATATCGCTGCTGAGAGACTGAAACATCGAAAGACAAAAACACCTTCGATTAAGGGTGCTGTACTGCCAGAGCAGGGCATCTTTATATCTTTTTAGCCAGAAGAAATCCACATTCACTTATCAATCTCAACCTTGGTGACTTCAATAATCAATAATGAAAATGCAACTAATATTGAAATCAATGTTAGTTATTATTTCCATTTACAATTAATATGGATAGAATAAAAATCGTACTTTTTATTCATTAACACGATTATCACTCTTACTTGCAAACATCGCGGAAGGTTATATGCAACTTCTTCCAGACCATAGTTACAAAATCATTGGCTTTTCTCCAAAGATAAGCCCCGCTTACCGGCAAAAATTGCTGTCACTAGGCATGTTACCCGGTTCCTCTTTTCATGTTGTCCGCTTAGCTCCTTTAGGCGATCCGATACAAATTGAGACTCGTAGAGTCAGTCTGATTCTGAGAAAAAAAGACTTGGAATTTCTTACATTAGACAACACTCAGTGAAACTGAATAATCCATTACAAACCACAAAACTGTTATTTCTAATCTTAATTTGGCAACGAAAACATGAAAGCACTCACCATTGGCTTAATCGGTAACCCCAATGCCGGCAAGACAACGTTATTTAACCAACTCACTGGCGCGCGCCAGCGTGTAGGCAACTGGGCGGGCGTCACGGTAGAACAGAAAACTGGCCGTTTTATCACAGCGGATCATAAAATCGAATTAGTTGACCTGCCAGGAACCTACTCTCTCACCACAATTTCCGAACAGACATCACTAGATGAGCAAATAGCCTGTCACTATATTCTAGGCGGTGATGCTGACATACTGATTAACGTAGTCGATGCTTCTAACCTTGAGAGAAATCTCTACCTGACACTACAACTACTGGAATTAGGCATTCCATGCATTATTGCACTAAATATGCTAGATATTGCTAAAAACCAACATATCCAAATTGATATTGCCGAACTAGAACAACGCCTTGGCTGCCCGGTTATTCCAATGGTGTCAACACGTGCCACCGGGCTAAATGAGCTGAAACAGGCGATAGATCATCATAAACAGAACTCAGTGCAGCCACTGATTCGCTACCCTGACAGCCTATTACAGGAAGTTGACCAGCTATCTGGTGCAATTTCAGACAATTTTAATCCTCAACAACGCCGCTGGTTAGCTCTCCAGATGCTTGAAGGAGATATTTACAGCCTGGAACGTTCTGGTCTTGCTACTTCAATATTGGCTGAATCTAAAGAACGCCTGCAACAACAGCAACATGAAGAACCGGAACTGGTCATTGCCGATGCTCGCTATCAAAGCATCAACGCGTTATGTATAGCAGTGATCGACACCCAAAAAGCCATGCCAAACAAACTCACACAGGCAATCGATAAAATCATCCTCAACCGCTGGCTAGGTGTGCCAATTTTCCTGGTTGTTATGTATTTAATGTTCGTGCTGGCAATTAATATCGGTGGTGCATTACAGCCTATTTTCGACGGTGGTTCTATTGCTATTTTCATTCACGGCGTTCAATGGCTTGGTCATACATTAAGCTTCCCTGAATGGCTGACGGTTTTCCTCGCACAGGGTATCGGTGGCGGTATTAACACAGTGCTACCACTCGTGCCACAAATCGGCATGATGTATCTATTCCTCTCTTTCCTTGAAGATTCTGGTTACATGGCACGAGCGGCGTTTGTCATGGATCGCCTAATGCAAGTGCTGGGACTGCCCGGTAAATCTTTTGTCCCGTTGATTGTTGGCTTTGGTTGTAACGTCCCATCGATTATGGGTGCGAGAACACTAGATGCACCACGTGAACGTCTGATCACAATCATGATGGCGCCATTTATGTCCTGTGGTGCACGGCTGGCAATCTTTGCTGTATTCGCCGCTGCATTCTTCGGTAAAAATGGTGCCACCGTTGTTTTCTCCCTTTACATATTGGGAATTATGGTTGCTATCCTGACTGGCCTGATGCTGAAATGCACCATTATGCGTGGTGAAGCTTCACCATTCGTTATGGAGCTTCCGGTTTACCATATTCCACATCTGAAAACCCTGTTTCTGCAAACCTGGCAACGCCTGAAAGGTTTTGTTATCCGTGCCGGTAAAGTGATCGTTATCGCCAGTATGTTTATTGGTGCACTCAACAGCTTTTCTTTTTCAGGTCAAGCGGTGGATAGCATCAACGAATCCGCGCTGGCTTCGGTCAGCAAAGTCATTACACCGGTATTACAGCCAATCGGAGTTCACCCAGATAACTGGCAGGCAACCGTGGGCCTGATAACCGGCGCAATGGCAAAAGAAGTGGTTGTTGGGACACTAAATACCCTGTACACCGCGGAAAATATTACTAATGAACCGTTTGACTCAGATGGTTTCAACCTACTTGGTGAACTGAAAGATGCGGTTGATGAAACCTGGGATAGTTTAAAAGACACCTTCACTCTGAGCGTCCTTTCTAACCCAATCGAAGCCAGTAAAGGTGACGGTGATATGGATAGCGGTTCTATGGGAACAATGAGTGCCAAATTCGGCTCTGCGATTTCCGCTTACAGCTATTTAATCTTCGTTCTACTGTATGTTCCCTGTGTTTCTGTGATGGGCGCTATCGCCCGCGAAACTAGCCGCGGCTGGATGACATTTTCTATTCTATGGGGACTGAATGTAGCTTACTCAAGCTCAGCGCTGTTCTATCAGATTGTGACTTTTTCACAACATTCACAGAGCAGCCTAATCACAATCCTTACTATAGCCATATTTAACGTATTAGTGTTTTTCTTCCTACGTCGGGCACGCAGCCGCGTAACGATGAAGCTGAACAACAACACTGGAAATCGTTGCCACTGCTCCAGTGGAAACTGCCACTAGGAGCCGAGAATGATTAGCTTGTTACAAGTAAGGGATGCAGTCGCTCTGAATGGACGGGCTGATGCCAAACTGTTGAGCCACCAGCTATCTGCTTCACTGTCGATGATTGAAGCTATGCTTGAGCAGCTCACAGTAATGGGCAAACTGGAAAAAATCAATGCAACTGCCTGCCTGAGTGGCAGTTGCAAACAATGCCCCGAAGCACAGAAATGTGATACGGCGGTTTATCGGATCGCTGGAGGACATTGAATAATTAAAAAAATAATCAATTCAATGTGAGGTAGTCATCACTTGACCTTGCTAACAAAATCAGCCAATAACCCAACAAATTCATCAGGATGAGAAATAAAAGGCGCATGAGCGGCATGGCGCATCATGGCAGAAACTGAACCCGGCCATTTTTCATCAAGAATGTTGAGGATTTTTCTTGGCACCAAACCATCCAGATAGCCATAAATCCGCAGGAATGGAATGGTAAGCTCAGCCAATGGCTCCCTTAAATCTTCAGTACGTAAAATTTCCAAACCAATATTCAGTACTTCAACAGAAGGCATCGGCTGTGCCAGCACAACGGATTTCAGTAGTCTCGCATCCTGACGGGCACTATCTGTACCCATCGTCTGTAAAGCAAGGAAACGCTCGACAGTACGCTGGAAATCTTCACTCAACTGATGTTCGAAATTGCTCAAAACTTCAGGCTTAATCCCCGGCCAGTCACCTTCTGCACTGAAATGTGGTGAAGAAGCCACGGTAATTAATCCGGCAACCTTATCCTGATGGTCAAGCGCAATCCGACTGGCAACCAGTCCTCCCAATGACCACCCCAACCACAGCGCATTTTCAGGGGCATGTCGCCAAACTTCATCCGCCATATCCGCGAGGCTCATCGGGCCATACTTCTGGCTGCGGCCATAGCCCGGCAAATCCACCAGATGCAAACAAAAATGCGGAGCGCATCGCATTTCAATGGAACGCCAAACTTCCGCATTCAACCCCCAGCCGTGCAGCAACACAAGATCACGCGAACCTTTATCAGAAACCTGCCAAAACAGATCAGCCATTGTTATTCTCAACTTTATTTGCCATCAAGGAAAAAACCTATGCTAACA
This sequence comes from Photorhabdus heterorhabditis, assembly GCF_018448905.1. GTDB lineage: Bacteria > Pseudomonadota > Gammaproteobacteria > Enterobacterales > Enterobacteriaceae > Photorhabdus > Photorhabdus heterorhabditis. Next base: position 49,446 of record NZ_RCWA01000001.1, on the reverse strand, counting down.
ATGGTTGGGTACTGTTGGCTATGCCATCAGTCTCTTTGGTTTCCACATCACGGAATATGCAGTTTTTGCAGCAAACAGCTGAAACGTCTGACAAACATGTGCCCATGCTGTGCCCTGCCCTCAGAGTTAACTTCATTACCTTGTGGGCGCTGCATCAAAAAACCACCTTTGTGGGAAAATATGATAGCGATTACCGATTATCGCCCTCCCTTAAGCCGCCTGATTCGCCGCTATAAATATCACCAGAGATAGGTTAAAAGATTTAAGTCAAAGAAAGTGTAAAATGAAAAATAACTACCATTTTTTTATATAGGCATGTTTTACAACTAGAAGGATAAAATAAGAAAAGGAAATTGCAACGATAAGAATGAGAAAAATATAAGGGGATTTATAATATGAAATTAAATATCCCATCATAACAGGACTGACAGCTGCACCTAAACTACCTAGGTTCTGTATTGCAAAGTAATGTCCCCTTAATCCTTCAGGTGCTATACTGTCAGTAAGCGAGTAAAGGACAGGGATAAAAATAATTTCTCCCAACGAGAAAGAAAATATTGCAATTATCCAATAAATCAAGTTCTGTTCAGAATAAATAAATCCAAAAATACCGAGGATAAAAAAAATTGCTCCTCCCGTCAGCCATCTTCCGATATAACCATCTTTAATATACTTTCCAACATGATATTGAAATCCTATAACAACCATAGCATTTGTTACCATCATTGCAGCAATAGCTGTATATGAAAACTCCTTATTTGTATAAACAATTAAATATTGAGATAAGTAATTAATGGTACTACCATATACAAAAGACCCGAGTACTGATGAAATCGTTATCAGAAAAAGCAAATAATTCTTTAAAGACTTTATATTACTGAGGGTATCTGTTAGTAATATATTATTACTCTGCGATAATATAGGTAAGGAATGAAAACAGGAAGAATAGTAGATTATAATAAATATCATCGGAAGCAATGCAGTAAGACCAGACAATATGAAAGGGAAACTATGATTATAACCTGAAAGTAATGCACCAATTAGTGGACCAACTGACCACCCTATGTTAATGATCGTGTAGTTTAAAGAAAATAATCTTATCTTAATACTTTGTGGTAAATAATCAGAGAAATAACTCTTTAATAGCACCTCAAATAATGAGTAAGCTAAGTTCACAAGAGAGAGAAGAAAAGAAACAAGGATAATGCTTTTAAAATATGGAAAAATTAAAAAACAGAATAAAAAAGTCAAAAGTGAGGATATAATAGGAAATTTGAATTTCTTATTGTCAGCAAGTATGCCTCCAATTAAGCTGGTTATTATTCCAAATATCATAGATGAAGATATAATATATCCAATAATGACAGGGCTAAAATTAAGTTCTATAGATAAATATGACGATCTTGTTGGTGTACTTATTTATCTGGATGATGCTACTTCCGAAAATGGCTGCCTGGAAGTTTTGCCACGTCAACATACGCGGTCTTTCGATCATTCACTTCCTGATGGCTCTTTTGCCGGGATGATTACAGAAGAAATAGATGAAGAAAATTATGGTCATCCTGTTACGTTAGCAGCTAAAGCAGGAAGTACAATATTTTTACATCCTTTTACTCCTCACCGTTCGGCTCCTAATGTTTCAGAGCAACCAAGAAAAACGTTGATTTTTGAATACAGAGCAGCTGATGCTTTCCCTATATATACAGGGAGCCAGCTAGTATCCATGGAGTCATATGTTCATCATCTTCATGGTAATCCTGCCACATACGCCCGCTTCGGTGGCCCCTCTCCTGCTATTTACACACCAAAAAATATACCTAAATCCCTCTATGAGCTTCAGGAGGTTTCAAGCAAAATTTTGAAACTAAAGGAGTGATTCTCATTAAAGTTTCCACTCTACAATTTATTTTATTTGGGAGATGAAAAATGCTTAGTAATCAATATGCAAATATTATCGATCAGTACAAAAATGATGGTTATGTTGTTATACGTAATGTTCTTAATCCAGTTACGGATCTTTTACCAGTTATAAAAGAATACGGTGAGCTTGCAAATAAGCTTGCCAGTCAATGGCTGGGACAAGGAGTTATTACAAGTTATGATAAAAATACACCCGAAGAAAATCGGCTTTTACAGTTAATGAAACAAACTGATGGAAACTGTTTTCAGGAACTTGATATTACGCCTCCGGTGGAAGCCGAAATTAAGGAGGACTCTCCGGTACATTTAGGAGAGGCAATATTCAATCTCTTGAGAAACCAGACAATTCTTGACGTAGTAAGAAAATATTATTGGATCTGAAATCTATTCAGTTCCCGTACAACACATGCGCATTAAACCACCCGAAGCACAAATTACAGATGAAACTCAAAGTCACACACTTACATTAACGGGAAAAACCTTTTGGCATCAGGATTTAGCAGTTGTGACCGAAGACGCTGATAATACAGATATGTTGAGTGTCTGGTTACCCCTGAATGAAGCAACCGAAAAAAATGGTTGCTTGGTTGTGATACCCGGAAGCCACACCAAAGGGCTTGTGCATCATTGTGATACCCCTGTTTTACAAGGAATTCCCGATTCACTAATAGGCGCAAACATACGTCCTATTCCAGCGAAACCAGGCGACATGGTGCTCCTTCATCCACTTATGATACATGCATCTTTATCCAATATCAGCATGCACGGAAGGTGGAGCCTTGATCTGCGATATTGTCCTACTGGTCAACCGACAGGTCGACGATGGTTTCCTGGTTTCATTGCGAGAAGTAAATCTCACCCTGAGAAAGAATTATCTGATTATGAGGTTTGGGTCGAATCATGGCACTTTGCAAGACAAACCTTAGCTGGGCAACCTCATCCAAAATTCGATCGTTGGGATAAAAATGATCCCAGCCCTTTATGCGCATGAGGAGAAACTAATGTTAGATCTCTCTCTACTTCGAGACTCTGGTACGTTTTCAATCGATTGCGGCTCCCCACGGCTTGCTCTTGTTCATCATGGCTTCCGTACGACGCAACTAGGAGCAACTGACAAAAGGCAGGATGAATATGCCGCTAGATATGCTTCGCTAGGATTGCTTAATCTGGCTCGTTCCGCTCAAGTGGACTTTGAACGTGGGCATATACCTTTCCAACCTGAAATACAATATTTCGATGAGGATAATTTTACAGATGACATTGAGCTGGTAAAAGCCATAAGCGATTGGTTAAGGCCAGTAAAAGCGAGATTTGTATTGGTCAGCCTGTATTCACTAGCATTTGAAAGGACAAAGAATATGCTGTCCAATCTTAACCCCGAAGAAGTCTGCATCATGGTTGGTGGGGCACACCCAACCGTAGCCCCTAAAATTGATTTCGTACATCTTGTAGCAAGAGGTGAAGGAGGAGATGCTCTAAGGCATGTTCTTAGGCTGTTTCTACATCCTGAATTTGGCGTGGGGAACGAAGCACGTGGTTTGTGTTTCATGTTGGACGGTAGAGTTCAAATGGGAGAAGTCGTATTTGATAAATCTCTTGAGGATATTCCGTCACCAGCCTTTTCCTATGAACTAATACAGAGTAATACTAGCTTCGCTGGGCAGTCCCGGGAGAGATGGTGGAAAGCGGTAGGAGAATCACAACAAATTTATATTTGTACACAAAGCTGCCGAGCTCGCTGTACGTTTTGTTCAACATATCTTATACACGGGAAACTAGTTTCCCGGCCAATTGAGTTAATTGCAGGAGATATTGCACACCTTTTAACATTCGGTCATGACTCAATTCAGTTTCATGATGACGATCTACTTCAACATGAAAATTTACATGAACTTCTTGATTTGCTTTTAGAGTTTAATATTGCATGGACTTGCAATGCAAGGTCAGAAGTAATGACACCAGAACTTGCTCGCCGAATGTACGATGCTGGATGCAGAAAAGTCTTTTTAGGGGTTGAATCGTTAGACCAGAGAAGCCTAAATTATTACAACAAAGCGACCACCGTAGAAATGAATATAAATGCGGTAAATGCATTAAATGGCTCAGGTATCGGAGTTATATGCGGATACATCATTGGCGCGCCTCATGACACAGTTGAAAGCATCTTAGCTGATTTAGATCGAGTTTTAGCTTTACCTATATATTTCCTAGCCACAGCAATACTAACACCAGATATAGGTACTGTTGAATACCGCAGAGCCTTGAGGCGGATACCTTTGCTGCAAGATTTAGGTAACGATGGGACGGAAATGAATATTAGACCACGTCCTGAGATATTTGGAACTTCTGCCCCATATGGTTTACCTACTGTAGCTGAAGCTATATCTAAGGAAGAGTTAAATGAACTTTATACCCTTATTAATTGTGAATTTTTCTTAAGGAAAGAATATATTAATAGGATAATAAAATATACCTCAAATAATGGGCTAAATGAAGCGCTTTCATGGTGTTCACTGCAGAAGCTGAAAGCGGAAGAATTAGCAGAAAGCGCAACGTTGGCCTCAGTACAAGAGAGAACTGTTCAGTTACTCCAGAAAATAGATGCAGACTATCCGTATTATAGTGTCCTTTCTGAATTAGTTGAGGCTAGATAATTATGAAACCAGAAAAAGAAATTATCCCCTTTTTCCCCGAGATGATACAAAAATTAATAAATGAAGGGAAAGATCCACACTACTATGTTATTCAAGACTTCATGGAAGACAAATCATTAAGTTTATCCGAATTGGATAAACAAAGCCTTGTTAACAGTCACTATTTGATTTCAAAAAAAATCATCAGCCCACACAGCACAGAAGATATATTTACTTTTATCAAAGAAATATTATCAATACCATCATCACGAGAGGGGTGTATCGTGGAAGCAGGAAGTTATAAAGGCTCAAGTACAGCCAAGTTCAGCCTAGCGGCTAAATTAGCAGGCAGAGAACTTGTTGTTTGTGATTCTTTTATGGGTCTTCCGTTTCATAATGAAGTTCATGGCATTAGTATTGAAGGAAGGGAAGCGGTGTTTAGGGAAGGTGATTTCGCAGGTTCTTTTCAGGAAGTAAAAAATAATATTATAAAATATGGTAATATCAGTTCATGTACATTTATTAAAGGGTGGTTTGAAACATCCTTGGTTAATTGGTCACGGCCAATAGCTGCGATTTATTTGGATGTCGATCTTCAAAAATCAACTCGCGACTGTCTCAAATATCTGTATCCATGGTTAACACCAGGTGGTAGTCTTTATTCGCAAGACGGCCATTTACCACTTGTTCTTGATGTTTTTGAGGATGTGAATTTCTGGCGCAATGAAATAGGCACTCAACCACCCACAGTAGTGGGTATCAGGAAAAAGAAACTAATAAAAATAACAAAACCTGATACACCTTTTTTACCACTACTTTAATAATACTCCTTCAACTGCCAATACGGAATTTATATCGTTTACCTATCCATATAAGCGTGCCCGGGATAACCTCAATATTTTTAATTTCATCATCTTCTTTACTTTTATCAACACGAACAGCTCCTGAACGAATTAGCCGCCTTAGTTCAGAACGGCTTATCGTTGGCAGGGCTACTGAACAAAGATCCAGCAGTGTCATATTAGAGCCTTTTGGTAAAATCAATACATCATGATCAGCCTCTTCAGGTGTCCGCTTTTGTACTACACGCTCAAAATGCTCAGCCGCTTCCTTTGCAGATATGTCATCGTGATATCTTTTAACAATATTATAAGCGATATCTTTTTTGACCTTCATGGGGTTAAGGCCCTGCTCTAGTTGACTGACTATTGCAGATTGTTTTTCTGGCTCCATGTCTGTAGCAAGTGTCAAATAATTGATAATGACACTGTCAGGAATTGACATTACTTTGCCATACATATCATTTGCATTATCGGTTAACCCAATATAATTATTTTTTGACTTACTCATTTTTTCAATGCCATCCAGCCCTTCTAATAATGGCATTGTTATTACTATTTGTCCTTTTTTATCATAGGCTTCTTGAAGTGTTCTCCCTACTAAGTTATTAAATAACTGATCTGTTCCACCAAGCTCGACATCAGCATTAATCATAACTGAGTCATATCCCTGCAGAATCGGGTAAATAATCTCATGCAAATGGACTGGTGCTTTTGATTCAAATCGGGTCTTGAAATCATCTCGGTGCATGATTTGTGCAAGAGTAATTTTAGAGATTAACTTTATGACATTACTGAATGGCATATTGTTAAACCATTCTGAGTTTTTCCTTATTTCAATATTTTCGATATTTATAACCTTTGCAAGCTGATTTATATAAGTCTGACTATTTTTATTAATTTGTTCAGGTGTTAGTGGAGGACGAAGCTTATTTCTCCCTGTCGGGTCACCAATTCCAGCCGTAAAATCCCCAATGATAACAACAATCCGATGTCCTTCATCCTGAAAATCTTTAAGCTTTTGTAATACAACCGAATGCCCCAAATGTAAATCAGGTGCAGTCGGATCAAAGCCTAATTTTATTGTCAGTTTTCTATTTTCTTGTCTTGCAAGAGTAAGTTTATCCTGTAATCCTGCCTGTGGCTCCATAATTGCGATGTTTGAAAGCAATTTATCAATATTTTCTTTCATATAGTTAACCTAAATAATTATGTTTATTAATGATGGATAAAACAACTTTATACCATGTTTATAACAATCTCTATTGTCAAGTAAATAGTGATTCATTCTGATCTTATTGCATTAACGGAGATGTAGTACGCAAAAATATGTCGTTTGTCTTTTAATTAGATAACAGATGTAACTACCTCTATCAGAGACGAACAATCCCCTTCACCTTATATCCTCATCCGATCAACAGATTAAGGAGCTTCGACAGTTTTAGGTTTTTGCAAAGCCGAATAACCGGTTAGCTTATCAACTGAAGTTAATTGTACTGAAAAAGATCCCTTATAAAACAAAAGACTTATTTACCTGAAATCCGCTTGCAGCTGGTCACCCATAGCATCATTTCGTAAAGCTCTTCGTTGCATGACTACTCTGGCACCATGACCCAGAATATATCGTAAGTATCGATTACCGTTTTTGGTGATGCAAACAAAAATGCGGAGCGCATCGCATTTCAATGGAACGCCAAACTTCCGCATTCAACCCCCATCCGTGCAGCAGCACAAGATCACGCGAACCTTTATCAGAAACCTGCCAAAACAGATCAGCCATTGTTATTCTCAACTTTATTTGCCATCAAGGAAGAAACCTATGCTAACAATGGTTGGGTACTGTTGGCTATGCCATCAGTCTCTTTGGTTTCCACATCACGGAATATGCAGTTTTTGCAGCAAACAGCTGAAACGTCTGACAAACATGTGCCCATGCTGTGCCCTGCCCTCAGAGTTAACTTCATTACCTTGTGGGCGCTGCATCAAAAAACCACCTTTGTGGGAAAATATGATAGCGATTACCGATTATCGCCCTCCCTTAAGCCGCCTGATTCGCCGCTATAAATATCACAGTACCCCACAACTTGCGTCAGTTTTGGCGCGTCTGTTTCTGCTGCACTGGCAACAGGGCTATCGTGATGGACGATGGTGTAAACCCAATATTCTGCTCAGTGTGCCACTGCATCGGCACAGACGCTGGAAACGGGGATTTGATCAAGGCAAATTAATGGCAAAGCCATTATCAGAATGGCTACAATGCGACTATCAGCAAAGCATTCTGCAACGCACGCGTGCTACACTACCACAAAGAAATTTATCAGCGGCACAACGTAAAACCAATCTCAGGAAAGCATTTCAGCTTTGTGGCCCAGTTGCAGGACAACATGTCGCCATACTTGATGATGTTATTACCACTGGTGCGACGATAACTGAAATTTCCCGTTTGTTAATTCGTGCTGGCGCCCGTTCAGTACAGGTCTGGGCGATTTGCCGAACCTTGTAGTCAATATGAGAATGGGCGTATTATAACCAACTATAGCAGTCAACTATTGAGCAAATGACATGATTAATATTACTGAAGCAGCGCAAGCCCATTTTGCCAAATTATTGGCAAACCAAGAACCCGGCACGCAAATCCGCGTATTTGTTATCAATCCGGGTACACCTACCGCTGAGTGTGGCGTGTCTTACTGCCCGCCGGATGCAGTTGAAGCAACAGATACTGAACTGAAATTTGAAAATTTGTCAGCATACGTTGATGAACTGAGCGCACCGTTCCTTGAAGAAGCAGAAATTGATTTTGTCACTGATCAGCTAGGTTCTCAGCTAACACTGAAAGCGCCTAACGCCAAAATGCGCAAGGTTTCTGATGATTCCCCCCTTGTAGAACGCGTGGAATATGTTTTGCAGTCACAAATTAACCCACAGCTAGCGGGTCACGGTGGTCGTGTCAGCCTGATGGAAATCACCGATGAAGGTTTCGCTATCCTGCAATTCGGCGGTGGTTGTAATGGCTGTTCAATGGTCGATGTCACCCTGAAAGAGGGGATCGAAAAAGAGTTGTTGAATATGTTCCCTGAACTAAAAGGAGTGAAAGACTTAACCGAACATCAGCGCGGTGAACACTCTTATTACTGACAACTGATTTTCCCGCTCGGGTAACCGTCGGGAAAACATCATTACGATAATAACCATTGGTATATACCCAATAGATTTCAAGATGCATCGCGACGGCAAGGGAACGAATCCCCGGGAGCATATACCCAATAGATTTCAAGTTGCAGTGCGGCGGCAAGAGAACGCATCCCCAGGAGCATAGATAACGATGTGACTGGGGTAAGTGAACGCAGCCAACAAAGCAGCAGCTTGAAAGATGAAGGGTATAGATAACTCTGTGACCGGGGTGAGTGAGAGCAGCCAACAAACAGGCAACTTGAAAGATAACAGGTATAGCCTCCAAATTCTAAGAGCAACTCAGAATATATGGAACATTTTCAAACACTCAGTCCCGAGCAAGCTTATCAACACTGGCAGGATAAATCCGCCATTATGGTGGATATCCGCGATCCACAGAGTTTCCAAGCCGGTCATGCATGTGGGGCTTTTCATTTAACCAATGAAACATTAAATGAATTTATGCTACAGGCCAATTTCGAGCAGCCTGTGATGGTTATGTGTTACCACGGCCACAGCAGCCAAAGTGCTGCTCAATACTTACTGAACCTGGGTTTCGAAACCGTTTACAGCATTAATGGCGGCTTTGAGGTCTGGCTGAAAAACTATCCTCACGCTGTTAACTCCTTACGTAATCCGGCATAACACACATCCTATGATCCACGTAATCACTATTTCAAACCCGCGTCTGGCACAAGGCTTTATCGATTATATGGCAACCCATCAGGTATACCTGACTATGCGTCCGGGTCACGATGAGCGCCATGTAGAACTGTGGCTAGAAGATGACACTAAACTCGCACTGGTTCAGCAAGAGCTGGAGAAATTTACCCGTGATCCACTAAACGAACGTTATCAGACCGCCAGTTGGCAATCGGGCAAAGTCAGCCACTCACTGCAATACCAGAATAATCTGAACTGGCATTATTTGAGCCGTCAGGCTGGCCCGTTAACGATCACAGTTCTAATCCTGAATATCGCCGTTTATCTCTGGATGCAATTCGCCGGGGATTATCAGGTGATGTCCTGGCTAGCCTGGCCTGACAACAGCCAACATATGGAGCTGTGGCGTTGGGTCACTCACGGTTTGCTGCATTTCTCACTACTGCATATCATATTCAATCTGATGTGGTGGTGGTATCTTGGCGGGCAAACAGAAAAGCGCCTCGGTACAGGAAAACTGTTTGTTATCACTATTGTTTCTGCCGTTTTCAGTGGCTGGGGACAATCATTATTCAGCGGCTCTCATTTTGGTGGCCTTTCAGGTGTTGTTTACGCCTTAATTGGTTATGTTTGGTTAACCGGTGAACGAGCCCCCGAACGCGGCATTGGCGTTCCTCGTGGTTTGATGGCTTTTTCGATCCTCTGGCTGATTGTTGGCTACTTCGATACGTTTGGACTCTCCATTGCCAACGCAGCCCATTTCTCAGGTTTAACCATCGGCTTACTGATGGCGTTGTGGGATAACCGCTATACATTCAAAAATAATAATCAGCATTTTTAAGAATTAGGGGACTATCGTGAAGCAAACTCAACGGCATGATGCAATTGTTGAGCGGGTACGTATTCAGGGCTATGTCAGTACTGAAGAGTTGGTTGAACACTTTAATGTCAGCCCCCAGACTATTCGCCGTGACCTGAATGATCTGGCAGACAAAAATAAAATACAGCGGCATCACGGCGGTGCCGCATTGCCATCAAGTTCAGTTAATACTGCTTATCATGATCGCAAAATCATGTGGTCAAAAGAGAAAGCGCGTATTGCCCAGCGTGTCGCCAGCCAGATCCCGGATGGTGCAACACTGTTTATTGATATCGGCACGACACCAGAAGCCGTCGCTCACGCACTGTTAAATCATAAAGATCTGCGGATTGTGACTAACAACCTCAACGTCGCGACCCTGTTGATGGCAAAAGAAGATTTTCGTTTAATCCTTGCGGGTGGTGAGGTTCGCACTCGTGACGGTGGAATTATCGGCGAAGCCACACTGGATTTTATCTCCCAGTTTCGGCTCGATTACGGCATTCTGGGTATTAGTGGCATTGATATGGATGGTGCACTATTGGAATTTGATTACCATGAAGTACGCATCAAACGCGCAATTATCGAAAATTCCCGTTGCGTTATGCTGGTAACTGACCATTCTAAGTTTGGCCGTAATGCCATGGTTAATCTGGGTAATATGGACCTCATTGATTGCTTGTTTACCGATCAAATGCCTCCTGCAAGCATCCAGAAAGTGATTGAGCAACATAACGTTCAACTCGAACTCTGCTAATTATTTTTTTCTCTACTGGGGATAGGGCTATCCCCAGTATGCTCTTGAAATTCCTCATAATTCCATCTCTATACCTTATGGATTTCAAGGTGCATCGCGACGGCAAGGGAACGAATCCCCGGGAGCATAGATAACTAGGTGACCGGAGTGAGTGCCGCCAACAAAGAGGCAACTTGAAAGATAACAGGTATAGAATCTCCTAATTAATACCATGTCAATTATATGGGTACGATAATATTTGCCACCGATATCACGCAAATGTGTTTTTTCTCAGTTAATGGTTGGCTATTGGCAAATTTCTGATTACAATTGCGAGCGAAAACGAACATTAAAGAACTGTTTCGAACATTTAGGGGGATGAATGGAAACTAAAGACTTGATTGTTATCGGCGGCGGGATCAACGGCGCTGGTATCGCGGCTGACGCCGCTGGCCGGGGACTCTCCGTTCTGCTGCTGGAAGCACAAGACTTAGCTAAAGCTACTTCATCCGCCAGTTCAAAACTGATCCACGGTGGCCTGCGCTATCTGGAACATTATGAATTTCGTCTGGTCAGCGAAGCGCTGGCAGAACGTGAAGTTTTATTAAATCTCGCACCACATATCGCTTTTCCAATGCGCTTTCGTCTACCGCATCAGCCACACCTGCGCCCAGCATGGATGATCCGCATTGGTCTGTTCCTTTATGACAATTTAGGGAAACGAGTCAGCCTACCAAGCAGTAAAGGGCTGAAATTCGGTGCTAATGCCGTGTTGAAACCAGAATTGGTCCGTGGCTTTGAATACTCTGACTGCTGGGTTGATGATGCTCGTTTAGTGGTCCTTAACGCTCAGGAAGTGAAAAAACACGGCGGTGAAGTCCGTACACGAACAAAAGTTACCCGCGCCTGGCGCGAACATGACGGCTGGATGGTTGAAGCCGAAGATCTCCGTACAGGTAAAACTTATACCTGGCGGGCAAAAGGTCTGGTTAATGCCACCGGCCCTTGGGTTAAAGAATTCTTTGACGATAGCCTGAAACTGAAATCGCCTTATGGTATTCGCCTGATCAAAGGCAGCCATATTGTGGTACCAAGAGTGCATGATGAGCCACAAGCTTATATTCTGCAAAACGAAGATCATCGTATCGTCTTTGTTATTCCCTGGATGGATGAATTCTCCATTATTGGTACAACCGATGTGGAATATAAAGGCGATCCAAAAGAAGTGAAGATAGACGATCAAGAGATTAACTATCTGCTGAAAGTCTATAACGATCATTTTAAGAAACAGCTTAGCCGTGAAGATATCGTTTGGACCTATTCTGGCGTCCGCCCACTGTGTGATGACGAGTCTGATTCACCTCAGGCGATTACCCGTGACTACACACTCGATATTCATGATGAGCAGGGTAAAGCCCCATTGCTATCTATATTCGGCGGTAAGCTGACCACTTACCGTAAGCTGGCAGAACACGCAATGGATAAGCTGGTTCAATATTACCCCGATGCCAAAAAAGCCTGGACTAAAAATGGTCAGTTACCGGGCGGCAATTTAGAAGGCTGTGACCGTGACGGTTATGCTCGCTTACTGCGTAAACGCTACAACTGGTTACCGGAAGGCGTTGCCGTGCGCTATGCACGCACTTATGGCAGCAACAGTGAACTGATTCTGCAAAGTGCTAACAATCTAACAGATCTCGGTGAGTCCTTCGGCCAGGGCTTGTATGAAGCTGAACTTCGTTATCTGCTCGACAACGAGTGGGTTGTTGAACTGGATGATGCCATCTGGCGCCGTACCAAATTAGGTATGTGGCTGAATGAAGAGCAGAAACAGCGGATTACAGTATGGCTAGCAGAGAATGCAAAACCACACACTGAGATTTGATTTTTCTTCACAAAAAATCATTGCTCTTCCCGTTTAGAAAACGCGACTACCGCGAGAACGTTAAAAACATTCTCGCGGTTCTTATTGCGTAGAATTCATATCCGATTTCGCCCTCCAACGTTATACCAATCTTTCCTATTTCCAGATTGACACATAAATTGGCCAAATATTATATATATTCAGTGTAAAATATTATCTTATGCTTCCTCGTTGGAGCAATTGTCCACGAACATGTTAAGATTCTTATATAAACAATACTTTTGATTCTTTTATATTATGGAGATGATATAGACACTTCTATTAATTGTTATGAGATGGATATAGGGCGTTTATATGAGTTTTTCTATTTACTTAAAATTAACTGGTAGGTAAACAAGGGTTAATATCATCAGGATGTTCAACATCTGACTCTATAGGAAATAGGTATCAAATTGGACATGAGGATGAAATTCAAGTTTTATCTTTTGTTCATAGTTTAACTAGAGAACAAAATTCTGAACATCACCCGGTAGATTTTATAAAAATAATAGATAAATCATCCCCTCTACTTGGCATAGCTATTTCTAATAATGAGATTTTAAATGCTTTTTTTGATTTTTATAGAATTAACTCTTCTGGTGTTATGGAAAAATTCTATACCGTCGAATTAAGAGATGCCTCTATTGTTGATATATGTGCCAATTATCCTCACAGTATAGACAGTTCAAATGCAATACCATTTGAAACTATTTCTCTAGCATATAAAAGCATCACATGGAAACATCACATAGCCGGAACCTCAGGCTACAGCATATGGGACGATAGAGTGTACTAACACCTTATCAATCAAGAGTCTGTACATTATTGTTGAAGTTATTCTAACTTCAACAGTTTTTTCTTTACTTTTATTGTAATGAAATATGACGCTATCAGAATAATTATTCCTCCGATAATACCAAATCCTTCAGGGGTAATTATAAACCATGCTAAACAAAGAGCAAATGTTATGAAAATTCCAACAAGATCTATTACAAAAGACTTAATTAATTCCATTTTTACCCACCAATTATCTCATTTTAAGTTAAAGATAAATTAATCTCTCTATTTCATCTAAAATCAATTTTTCATCTTCTAAGGTCATGATATTTTTTCTATAAATATTTATTAATTTCGCCATGTATGGTCCAACCAAAAAATAAAGCATTTCTAATCCTTTTTTCCTTAAAGCTAAATATGTCACAGGCGATTCTATTTTTAATTTCCGCGCAGATCTAGCTGCCTTTTCAAAAATTCCATAAATAGCAAGAGAGTTTATTGATATGTTTAAAAAGGCTGCTATTTTTGCTTTTACAGATGGAACGGCATTTATCTTAATCGATATTAAACTTGTTACTGTGGTCGCTATACTAATCTTCGTTGCTGTTTGAACTCCATATGTAGCTACTATTAAATTAAATTTCTCAGATATGATTCTTTGTGTTCTCTCAGGAATCAAATCATACATTGTATTTATGATTGTAGACACAATATCATAAATGACATCACCTTTTTTAAAAATTGCTTTAATAGCTGCGTCAATCATTCTTTCGTCTTCATTAGATATCTGCTTACCATAAATATCTTTATATAAAAAAGCTTGAGAATTTCTTAATCTAACTAAACCTAAATAAATATCCTCCATAGTTGAATATACAATTGGAGCAGATTTTCTTGTTACATTATCTATGTTCTCTGCTATAACATGATCAGCCTGTTTTTTGTATGATAGATAATCCATAATATAATCCCTTAGCCACCAATAGAATTGTCATTGCAACATAGACATTTTCATTAATATAACTAATATGTCAATAGGAAAAGGCAATAGATGTCACAGTTTCACATGGATAGTAAGCGCAACATAATTACGCTACGAGCAAGCAGGCCCGTATTCCTTTAAGTCATCCACAATCTCATTGGCTTACAGTTTATTCTATGAGTTCATCCTTCGTAAGATAGAATAACACCAGCATTATCTTTAAGGTTTCTAGTAATCAATAACCACCCATTTTGCTAACCCGTTGCCCAAATGTTAGCTTGTTCATATTCATTTAAATAATCAATATATTAGTATCGAATAGAGACTTCATAGCAATCATTACCATTCTTCGCGTAACTTACCTTGATGTTCCAATCCATCCAACTTTTTATCCCCCCATAAACCAAAAACGCTACTATTCTGTTCTGGAATATTAACATCAAGATAAGTATCTATTGCTCTTCGGAGCTGTACAGCATGTGACTTATCAGGAGAACATTCCTCTACAATTTCAAGTTTTCTAATCGTTTCTTCCAGAAGATGTATATTAATTCCTACCATAGCAACCATACTTTATTTCCCCCTGCCCCATATACTTTATCAGCTTAACTATTTATTTTTAAAATAAAAAATTATCGCGACAGTTAAAAAAACAGATTTTACTCTTAAAATCGTTATTGACTATGTAGGTAAAACATAAAAACATTCCAACTTTTCCACTTGCAACAATGCTCTAAGTATCCTATAAATAAGTTGACTATACACATATTGATCTTATTTATCCAATTCTGGTAGTCAGCAAGAAAGATTACCTATAACGTTTAAAACGAATAGTAATATGATATAAGATTACATGACATCTTGATTAGCAAAAAAAATCATCATCTTTGGATAATAGAGGTTTAAGCTAAAAATAAAATAACAATAAGATTTAGTCCTGTTTTGGCAAGAATTACATTAACAAAATACCCTGTAATAATAGGTATCAGAAAACTATAACTAGCGAGATGTTACATGGCTACTGATATGAATATTAATGAACTCTTAAAAGCAGAAGCTTCATTTATGCTGGGAACCCTGATGTTAGAATCCAACATTATCGAGGTTATGAAGTACGAAAGTGGCACCATTTTGATAACCCAAGATAGTCCATTCTACCCAAAGAACTATAAATGGCCAGACCAGCTACATGATAATGGAATAATTTCAATAGGCGATAAAGAGCTTGCTGTGACAAAAGTTTACACCGCGGGTCTTATTGATGGTCATGTATATATAGATCAAGAAATAACGAAACAAGCAACGTCGCCAGATAAAATTATGCCAGCACACTACTTACCTGATTTACACGGAATTTCTGAAAGAGATCTTATAGGGCAAACGGTAACTCTATCTGTGAACGATGAAACAAGATATAGGGTAAGTGCTGCACACTCGATGGCCCACTTTATGTCCCTTGCTTTAAATAAAGCAACACATCATATATGGTCCAAAGTGTACGATACCGATGATTTGGGAAACTATAATTTAGATAAAGCCGCCATTTACCAATCTTCTATTACAGAGCTTCGATCCGTTGATATTTATCGATTTGGTAAATCACTCAGAAAGAAAGGATTTGATAAAAATATATTAATTGAAAATCTGGATAAAATTGATAGAGAAGTTAATAACACACTCAATAATTGGTTATCTCAGGGTGCGGAAATAAACATTGAATATAAATCAAAAGATATTAATGATACCAGATTATGGAAATCTGCAATTGACTCCACGGTGGTCACTATCCCATGCGGAGGCACACATATAAATAATATTAATGAAGTCAAAGATGTAAATGTTGAAATAAAAATCGGTGAATCTGCTGATTTTATTCAAATAACGACTTATTGCAGAGTATAAAGTCATGAATCTCGACCTACTTTATTTTTATCTTCTTCTGGTTGTTTTATCCTATATAACACCAGGCCCAGACTGGGCTATTATCAGTAAAGGGACATTTAAATGCAGAAAAAATGGGCTAATAACGGCAATTGGTGTACAAGCAGGTCTTGTTTTTCATTTGATCCTAGGGTCATTAGGCGCAACTTTAATTCTGGCAACATCAAAAACTGCATTTAATATATTACAAACCCTCGGTGCTTTATATTTAATATATTTAGGTTATATTGGATTAAAAGATGCTTTTAACAGTAGAAAAAACCAAGTCATTGAAAATCAAATCACAAATATAACACAGAAAAATAGCAATCTATTTATTACCGGGCTTTTAGCCAATATCTTTAATCCCAAAGTGGCTATTTTTTTTATAAGTATTCTTCCTCAATTTATTGATCCATCACGCCCGGCCTTAAATCAAGTTATTATCCTGGGATTAATAGATATATTGATTGGTGTACTTTGGTGGGCAGTATTTGTTAATGGATTATCTTATATACAGTCTGTTTTATTTAATAAAAACGCTCAATTAATTGTTGAATCTATAACTAGTTCATCATTGTTATTATTCGGTGTGGCAATGTTTGTCGGGATGATTATTAGTTAATTTTTTCAAATACCACTATGTTTCTGTATACGCCAATATATTATTATTGGCAAATACCTATTTAAGTGAGGGTAATTCAATGAAAGGCAAAATATTATCTATAGTATATGATGATTCTTATATTAACAGCTCAAATCATCGGACAATTAAAAGCGCTTTTTTTAATATCATTAACTTTCTAAAATATCATGGTTTTTCTGTATGTGATTCAGATTCATTCTTGTCTTCTAATAAGAGAAAAAGTGATATAGATATATTCATCACAACAAATAAAGAATCTATAGAACATGATATTGAATGGCCAAAAATTTCTATTATCTTCCCATTATACAGTCATAATATTAATGGAATAGAAATAACTAATAATAAAGATCTAAAAATGTCATATCTGGAGTTTCCCGATAGAAAAGAAAACTATTTAAGTAGACTAGATGGAAATATCACAGTGAATTTTGAAGGTGAATCTCATCTTCTTCATGGTTATTTGACAACAAAATTCACACATTATAAAGATTGGCATACTTATTTGACATTCGACAACCACGCCATAGGAGTAAAAAAGGAAGTTAATGGGCATTATCTTTACTTCTTAGGAATCATAAACTCTTTTTCATCAAGATATTTTTCAGAAAATGATAATGAGAAGTTTTTGAAATCATTTTTTTCATCTGTATGTAATCTATTAAACTATAAAATTACCTTTAATCCTGGAGTAAATTTCTCGGAAGTACCATCTAAATTTCCAGAAGAGTATTTCGTTAAAGATTTAGAAAAATTAAAAGGAGATTATATACTCAATATAGACCATGACAAGCTTATTAAAGAAGGAATATATAAAAATCCATTATCCAACCCCTATGAAAATCTAAATTCATTTTTATCAGAAAGTTATAAAAGAATAACGTATTTAAATCAGGATATAATCCAGAAATTATATGAATTTAAAAACCACTCCAATCAATATGGTGTATTACTCTTAAAAGGAATTAATCCAGGAAATTACTTACCATCAACACCATTAGATTCATTGGATTATCCTGACAAAGGAAATTTCTTTGGAGAAATGTGGCTAGCAATGATTGCTGAATTTCTTGGCTATGCTGTAAGTTATATCCAAGAGAAACAGGGCAATGTTTTTCAAAATCTTGTTCCTCACCCTGGAAAAGAAACATTACTTTCCTCTGCCAGCTCCAGGAAAGAATTAGATTTTCACACAGAAATTGCTTTTCATCCACATATGTGTGATTACGTATTATTATATTGCTTACGTCAAGATCACGACAAAACCGCCAAAACTTTTATAGCAAGTGCACGAATGATGATCCCATACTTATCACTGAATGAATATAAATTACTTTTTAAACCCATTTTTATTACAGGAATAGATTATTCATACGGCAGTCCCAATGGAAAGAGAGGTAATGGCCCGATTACTCCTATTTTTCATGGCGATCCTAACGACCCATATATGATATACGATCTGGATTTAATGCAAGGTATCAATTCTGAAGCTGAAATATTACTGGATAAACTGAAGAAATTAGCTAATGAAAATAAGGTCTGGGTTACTTTAGAAAAGGGGGATTTGCTTATTATTAATAATAACCGGTGTGTTCATGGACGAACAGAATTCATTCCCCGTTATGATGGTAAAGATAGATGGCTATTGCGAACCTGTGTACTAAACAACATTACTCCCGCAAGTTCTGATATATTAGAACAATCAAGGATAATTAACACAAGGTTTATTGTTTGATGGAATAACTATATACAACCAAGGATGGATGTTTTATAATTATTTCTTATGATATATATCTGATTTAACGTTAATAATATAATAATAAAAACAATAAAAACACTTGGATTTATAAATAACGTTTCGTAATTATGCTACACATAGCCTTCTTCAACCCATTGTTATATATAGAATTATGAGTGGTATAAGATGTAGCACTATTTTGTAATCTTATTTATAGTAAGTTGAATACACCAATCTATTTTTCTACCATAGAAAATATTTCCTTTTTAACCATATAAGAAAACACCCTTATTATATTTTTTTCATCCTTACCAAATCCCTGGTAATAAGATATCAATCCTGCGATAGAATTCTGACAGTATATCCTTGATTGGGATGACTTGGTGTTTACAGAAATGCTATCATCAAGGATTGCTTATCAAGCAATGGTTTGGCGTTGCCTGAGATTCTTTGCTGAACGATTTAATAGAATGCTTAACACATCAATACGGATATATACCCTATGGATTTCAAGATGCATCGCGGCGGTAAGGGAGCGAATCCCCGGGAGCATAGCAAACTATGTGACCGGAGTGAGTGCAGCCAACAAAGAAGCAACTTGAAAGATGACGGGTATATATATTTTGGATAACCCAGCATGCTTACGTTTCATAAGATTTCAAATGAAGACGCTAAATGTACATCTATTAGTTATACAACTGCTATAATGACTGTCTACCAATTTGCTACACAGGTGATTTATGAGAACACAACCTAAAGAAACCCCGATCAACATCCGGGCGAAAGCCTTCCAGCGGGAGCTTATTGACCATGCAGCAAACCTGCTCTCAAAGACCCGAACTGATTTCATCTTGGATGCTGCCTGCCGCGCAGCCGAAGATGCCATACTCGATCAGCGCCACTTTTTCGTTAACGACAAAAAATACCATATGTTCATGCAGATGCTGGAGCAACCGCTTTCTGATAATGAAGGTTTTAAAAAACTGATGGGATATAAAGCGCCGTGGGAATAAGCACACCTGAAATATTAACGGCTGAACATAATATAAATGATTTTTATTGCCAGCATGAAACATTAAACGAATGGCTTTCACGCCGGGCTTTAAAAAATAATAAACTCGGCGCGAGCCGCACATTTGTTATTTGCAAGGAAGGCACAAAAGACGTTATCGGTTATTATTGTCTAAGCGCCGGTTCAATTAATCATATTGAATCTACACCATCGCTTAAACGCAATATGCCAGATCCTATCCCTGTAGTGCTTCTTGGCCGTCTGGCTGTCGATGTGGAATATCAGGGGGAAGAAGCTCGGGGCATTGCTTCTCCAAGATGCTTGGAAGCGTGTCGCCAGCACGGCAGAACAAGTGGGCATTTCAGCTATAATCGTCCACGCACTTGATGAGAGCGCTCGAACGTTCTATACGCGTCTTGGCTTCGTCCAGTCACCGTTGGAGCCATACACGCTGATGCTGCCATTAGGCAAACAGAAGTGAAAGAATTTTTACTAAACCCTTTTTTTCCCTTTGGTATTATTGTCGGAATAATATTTTATCCCAAGACAAGAACCACTATTCCTTAAGTATTCACCAAATCCATCGCTTCACGAGTCAGGCGACCGATTTCCTGCCAGTTTTGGCTACCCACCAGCGCTTGACTAACCATCCATGAACCACCACACGCCACAATACGCGGTACAGCAAGATAATCGCGAATATTATTTGGTCCGATTCCCCCAGTCGGCATAATTTGCAATTCAGTATAAGGTGCCAATATCGCTTTAATCATTAGCAAACCACCTGAAGGCTCCGCCGGGAAGAATTTCAGCAATTTCAGCCCCAATTCCATTGCACCTTCAATCGCACTTGGGTTATTCACACCTGGAATAATCGGAATATTCAGTTCCTGACAGGCTTTAACGGTATTTGGATTAAAACCCGGGGAAACGATAAAAGTCGCCCCCGCTTCCTTGGCAGCAACCACCTGCTCACGATTCAGAACTGTTCCTGCACCAATCAGCATATCCGGCTGAGCCTCTCTCAGCAGACGAATAGCTTCCTTCGCTGCCGCAGAACGAAAAGTAATTTCCGCTACGGGTAAGCCATTGTCAGCTAATGCCTTACCCAACGGAATAATATCTTCCGCTCGGTCAACAGCAATCACCGGGACAATTTTTAACTGGCGTAACTGCTCAATCATTTGTTTCATCAGTTTTTCTCCTGCTCTGAAAAGAAGCTGTCAGTCATCGTTTTAGTAACGCTGCTTGGAATAATCGCCCCTTTATGCTGAATGACGATACCAGCAAGACGATGCCCCATGATTGCCGCTTGTTTTATCGGGCAACCCATTAGATAGCCAGCCAAAAATCCGGCATTAAAGGCATCTCCCGCCGCCGTGGTATCGACCACTTTAACAACCGGCTCGGTTGGGATCTGCTCAATCAGCATACCCTGTACCAAATTCTGATAATAACAACCGGCAGCACCCACTTTAACAATCGCTTCTTTAACCCCAGCCCGTTTGAGGCGAGCCATGATTTCTGTCACCGATTTATCCCCCCACAAATGGCATTCATCATCATTTGTCACCAGTGCCAGTGAGGTAAAAGAGAGTAATTTCTGATAGCAGTCTTGAGCTTCTGCCACACTTTCCCATAATGCCGGGCGGTAATTACTGTCGAAAACGATTGTTTTCCCTTGTACGGCCAGTCCAGCCAACAGATTCAGTAACTTTTCACGATCATCGGCAGGCAAAATAGCCAAACTGATACCACTGAGATAAATAGCATCCATCTGCTGCAACGATTGAATAACAGAAAAGAAATCAGGATGGCGAGCCATATAACGAGCGGCAGAATCATTACGCCAGTACAGAAAGGTGCGCTCTCCCTGCTCATCAAGCTGAATCAGATACAACCCCGGCTGATGAGCTGGATCACGTAACACCAGATGCGTATAGATGCCCTCATCTTGCCAACGTTTGATCATTCCTTCACTGAGTAAGTCCATTCCCAGCGCAGTCACAAAATTGACAGCAATTTTCTGTTGGCTTGCTCGTGCTAAATAAACCGCACTGTTCAGTGCATCACCACCAAAAGTCTGATGCATCGTGCCGAAAGGCGCGCCATTAAGTTCAATCATACATTCACCAAGGAACGCAATCTGCTTCATGGGTTTTCTCCCGGCAAAGCAAAATAACGGCGGGCGTTATTAAAGCAAATATCCTCAACCATCTGTCCTAACATCATTCTATCGTTGGGAATTTCACCATTTTCTGCCCATTGCCCCAACAAGTTACACAGAATGCGACGAAAGTATTCATGTCGTGTGTATGAAAGAAAGCTACGGGAATCAGTCAACATACCGACAAACTGGCTCAACAACCCAAGTTGAGAAAGTTGTTCAAGCTGGCGCAACATGCCATCTTTCTGATCATTGAACCACCAGCCCGAACCAAACTGCACTTTACCGGCAATCCCGCCCCCTTGGAAGTTACCAGCCATCGTTGCAATCACTTCGTTATCTCGTGGATTCAGGCAGTAAAGAATCGTTTTCGGCAATTCATCCGTCACATCCAGACTATCCAGCAGGCGGGATAACGGCCAGGCGATATTATTATCACCAATGGAATCAAAACCACTATCCGCACCAAGCAGACGAAACATGCGGGTATTGTTGTTACGGATAGCGCCGATATGCAGCTGCATCACCCAACCACGGGCCGCATATTGCCGACCAAGCCACACCAAAACCGCCGTGGTGTACTGCGCAATTTCAAACTCAGAGAGAGTATCGCCAGTCAGCCGTTTTTGCAGAATACCATTCAATACTGTTTGCTCAGGAACCGGCGCATAACGCAGATTCTCTATGCCATGGTCAGAAGCCCGGCAGCCATGCTCGGCAAAATGATCAAGACGATGCTCCAACGCGTGTAACAGATCAGCGAAAGAAGAGATCGATACATCCGCCACAACTTCAAGCTGTTTGATATAGTCAGTAAAACCCGCCAACTCGATTTTAAATACCCGGTCAGGGCGCCAACTCGGTAATACTTCGATATCAAAATTCTCATCTGCCACGATTTGGCGGTGATATTCCAGAGAATCCACCGGATCATCCGTAGTCCCAACCATTCGAACATTCATTTGCTGCATAATGCCACGGGCTGAAAATTCTGGGGTTGCCAGCTTTTCATTGCATTGATGCCAGATTTCATCGGCAGTTTCCGGCCCCAATAATTTCCCGGTAATGCCAAACGGACGGCGTAATTCCAGATGTGTCCAGTGATAAAGTGGATTTCCTAATGTCAACGGTACCGTTTTTGCCCATGCTTGATATTTTTCATCATCACCCGTTTGTCTGCCGGTAATGAGTGATTCATCAATACCAACAGAACGCATTGCCCGCCATTTATAGTGATCCCCCTCGAGCCAAATCTGACCAAGGTTATCAAACTGGCGATTTTCAGCAATTTCACGCGGATTAAGATGACAGTGATAGTCATAAATCGGCATATCTGCGGCATATTCATGATATAGCTGACGGGCAATGTCATTGTTCAGCAGAAAATCTTCACATATAAAATTTTTCATACTCTTTCCTTCACCCATTTAGAGTGCTGCCACCGCCCGACGAGCGCCGCAATCTAGTAATTGCTGGTAAGCTTCAGTAACTGCCCGGACAAAATGCGGATTGGCTAGCAATGGATTGCCAAAAACAGCCAACAATGCAGGTACCACATCAATAGATACCCCATATTGCTGGTAAATAGATTTAAATTGCTCCACCAGTGGATCACGCACATCAATCAATTTGTCTTGCTCATCTTTACCGCTGACATAACGCATCCATCCGGCGATACCTAAAGCCAGGTGAGGATAATCGCTGCCATTGGTCAGGTGATAAGTCACAGAGTCCAACATACGCTGTGGTAATTTCTGGCTGCCATCCATTGCTATCTGCCAAGTCTGGTGTTTAAGGCTGGGATTACTGAAACGCTTAATCAGCAGATGGGCATATTGGGAAAGATCTGTTCCTATCGGCATCGTCAGAGTTGGTGCTTGCTCTTGCAACATCAAACCCAAAACAGCTTGCCTGTAATCGGAATTAGCCATTGTGTCAGCAATATGTGCATACCCTCCCAGATAACCCAGATAAGCCAAAAATGAGTGGCTACCGTTTAGCATCCGTAATTTCATGGTTTCAAAAGGCACGACATCTTTAACGAATTGTGCCCCTGCTAAATCCCAGTTTGGGCGGCCATTGGCAAAATTATCTTCAATCACCCACTGACGGAAAGGTTCACAGGTGATTGCACAGGGATCATATACACCTAACTGTTCAGCAATCTCCCCCAACGATTCTGATGTCGCAGCAGGAACAATGCGGTCAACCATTGTGCATGGGAAAGTCACATTTAGTTCAATCCACTGCGCCAGTTTTTCATCACGTAAACGGGCAAAACCCACCACCGCTTCACGAGCAACATTGCCATTTTCTTTGACGTTATCACAGGACATCACCGTCAGCGGCGGTAAACCACGTTCATAACGCAGGCGAAGCGCTTCAACAATATAGCCAATCGCGGATGTTGGTTCGGTTGGGTTGGCTAAATCTTGTTGAATCAACGCATTATTTTCATCCAGCTTACCGCTGGCGATATCGGTACAATAACCTTTTTCAGTGATTGTCAGAGAGATAATCGCCACCTGCGGCTGTGCCATGGTTGCCAGAATACCTTGCTGACCCACAAACTCAGGATGCAAAGCATCAACCATAGAGCCAATAATTTTCAGCTCAGTTTTTTCTGCCTCTTTTTCCGCAATGGTACACAAGCAATCCTGATCTTTAAGGTGCTGAATCCCCGTCTGGCCGGAGAATAAGCTGACTTCACAAATTCCCCAATCACTGTTTGTTTTTTCCAGCATATGATGCGTAAAAACTGCCTGATGTGCCCGATGAAACGCGCCACACCCCAGATGAACAATACGGGCAACCAACCTTTTACGATCATAGGAAGGATAAGAAATAGCAGAGTTGATTTTGCAATTGGCTATATTGCGAATCATGGAACAATTCCTTTTTAAAACGCAAATTACCTGAATAATTAGTAATTCAGTAACATCTTAGGCAACCACAGACTCAGCTGTGGCATAAAGGTCACCAGCATCAAGGCGATAATCAAAGCGCAGTACATTGGCACCAGCGGTTTCAATACCTGATTAATGCTGACCTCACCAATGGAACAGCCAACAAATAGCGCACTCCCTACCGGCGGCGTACAGATACCAATAGCCAGATTAAAGGCCATAATGATGCCGAAGTGTACCGGATCAACCCCCATACTCTGCGCCACAGGCAGAAAAATCGGCGTAAAAATCAGAATCGCCGGGGTCATATCCATAAAGGTTCCAACCAGCAACAGAATGATATTAATGACGAGTAGAATAACCAGCGGGTTTTCCGAAACTACCATCAATGCATCAGCAATCAGATAGGGCAGATCAGCATTTGCCATTGCCCAAGACATTCCCATTGATGCACCAATCAGCAGCAGAACAATGGAAGTCGTCACAGCAGAATCCAAAATGATTTTTGGCAGTTTAGTCATACTGACTTCGCGATAAATCAGGACTGCCAGTACAAAGCTGTACAACACTGCAATCGCGGAAGCTTCTGTCGCAGTAAAAATACCGGCAATGATACCGCCCATAATAACCACAATCAGCATCAGAGAAGGCAATGCACGAATCAAAGTGATAAAAAACTCGTTCCACGTGGGCCTTGGTGAAACTGGATAGCCACGGCGTTTAGCAATAATTGCCGCCACTATCATCAGAGATACCCCCATCAGAATGCCAGGAATATAACCTGCAAGAAACAGCGCAGCAATTGATGTACCACCGGAAACCAGTGAATAAACAATCAAAGTATTACTTGGTGGGATCAACAAACCGGTAGGGCAGGAAGCAATGTTTACTGCGGCAGAATACTCCGGTTCATAGCCCTCTTTTTTCTGCATTGGCGCCATCGTTCCACCGACTGCCGCAGCAGATGCCACCGCAGAACCTGAAATCGCACCGAAAAACATATTCGCCATAATATTGACGTGAACCAGTGAACCGGGCAAGCGACCACCAATAACTTTTGCCAGATTAATCAACCGGGTAGCAATCCCCCCCTGATTCATAATATTTCCCGCCAAAATAAAGAACGGAATAGCCAGTAAAGAGAAGTTATCAACACCCGCAGCCATACGTTGAGCGACAACAGTAATAGCCGCTTCCATTGGTAGCGTCATCATAATGGCCAGTAATGATGACAAACTAATCGCAAAGGATACCGGGACACCCAGTGCCAGTAATACCGCGAAACTACCAAACAAAGCTAAAACAACTTGCCAATCCATAAGCTCATCCCCTTCTGTCTTGTCTGGTGATTTCAATCATTTTCTGAAATGGTGGTATCTTTGCCTGAAAAATTCTGAATAAGAGCAACGCTATCTACCAGTGCATAGAAGATTATCAGAACACCGCTGATTGGCAGACATAAGTAGACATATCCCATCTGTAGCCCCAACGCGGGAGTGATTTGCCCAGTTTCAAGCGTCGAGATAGCCAGTACCGATCCGCCATACACCAGCACCACGGAAGCAAACAGAGCAATCAAGGTCTGTATAACTAAACCCACAATATTTTTACCTACCCCCTTAAGTTTCATGGCTAATAAGTCGATAGCTAAGTGGCGGTGTTGGCCTGTGGTATATGCCGCGCCAATCATGGCGACCCACATAAACAGATAACGGGCAAATTCATCCGTTACCGTACTCGGTGTACCAAGCACATAGCGGGAAACGACTTGCCATGTAACACAAAACACCAAAAAAGTGGAAAGGCAGATTGTAAAAAATGCCAAACCTTTATTGATGCAATCCACAAGGTTTTTCATGGGGCTTGTCCTTTCTATTGATCTTAACGAAATTGATCTTAACGGAATTGACCTTAACGGATGCCATATTTGGTCAACCAGATAATGGAAAACTGCTTGACCAACGCAAGTAAAGAGAACGCTACGCCACCTGGATTATAAGATCCAGGTCAAAAAAACATCCAGTGAGCGGGATCACAAACTGACTGGTTCACTAGCTGACACGATTATTTTGTGATATTGGTCAACCAAATAGCATTTACTTTTTGACGACAGCAGAAGTGGTGCTTATGGTTTGGCCGTCAGTTCAGTTGTGCCCGTAACCTATTTACAGCAATTGGAGAACGAACAATGAACAATTCTAAGCGTATTTTATGTACTGTAATCGGGGCGATATTTACCCTGGGAGCGTCACAAGTTATGGCAGTGACAACATTAAAACTCAGCCATAACCATAACCGCGATCACGCAGTACACAAGGCAATGACTCAGTTTGCTGATGAAGTTCGCCAAAAAACAAGTGGTGATGTTCGTATTCGGATCTATCCAGATGCACAATTAGGTAATCAACGGGAATCCATGGAGCTGATGCAAAATGGTGCGTTGGATTTAGTCAAATCTAACGCCGCAGAGCTGGAAGCTTTCTCACCCGCTTATTCCGCTTTTAATCTGCCTTATTTATTCCGCGATAAAGCACACTACGAAAAAATCAAAAATGGAGAAATGGGTAAAGAGATCCTCGCTTCCAGCAAAAACCGCGGGTTTATTGGCATAACCTACTATGAAGCAGGTGCACGCAGCTTCTACGCCAAAAAACCCCTTCGTACTCCCGCCGATCTCAAAGGTATGAAGATCCGAGTACAACCTAGTCCAACAGCCATTTCAATGGTGAAAAACTTGGGAGGTAATCCAACACCTTTGGCTTACGGCGAATTGTATACTGCTCTGCAACAGGGAGTTGTCGATGCCGCAGAAAATAACATTCCCTCTTTCAGCCTGAGCCGTCACAGTGAAGTTGCAAGATACTTCTCACTGGATAAACACACGATGGTGCCAGATGTATTAGTTATTTCTAATAAATCTCTCAATAAGTTGTCATCAGAACAACAAAAAATTCTCATGAATGCTGCAATCAACTCCTCGGAATATATGACGAAATTATGGGAAAAATCAGAGGCGAGGGAACGCCAAAATGCAGAAAAAATTGGGGTTAAATTTATTGATGTCGATAAAAAGTCATTTGAAGAAGCCGTCAAACCTATGTACGACGACATCAGGAAAAATGACCCGATACTTTACCGTATGGTAGAGCGCATTCGCGCAGTAAAATAATCATCATAGGTGAAGGTCATTTGGCCTTCACCCTGAAATGGTATTTTTGGTTGACCAATTCCTGTTTTTGACTATGATCCATACAATTAATAGATAATCATCGTAATGGTAGTCACATGATGAAGCATTTACTTGAGCCAAAACGTCCTTACCAAGAAGTCGGCATTTCATTAAGGCAGATGATTGCTAATCAACAATATCACATCGGGGATCGCTTACCCCCCGAACGGGAACTTGCTGAATTATTAGGAGTTTCCAGAACTGTGGTTCGTGAAGCATTAATTATGCTCGAACTGGAAAATCTGATCGAAGTCCGTAAAGGCTCCGGGGTCTATATTATCAGTCTCCCTCAGCTGTTGCCTGCCTCTTCATGCTCAATCAATGCAGCAGGGCCTTTTGAGCTATTACAGGCTCGTCAATTATTGGAAAGTAATATTGCCGAATTTGCCGCAATGCAAGTGACACCAAACGACGTTGCTAGTATGCGTCGAGCATTGAAAAGAGAATCCGAAGATTTGGTTTCTGGTGAAGATGAATCCGGTGACAGAGAATTCCATCTGGCAATTGCTGAAGCAACCC
This sequence comes from Photorhabdus heterorhabditis, assembly GCF_018448905.1. Classification (GTDB taxonomy): domain Bacteria; phylum Pseudomonadota; class Gammaproteobacteria; order Enterobacterales; family Enterobacteriaceae; genus Photorhabdus; species Photorhabdus heterorhabditis. The sequence goes on along the minus strand of NZ_RCWA01000001.1, from coordinate 20,823 downwards.
ATAACAGCATGTTAGTTGAACTACTCAAACAATCCTGGGCTTGGCGGGAAAATAATCCCATGTGGCTGAAACTCCACACCCGAATCACTGACAAAGATTACCGTAAAGAGTGGTTGCATGATCATCAGATCATTTTCTCCGCCATGATCAAAAAAGATCCAGCTGCTGCTAAACAAGCAATGTGGCAACATTTGGAGAATGTAAAATTACGTTTACTGGAACTGTCTGATATTGATGATCCCTATTTCGACGGTTATCTCTTTAATTCGTATCCCTACGAAATAACAAAGAGACGTAATTAATTTAACGGAATAACTAATAAATAAGTTTTTATACCCGTCATCTTTCAAGCTGCTGCTTTGTTGGCTGCGTTCACTTACCCCAGTCACATAGTTATCTATGCTCCTGGGGATGCGCTCACTTGCCGCCGCACTGCAACTTGAAATCTATTGGGTATATATCCAGTTGTTCTTTCTAAATTTGTGCAAAGGTAAATAACCATGGAACAAACCTGGCGTTGGTTCGGCCCAAATGACCCTGTTTCCTTAGATGATATCCGTCAGGCGGGTGCAACCGGCATCGTTACCGCGTTGCATCATATTCCTAACGGACATGTTTGGCATAAAGATGAGATCTTAGTCCGTAAGACGATGATTGAAGATAAAGGGCTTATTTGGTCAGTTGTTGAAAGTGTACCTGTCCATGAAGAAATTAAAACTCAAACCGGTCACTACCAACAATGGATTAATAACTATAAAACTTCACTAAAAAATTTGGCGGAATGTGGCATTGATACCGTCTGCTATAATTTTATGCCAGTACTCGATTGGACACGCACTGATCTTGAGTACCTGCTTCCTGATGGTTCTAAAGCCTTGCGTTTTGATCAAATTGCCTTTGCCGCGTTTGAGATCTATATCCTCAAACGCCCTAATGCAACAGCCGATTATACCGTTGAAGAACAAACTCAAGCAAAAGTCTATTACGACAATATGTCGGTTCCTGATATTAAGCAACTTACTGCTAATATCATTGCCGGTCTACCGGGCGCCGAAGAAGGCTATACGCTGAAAGAATTTCAGGTTCAATTAGATCGCTACAAAAATATTACCCGCACTAAGCTGCGTGAACATTTAGCTTATTTCCTACACCAGATTGTTCCTGTTTGTGAAGAATATGGTTTACGTCTGGCAATTCACCCGGATGATCCACCGCGTCCTATTCTGGGCTTACCGCGTATTATTTCCACTATTGAAGATATTGAATGGCTGACAACCATTGAACCAAGCCCAGTTAACGGCATTACCATGTGTACCGGCTCCTATGGTGTTCGTGGTGATAATGATTTGGTTGAGATGATTAAGCGCTATGGCAACCGAATCTATTTCACTCATCTGCGCTCCACTCAACGGGAAGAAAACAGCAAAACTTTCCATGAAGCCGCTCATCTGGCTGGTGATGTGGATATGTATAACGTAGTTATGGAAATCCTACGTGAAGAATATCGCCGTAAACAAGCTGGAGATAACCGTTTAATCCCAATGCGCCCTGACCACGGCCATCAAATAATTGATGACCTAAAAAAACAAACTAATCCCGGTTACTCCTGTATTGGCCGTTTAAAAGGTTTAGCAGAAATTCGCGGTCTGGAATTAGGTTTAAAACGGGCATTTTTTGAAAACAAATAATGAGTTTGAGTTATTCACTATATTTACTAGTAACCCTAAAAAGGGTTACTTTATTTAGATGAGGCCACGTTAAAGTAATTGACTACAATTTTATGCACAGGCTCAATTTAAACTAAAATTTTAATTTATGATTTTAATTGATTCATTAATATATAAATTTTGTGTAAAAGCAGAAAATTATTATTGAGCTTTCTATTTTTCAATAAATAAGAATAGGTTATCCCAACTTATTTTCAGCCTCACCTATCGTATAATCCTTAGAATTTAAAACAATATAATCTCTACGAGATACCTTTAGTAGGTTACGGGGAGTTCTCAACCCTACCTTCTTCCAATCTGGCCATTGTTCAACTATTTTACTCGTCTCAGCCAAATAAGCCAAAAACTCTTCTTTCTCAGTCATTTTTTAACTCCTTTATTAAACTATCTACGTTAGTTACCGATCTTGTCTCTCTTTCTATATAAGATAATGGTAGCATCTGCATCCTAAGTCTTCCATCTTTTCTATGCCATTTAACAACTTTACCATTCTTATCTTTTCTTCTTACTTTATATCCTACTCCTAGATTTGTAGAGAACAAGTTAAAGAAACAACGAGGCCCAACCCCCACGAATGGTTCAAAAATCACTTTATTATCAGCAATCTCTTCTTCAGGTGTTGAAATAGAATCAGGATGAAAATCAAAAGCTTTGCTTTTAGGATAAGGTTCAATATAGACAACTCGTTTTATACCACTGGCAACGATATGTTTTGCACAATTATGACAAGGGAATGTAGTACAATACAATATCCCATTATGAGTACTAATATTACTTCTTGCACATGTCAAGATGGCCTCCATTTCAGCATGCACAACCCTGCCATATTCAGTAATATCTTTTATCTTACTTTTAAGAATATATTCCTTAAATACTTCCTTTTCCTCATCTGGAATATCTTTAAGTATATCCTCAACAATCAATCTTTTCTCTTTCGCGTTTGAATCTTCACCTACCTTATAATCTCTACCATTTTCAATATCTTCAATTGAATCTCCGACATAATCAGGCCAATATAATCCTCCGCCGAATTGTGGTACATCATTAGCGCCAGTTGAGACTATGTTCTTATCTTTCGTTAATACAGCACCAACCTGACGGGAAAGATCTCCAGATCGCAACGAAGCAGAAAAAGCCATGAACATAGCGTATTCATCAAAAGTTGGGGTGACATATGGATTACCAAAAATAAGATCTAATATTCTCCATATATTATTGTCAGTTCTATTTTTATTTCCATCATAATGTATAAAGAAATCTGATAATTCATAAGTATCTCTAGTATACTGCCCCCATTTATTTCCCTCATTAGAATCACGATTAATCAATTCTTTAGCTTTTATTTCATCAATACATTTATCAACGATAAGATTGCTTAACCTCTGAGACTCACTCGTATATACACCTATCAAGAAAAAGCCATTTGCATAAATATCCCTTAATGCATTGACTTCATCTGGATGCTTAAGTGAATTTATAATATACGCTTTCCTAACCGATGGTACTGGTAAAGAATGCTTCTTCTCTCTTCCTTTATTTATCTTTGCTGCCGCAGCTAATGCCAATATAGAATTATCCTGACTAGACTCTCTTAAATAATTACCCTCTGACATTAAACAACTTATCCTTTCATAATTATCCTTTGTTGAGGCAATATCTCTTAATACTGAAATGATTTCAGCAGATATTCTTATCTCCTGTACATCATACCTGAACGCATTAAGCTTCTGAGTTATAGAATCTTTAATTATTCCCAAATCGGTTCCTACAGCACCAACTAACCCAATAACGACCTCAGAATCAAGATCACAAGATATCTGATCATCTTCAGATGAATATGTTTTATTGTTATTAATCATGTTAAATATTTCCATTCATTATTTTTTTAATTTGTTTAAAATAACGTTATTTACATCTATAAAAATGCAATATCACATTCAAAACAATATGATTTCATCGATGAATATAAATGTTTTATTTACTTTACCTTGTATATTATTATTTAAGCTTTTTCCTAACACCAGATTAGAAAACATGAATCAATATTACATAATTTACCATTTATCACACATTTATCTCGCTTTATTGCCATAAAAATTAAATCTTATCTCTAATTAGAAATAAGAATTTATTCTTAATGCACTGGAGATCGATGGGAATATAAACTAAAAACAAACCATGAAGCAATCAAAATATTAAAATAATGTCGGACAGGCAGAACATCGTCATAATAGTTCTGCCTAGAAATAAATAAATTATACCTGTTATCTTTCAAGCTAATGCTTTGTTGGCTGCGTTCTCTTGCCGCCGCACTGCGGCTTGAAATCTATTGGGTATAGATAGAAAATATCTTTATGCTCTCAATCGAATCTCTTCATCCTATAAAAAAGCATTATTCTTAATGCATATTTACAACCTTATCAATTAAACCGGGACAAATTCTATCTTCCAACAACGTGAATCATTGACATAAAGATGAGGTTTATTGGTATCAGAGTCCAATTCAAAATCAATAATCAGTTCTGTAGCCCGAGAGAAATAACTATTATCGTAAACCCACCGTAAAGCTTCTTTTTTACCGGGTAAAACAACCGCATCAATATAAATCTCACCACTAGAGACTTCAATATTGATAATCGATTCTGTTTCGTGATTGAAATAGCGTCCTGACAATTGCTGAATATCGATATCACCTTTATCAATCATCTTTTTCAAATAAAAAACATTGTCATTTTCATCAATCTGTTCCAGTGCGATAATATCATTATTTTCAATGATAGGTCTGAACCGGAATTCTCCTCCTTTTTCCTGGAATGTACCATCAGCGTTAAAAATAATCGGATTACCTTTTTCAAATAAATTACCTAATAAATAAGTTTCTTCCTTGGTAATAATATAAGGATAGGGATCAACCCCTTTGAACATACCGGTGATATCGATATTATTAGTTTGGCAATGCTCTGGCTCAGTCATGTCAGTATTAAATAACACATTAAGACATTGATTAACAAATTCAGAGACATTCATGCCTGTTGCAGCCGTAATCACGATACCTAATTTAACATCAGGTAAAATACAAACCTCCGCTTTAAAACCACCATAGGAACCATCGTGCCGTATTATCTTTTGTCCTTCACGCTGACTGATAATAAAACCGTAAGCATAATTGTTGCGATTACCATTAGTTAAATTTGGCATACGAGATAAATGAGGTAACATATCCCGAACAATCGATGGTGAATAAAATGCTTTCATCCAGCGACACAAATCACTCACTGTAGAACGAAGCCCTGCACTACCTATAGTTGAATCGTTGTGATCATATCTCATCCATTGATTTGCATCTTCGTTATAGACATAACCTATCGCCCGATCAGAGATAATCTCAGTAACCTCATCATAGAAAGAAGTATTATTCATCTTTAATGGGATAAAAATATTTTCTTTCGCATATTCCCTTAACGATTTACCTGAAACCACTTTGATGATTTCCGCCAACAAATTATAGCCCATATTGCTATACCGAAAACGTTCCCCTGTAGTGAAATTAAGTACTTGTTGCCGTTTAATTAGTTTTCTCAATAAATCTATACTACGATGGTCAAAATCTGAATTTTTACCTGCCAAGCCATAGGGAAGATATTTATCCCGTAATCCACTGGTATGATGAATAAGATGCTCAATGGTAATATCAGAAAAATGTGCCGGGAAATAATCTACATATTTTCCAACTTTATCCTTGACGTTGAGCTTTCCTTCTTTTTCCAGCAAGGCAATACAAAAAGCCGTGAATTGTTTTGAAACACTCGCCATATAGAATTTCGTATTTTGGGTTACAGCAGCAGCATGTTCAATGCTGGATTGCCCGATATAGCGTTTATAAATGGTTTCATTTCCGTGGGTAACAGCAATCGCGAGGGCGCCGCCATTTTTCTTATTTTCAATATCAATTAAATTATCTATTTTCTTGAGAAGCAACTTAATATTATCTCTAGATATCGTTAATTCCATCATTAATTCCCTTATTTAAGGTTATAAAACAGGCAAAATAATAAATATACCCGTCATCTTTCAAGTTGCCTCTTTGTTAGCTGCACTCACTCACCCCGGTCACTGAATTATCTATGCTCCCGGGGATTCGCTCCCTTACCGCCGCCCTGCAACTTGAAATCTATTGGGTATAATAAAAAATACCTTCAAGCTCTCCTGTCCTGCTAAGGCAGTGTTATCTCCTATCAATTAGAACGAACTCTATCCTCCAACTGCGGGCATCATTGATATAGAGACGTGGTTTATTAGTATCAGGATCTAATTCAAAATCAATAATCAGTTCAGCACCAGGAGAGAAATAACTATTCCCGTAAATCCGCCATAAGACTTCTTTTTTACCTGGATAAACTATTCCGTCAATCTCAATTCCATCACCAGAAACAGAAATAACAAACGTTGCTTCTGTTTCATGGCTATAATAACGTCCTGACAATAGTTGAATATCGACACCACCGTCATCAACCCTTTTTTTAAGATAGAAGACATTGCCATTTTCATCAATCTTTTCCAATGCAATAACACTGTCATTTTCAATGACCGGTCTGAACCGGATTTTACCGCCTTCTTCCTGGAATGTACCGTCCGAGTTAAAAATAATCGGGTTACCTTTTTCGAATAAATTACCTAACAAATAAGTATCTTCCTTGGTAATAATATTAGGATAAGGCTCATCCCCTCGGAAAATACCGGTGATATCAATATCACGAGTTAGACAATGCAGTTTTTCTGGCTCAATATGGGGGGTGTTAAATAATATATCAATATGCTGTTCCACCCACTGACTCACCTCAACACCTGTTGCTGCAATAATCGCAATACCTAATTTAGCTTCCGGTAAAATGCAAACATGAGATTTAAAACCAGCATAGGAACCACCGTGTTGTATTATCTTTTGCCCTTCGCGTTGGCTGATAATAAAACCGTAGGCATAATTATTACGATTACCATTGGTTAAATCTGGTGTACGGGATAATTGAGGCAACAGATCCTGAACAATGGATGGCGAATAAAACGCTCTCATCCAACGACACAAATCATTTACCGTAGAATACAGCCCTGAACCACCGACCACCGCATCGTTGAGATCATCTCTTATCCACTGATGCAAGCCCGCGTTATAAGCGTAACCCATTGCCCGATCAAAGATAATCTCGGTAACATCATCGTAGAAAAAGGTATTTTTCATCTTTAATGGAATGAAAATATTTTCTTCTGCATATTTCCTCAACGATTTACCTGAAACTACTCTGACTATTTCCGCCAGCAAATTATAGCCCGTATTGCTATAAAGATAATATTCTCCAGGCGAAAAGTTAAGTACCCGTTGCCGTTGGGTCAATTTTCTCACTAAATCAATATGACGATGATCAAAGTCGGAATTTTTGCCCGCCAGGTTATAAAGCATAAATTCATCCCGTAATCCGCTGGTATGATGAATAAGATGCTCAATGGTAATATCAGAAAATTCTGCGGGGAAGTAATCTAAATATTGTCCAACTTTATCCTTGACGCAGAGCTTTCCTTTTTTCTCCAACAAGGCAATGCAAAAAGCCGCGAATTGTTTTGAAGTACTCGCTAAATAAAATTTAGTTTTAGGGGTTATAGCAATAGCATATTCAATGCTGGCTCGCCCGATACAACGCTCATAAATAGTTTTATTTCCATGGGTGACAGCAACCGCGAGCGCTCCCCCCATTTTTTTATTTTCAATATCAACCAATTCATTTATTTTCTTGAGAAACAATTTAATCTTATCTGTAGATATCGTCGATTCCATCATTAATTTCCTTATTTACAATTATCAAATAGAGCACATATATTCAGTTTAATAGAAATACATATGTGGACTGTACTGTAAGACGTAAACAAGAAATATCCAAGTGACAATGATTATCATTTAATGTATGAGCAGCAATATAAAGTAACTATGAGAGCTGATATTTACGAAAAACAGGCAGAACATAAATATAATAGTTCTGCCTGATTGATCACTTTATAAATTAAACTGCAACGAATTCTATTTTCCAACAACGTGCATCACTGATATAAAGATGAGGCTTATTGGTATCAGGATCTAATTCAAAATCAATAATCAGTTTAGTACTGGGAGAGAAATAACTATTCCGGTAAATCTGCTGTAAAATTTCCTTTTTAACAGGATAGATAATCCCATCAATACTAATCCCATTACCAGCTGATATAACAGAAATAACTGCCTCCATTTCACGGCTATAATAACTCCCTAATAATCTATTAATATCGACACCACCATCATCAATTTGCTTTTTAAGATAAAAGACATTGTCACTTTCATCAATCTGTTCCAATGCAATAACACTGTCATTCTCAATAACGGGTCTGAACCGGATTTTACCGCCTTTCCCCTGGAATGTACCGTCAGCGTTAAAGATTATTGGGTTACGGTCTTCTAACAAATTACTTAAAAAATAAACATCTTCTTTGGTAATAATATAAGGATAAGACTCTATCCCTCGGAAAACACCCGTGATATCAATATCACTGGTTAGGCAATGCGGTTTTTCTGGCTCAATATCAGTGTTAAACAATATATCAATATTCTTATCCACCCAGTCAGCAACATTAATATCTGTTGCAGAAGTAATCGCGATACCTAATTTAGCATCTGGTAAAATAACAATATTAGCTCTGAAACCAGCATAAGTACCACTGTGGTGTATTATCCTTTGCCCTTCACGTTGGTCGATATCCAAACCGTAAGCATACTTATTGCGATTGCCATTGATTAAATCTGGTGTACGGGATAATTGAGGCAACAGATCCTGAACAATAGATGGCGAATAAAACGCTCTCATCCAACGACACAAATCATTCACAGTGGAATGAACCGCTGCACTACCTACCACAGAATTGTTGATATCGCTTCTTATCCACTGATGTGAATCTTCGTTATAAGTGTAACCCATCGCCCGATTAGGGATAATCTCGGTTATATCGTCAAAAATAACGGTATCTTTCATCTTTAATGGGGCAAAAACATTTTCTTCTGCATATTTTCTCAGCGTCTGACCTGAAACCACGCTGATTATTTCTCCCAAAAAATAATAGCCTGTGTTGCTATAAAGATGATATTCTCCTGGGGTAAAGCTAAGTATCTGTTGCCGTTGAGTCAGCTTTCTTACTAAATCAGCATTGCAGTAATCAAAATCTGAGTTTTTACCTGCCAGATTATAAAGTAAAAATGTATCCCGTAACCCGCTGGTATGGTGAATAAGATGCTCAATGGTAATATCAGAAAAACGCTCAGGAAAATCATCCAAATATTGTCCGACCTTATCCTTAACGTTGAGCTTTCCTTCTTTCTCCAACAAAGCAATACAAAAAGCTGTGAATTGTTTTGAGGCACTCGCCAAATAGAATTTAGTATTTGGCTGTATAGCAATAGCATGTTCAATGCTGGCTTGTCCAATATGGCGCTGATAAATCGTTTCATCACCGAAGGTAACAGCAACAGCGAGAGCCCCACCCTTTTTTTTATCTTCAATATTAACCAGTTCGTCTATTTTATTAATAAACAATTTAATATTATCTATAGATATCGCTGATTCCATCATTCATTCCCTAATAATTTAACGTGATACAAACATGATATATATGCAATTTGGTAATACGACATATGCGGGCAGTACTGTAAGATGGAAATAGACAACATACAAATGATAATGATTGTCATTTAATATATAAGGAGCAATACAAAGTAACTGAGGTGCTTAAGTCCACAAGGGAACTGCCAGGCTGATTACAACCCGGCAAATATAGATTTATTCGGTGGAAAGCGATATTTTCTTTGTACGAAATACCAGGAAAAGCCCTAACAAAATGGCTACCATTCCCAACAAACTTAGAGTAGATAATGAATTTCCCAAAAACAAATAATCCATTACAGCCGTCACCCCAGGAACGAGATAAAAAAGGCTGGTTACATTCACCAAATTACCTGCCCGAATGAGCCGATAAAGTAATAATTGAGCCACAACAGAAATAACTAATCCAAGCCATAACAACGAAATAATAAAGCCAGGCACCAGCTGAAATTCAAAAGGCTGAAAAGGAATAAATAGCAAGCAAAGCAATAGGCTAACACCATATTGTAGAGGTAAAACTACAGAAGGAGCTTGATGAATTCGTTTCTGTAAAATCGCCCCGATACTCATACAAGCCAGTGCTGCCAAAGCAAAAGTAATACCGGCCAGAGAAAATCGGGACAGCACGAGACTTTGATACACCACTAATATCAAACCCAGCAACGCTAACAATAAACCCGCCAAACGTACAGCCGAAAAACGGCGCTCGATGACTAACAATGTAATAATCGGTTGAATTCCCATCACTGTAGCCAGAACTCCGGGGGTAATTCCATTGTCCAGCGCGAAAAAATAACAAATAGAATAACCACCGATTAGCAGAATGCCGGTACTGGCTACTTGTTTACGCGTACCCTGTTCGGGCAGGAAATGGCCCTTACGCCCGAACAATAATCCCAGAAATATCAAAAAAATAAGCGCAACAGCAAAACGCATTGAAAGAATGGCAAACGCGGTACTGTGGTCAAGTCCCCACCGCGAAAAAATCGCACCACTACTCCACAACAAAACAAACAGCAAAGTCGAGCCATAAGAGACCCATAGGGCTTTAGAAATCATCGGAATCACACCTGTCTTATGTTTTAGCTAAGCCAGCACAGCCAAATCTGGCAACACGTTGCATGCAAACCATCTCTCAGAAACGAGAATATTACACAGTTATATACCCGTCATCTTTCAAGTTGCTTCTTTGTTGGCTGCACTCACTCACCCCGGTCACATAGTTATCTATGCTCCCGGGGATTCGCTCCCTTGCCGTCGCGATGCATCTTGAAATCATAGGGTATAGATAATAAAGGAGGTGGCGGTGGAGCTGGGGGAGAAGTGAAAAAATGCATGTACACTTCTATGGTTGTTAATGCTAAGCCAATAGACGCAATCAGTGTATACCTGTTATCTTTCAAGTTGCCTCTTTGTTGGCTGCACTCACTCACCCCGGTCACATAGTTATCTATGCTCCCGGGGATTCGCTCCCTTGCCGTCGCGATCCATCTTGAAATCTATTGGGTATACATGCAAGTAATAACATAGTATGCGTCTTATAATATTTTATATTAATTATTTAAATGTAGCTGCATATCTCGCTATGGTCAAATATCTGTGGAACTATTTTCAATATCATGATTTATGTCCACCAGATAAGATCACCATTTTGCTGCACACCCATAAAACAAGTCACAAGCAATCGCCGTTCTGGTACAGATAGGGTATTACCATTCAGTACTGCATGTATTAAATTTCCATTCAGCAATATCAAATCCCCCGCCTCAATATTGATTACCATGTTTGCATGATTTTCCAATAATTCTGCTGGATAGGGAAAACCACTGTAAGTTAAACCAAGGGTACTACGTGATTGGTTGTCAGGTTGAATATTCCATACTTTTAATTGCCCTCCATTTTGGGGAACGTCAGCGTAAAAATTTACCGCCATGACACGATTAATTTGTTGGACCTCAAAATCGCTCTGACGTGGGTCGCTCAACTGTGCAAGATCATCATGAGGTAACAACAGGAATTCACCGAAATTATTCCAATACACAATTTTTACGTTACCCGCAGCAACACCATGATACATAGCAGGACGCGTTACCTGTGGTTTATTCCCACTAAAATACGTTATTTGCTCTATGAAATGATCAATTGGATTGATCGTATCCTGGAAAATCTCACTCATTGCCGGGCGGAAATTTTCTACTTCTTCTATATATTGGCGGGTATTTTTTTCAATATGAGATGCCCCGATAAAATATCCCTCAACACCATCAATACCATCTCCGTAACGGGGAGTGAGTGCTGGAGAACGCCAAAAATTTTCAATTATTTTCTTTCTTTGTTCTGGTAAAAGAAAATGACTAATCCGGCAAGCGGCAAGATGACCATCCAGAAGATCAGAAACCGCATTCATAGATATATTATTTGATGTTTCGTATACCATAAATTCTGACTTTGCCAGCTTTGTTCCTCTAATATCGAATTTTTCTTGCATCATAGCAGACTCCTTTAATAATAAATTCGTCGGACTTTCCAATTACCGGGAACTATTTTTGGTTTATAGATTTATGCAGTAAGGGTCTACGTTTGTGTAAAAAACCCAATATTGCAGGTACTGGGCTGACAACTCTTTCCTGTGCTGAAAGTTTAGTTAGATATTTCTTACGTAAATTAGGTAACAACTTCCAATGAGTGTCACCTGAAATATGATGTTCTTGATGATAACCATCATTAAACATCAATAAATTATAAATTCTCCCATAATAACTGACTGAATTTGAAAATCTATTCTCTGGCTGTGCACCATAATGCTCATAATAGTTTTGTATATTAACCAAGATAAAAGCAAAATAGAGAGAGGGTAAATAGCAAAATAACGCCCATTTCCATGATAAGGTGAATAAGATAATAACCCACATTGCTTGAAATAACCTATCTAACCTCAATTGCCATAACTCTTTAATTTTCCTCGCCTTGTCTTTCGAAAGGAGTTGTTCATATCCCTTATCAACGTTGCTAAACGGTTTATGCCAGATAAATACAGCCCAAAACATACGAACAAAACTGTTATATAGAGTGAATATTCCACCAAGGACAGAATAGTTCCAAAGAGAGCTATGCTCCCCGATTTCTTTTCCATTTATAAAAGTAGAAGACGTATCCTGTGGTCCATTTTCACCTACTCCCCGGTCGTTATTATATTTGTGGTGATTACGAACATGGGACAGATGATAAGCCTGTACAGACTGTCCAATATTCATTGAATTCAGTATAGACACAAGCATATTCATGGTACGAGAAACAAACCAGGGAGTATGAGTGAAAAAATGTGATATCACTATTATGTTGTAAGTTGTCATCAGTGTCAGCAGCACAACATTACCCAACCAACCCACAAGAGTGAAATTATCCCAATATACAACCAGAGTAACAGTAGCAACCACATGCAATATACTTAATGTAAACATTACCGCATCCCAAGAAGAATGTTTCCAGATGCTCATAGCGGCTCCTCGTCAAAATAAGATTGTAAACTTCTGCGTCGCTTTACATCCACTGTTACACCATGGAAATAAACCGAAAGAATTAAAATTCCTGAAATTACATAGAATCGGAATAAACCCCCAATGTTTTATTGCTGCGATCCTTGGTTCATCCTACATTTCAACAATCACCTGATTAGTGAATCTTTAACCCCTTTTCTGGATTAATCATCAGTTTCCCAAATGCTATATACCCAATGGATTTCAAGATGCATCGCGACAACAAGGGAGCGAACCCCCAGGAGCATAGATAACTATGTCATAGATAACTATACTCCTAGGGTAAGTGAGTAGGCAACCTGAAAGATAACGGATATAAGAACAAATATAGCATCATTATACATAGATTGATCATCATTAAATTCAAAAACGTGAATACGATAATAATTATCTAAATGACGCCAAAGCCATTCGAAATCATTCTGGCGCGACTAGCAATACCCGCAATAGTGACCTTTCATAAAGATTTAGTTTAAAAATCATAACATTGATTATTTAAAACAGTATAAAACTCTTAAAAAATTTATTTTTTCATTAATAGCATATGGGCATTTGATTTTATAAAAAATTGAACTTAAACAGAGTTATCATTATTTCCAAAAAATTACCCTGAATAAATAAATAGATATTTATAATGTTCGCATTAGGTCAAGAATATAATTATTCTAACCAAGATAATTATGTTCTCATATAATCCGCTCAATCCTGCCAGAGAAATGCTATTCTCAATTCGTATTTACACTAAATGGCGCCGAACTCCACCTTCCAGCACCGTGAATCGCTAAGATAGAGATGAGGTTGATTCGTATCAAAATCCAACTCAAAATCGATAACAAACCTCGTTACCGGAGAGAAATAACTATTAGCATAAACCCGATGTAATACTTCTTTTCTTTCAGGCGAAAAAATCGCATCAATATAAACATCACCATCAGAAGCAGCAATAAAAAGAGTCGCTTCTGTTTCATGACTATAATATCGCCCTAAAAATTGCCGAATATCGATATAACCTTCATCGATCATCTTTTCAAAATAAAGAATATTCCCGTTCTCACTAATCTGTTCCAATGCAATAACACTCTCATTTTCAAGGATGGGCCTGAATCGAATTGCACTTCCTACTTCATGGAACGTACCGTCATGGCTAAAGATAATCGGTTTACCTTTTTCGAATAAATTACCTAATAAATAGCAATCTTCTTTGGTAATAATATAAGGATAAGGATCTTCCCCCCGGAAAATACCGGAGATATCGATATCACTGGTTAGGCAGTGCGGTTTTTCTGGCACAGAAATATCAATGTTAAACAATATATCAAGGCACTGGTTAACCCATTTAACAACATTAATACCTGTCGCAGCAGTAATAGCGATACCTAATTTAGCATCAGGTAAAATACAAACTTCTGATCTAAAGCCGGCAGAGGAGCCATCGTGTCGTATTATCTTTTGCCCATCACGGTAATCGATAACAAAACCATAGGCATATTTATTACGATTACCATTGGTTAAATCCGGCGTACGGGATAACAGAGGAAGCAAATCTTGAACAATAGATGGGGAATAAAATGCTCTCATCCAACGACACAGATCATTCATAATAGAATGAACACCTGAAGCACCGACTACTGAGTCGTTAAGATCATCTCTTATCCACAGGTTCTTACTCTCGTCATAGATGTAACCCATTGCCCGGTTAAAGATAATCTCAGTTACATCATCATAAAAACCAGTATCCTTCATCTTTAATGGGACAAAAACATTTTCTTCTGCATATTTTCTCAACGACTTGCCTGAAACCACTCGAACAATTTCCGCCAGCAAATTATAGCCCGTGTTGCTATAGAGATAGAATGTCCCCGGCGTGAAGTTAAGCACTTGTTGCCGCTGGGCCAGTTTTCTCACCAAATTAAGATTGCGGTGGTCAAAGTTCGAATTTTTACCTGCCAATCGATACAGCATAAATTCATCACGTAATCCGCTAGTATGATGAATAAGATGTTCAATGGTAATATCAGAAAAGTACTCAGGAAAGTAATCCAAATATTGCCCAACCTTATCCTTAATACCGAGCTTTCCTTCGTTTTCCAATAAGGCAATGCAAAAAGCTGTGAATTGCTTTGAAACACTCGCTAAATAAAATTTAGTACCAGGATTTATAGCAACAGCGTGTTCAATACTGGCTTGGCCAATATAACGCTCATAAATGATTTCATTTTCATAAATAACAGCCGCCGCCAGTGCACCACCATTTTTTTTATTTTCAATATCAACCAGTTCGTTTATTTTCTTGAGAAAGAATTTAATATTGTTTGCAGATATCGCCGATTCCATCATTAATTTCCTCACTTAAGGTTAGACAAACAAAGTCTGGTGGCGCAGCTGGGGAGAAATGAAAAAATGCATGCACACACCTACTGAGGTTAATACTAACCTAGTAGAAACTAGTATGCATGCGAATAATAACATGGTATATACAGTCTTCTAACATTTAATTTGGTTATTTAAATGTAGATGCATATTTCACTATGGTCAAATATCTGCGAGCTATTTTCACTATCATAAGCACTTTTTCAATAGTAAAATTACGCCAATACATAACCAAACCAACGTAATAATGGCTACCCTAATACAGAAAGCTTAATGTGAACATTACGCATTCCAATAAAATATTGCCAGATAGCCATAGCTGCTTTTAGTCAAAATAAGATTGTAAACTTCCGCGTCGCCTTACATCTACGGTTGCACAATGGAAGGAACCACCGAAGGAGTTAAAATTCCTGAAATTACATGGAATCGGAGTAAAACCCCAACGTTTCATCGCCGCGATCATTGGCTCATCCTGCTTTTCAACAATCACGCGATTCTCATCCAACATCAGAATATTCATATTGATCCATTTACTGGTCATATACAACGGATGATCGTCAGGAATAATCGGCTCAGGGGCATGTAACACATCCCATCCTTTAAACAGTTCAGGAATCTTTAACACCTTCTCTGGATTAATCAATAACTTCCCAGGCGCCATAGGAACAAATGTGGCATCAATATGCATAGGGCTATCATCGTTAAATTCAAAAACGTGAATACGATAATCATCACCTATATGACGACGAAGCCATTCGATACCAAATTCATTCGTCACATGGCTCTTTTGCGCAATAATATCTCGCCCACAACGGATAAAGTCCGCAGCATCAAATGTCGGTTCAAATTCAGTCACAGCAAGGCGAGTACTATCCTTACCATCATCCTGATACCACTCAAAATCATATTGTTCATCTATTAACTGTGGTTTTGGCCCCGCGCTCCATCTCGCTCCTTGCTTAAAATAATCTTTAAGTAAAGTTTTATATGCCGCCGTTTCAAAATAACGGGAACGCCACGCCAGCGGGCATTCAATAATATCATCACCAATAACTAACAGGGCATCACGAGGCATGGCACAATATAGCCCAGTACTGCTCCAACCGGGCGCCCCAAATACCTGAGATTGATCTTGAGGCTCGGGCCGACGTACTTTAACCCCTTCACTTTCGAGAATATGAACAAACTCTTCTAACTCTCTGGATGCTGCCTCAATCCGCTCTTTTGGAAATGACCGTCCTGCATTCCGGTGAAAAGTCTCAATCTGATTCGGCGGTAATACCGGCTCTATCGCCATATGCCAACCAGGAAATCTGGCACCATCAACTACACCAACAATAACCTCTTCAAGCGGGTCCCATTCGTTAAAAGAATTAACTGGGGAAGAATTTTTACTATCATTATCTGTTAAATTTGAATCAAGCATGTCATCTCCTGATATTTTAATATTATGTCGCATTAAAACTGTAACAACTGTATTAATTGCGACCCTAACACCATCAATGGTGACTTCGTATGAAAAATTCAGTTCAAATATGCAATCATACGTAATATTATTAGCTTACATATCTTTAAATTTGGAAATTAAATAACTATGACTACTTTAAGGTTAATAAATTCCGTCAAAGATCACAATTTCGGTTATTTATAAAAGGTAAAAACGGTTAAATATTTTATTTTTTCACCATGAGACATTAAATGACAGCAACAATATACCAAAACAACCTTATATATAAACCTCAATCGACGTTATAAATTTGTCTGCATGCAATAATATATGGACATTTAAATTTGTAAAGTAATTAAACCCAAGCCTATAAAACAAAGCTAATGTTATTATTTGATATATTATTATTACCTTTAAAACATTACCTCAAATAAACCACAATTCATTTATAAGAAGTAAATTAATATAATAAGTGTGACATACTCCCGTTATGAAATTAAATTAACCAAGTGCAAAAAATTCTTGTTATTTTAATCCAATATAAATCACTTTAACGAAACAGGCAGAACAGTTATATTAACGTTCTGCCTGGGGTTAAGTGCATCTAGTAGAAAACATCTTTTTGAATTGAATAAAACCAGCTCTATCTGATTATATCTTTCAAACAAAATTCAATTATTCTACCGAATATATTATTCCATGCACTCATTCAGAGATTTAATAAAGACTTATTAAATCTCTACTCCTACTATATATTTTATCTTAGTAAGATTGCTTTTCGCAATTTTTACTTTTACATCTAATTTTTCATGAAGAACACGTAAAAGAGACAGATAGAGCAGCACAATCTTCTCTTTATCCTTATCACCATCCACCAGTAATAGATGGAAATCATCAACTACGCCTAAAATATTCAGGCTAACGATGACTGAACTGGGTGACAAAATATCAACCTTAACCTTCTCTACCTTACCGACTTTAAGCTCATCATCTACAAGCAGCTCTTCATGTAGCAAAATATCTTTTTTAATCATCATAATATAAACTCCACAATTTAATGTAACTAATTGATAAATAACTTATATTACTCAAGAATACAAACAATAAGCTATTTATCTTGCCCATATAAAATTGTAACCATTTTCACTAGAAAATAAGTGTATATCAGGAATTTATCCAGCATTTAGATAATATATACAGCATTTTTGATGCCATATTGCTGCCTTATCTAATACATATAACTATAGATGCCATTAATGTATTGTCAATAAAATACAAAAATAAATTTAATTAATTTAAAATCAATATTTTATTAGCAAAAAACAAATAAAAAAGACATTACATCCTATAATGAACATAATATATTGTTGATTTTCCCCTTCTAATATAATGACATACATGAATGATAATGAGAAATAACCTTGTAATTTCCCTCGACTATATAAAAGGTAAAACCGAGAACATATCGCAAAAACAACGAATAGTTCATAACATTTTAATATTATATTTTATGGAAATTACAAGCAGCATATTAATAATATGATAGTTCATAGGGAATAATATAATTACATCCCATTCCACAACGATAATAATAAAAATAAATTTCATGTAATTATCTAATTATTAAATATACCCCTCATCTTTCAAGTTGCTGCTTTGTTGGCTGCACTCACGGTCACATCGTTATCTATGCTCCCGGGAAGGCGTTCACTTGCCGTCGCGCCGCATCTTGATGATCCATAGGGTATATCATGCAAATTACAAGCTCTTACCCAGAAGTTCTGGATAGCCAATTCCTTATATCTTCAACAATAGGAGCAACTTGCAAAACACCTTCACTATTTTTAAATCCATGGTTCAATCCCGAATATTGGTAGAAAGTAATATTATTTTTCTTTAATTGCTCCTCCATTTTCATAGCTGCACTCACACTGACCGAGTTATCATTCAATGTTTGAATAATCAGAACCGGTCTTTTCGTCTGATTTAATACTTTATATTGATTAATACCCAATGCAACTTTCCACCAATTAGTGCCATGATTACTCATTTCCAGCTTACCCGTATTATTGCTGTTATGTATTCTTTGCTGGAATGCTCTAAATCCTTTAATCGCCTGATCAATATGTTCTGGTGGAACTTCACTCTTCATACTATGAATAATATCATCAGCTAAATACCGACCGCCACCATTCAGTGAGATTGTTCTATCAATATAGTTAACTTGCGATGTAATTAAATTGGCAACCGTCGCCCCTTCACTGCCACCCAATATAATGATTTTTTTATATTTATTTTGATTTTTCAGATAACCAATGATCTGAATATAATCCTTAACCCGCTGTTCTGGCGTATCTAATTCTATATAAGCCTTGGGACAATCTGAACGCTCACCGGCATCAGACCAAGGAAGTAATGCACTAATACCATATTTCTCCACGGTTAGCACATCTGTATCTGGATAAATATCATTGAATGTCTCATTTACAAACTTATTATTAGCTATACTATTACAATCAGAACCTTGTATCAGCACCAATAGGTTTTTACCTTCTCTTTGCTTAAGATAGTAAGTTATTTCACTACCATCATGACGGAAAAACTGTTTATGTGTATTCGAGTAAACGAAACCTATATAACATGTAAAAATCAGAATTGACGTCAGAATCTTCTGTCGTAAATTAAAACAATATGCTTTCATTAACATCTCCTTTAGCAGACATGTTTAAAGACCACAAATTAGCAATATTGTTCCTGTCAGAAAAATTTTTAGAATTTAAAATCAAGGTTCAACACTTTTTTATCCTAAGTACTAATTACAATCACCAAATCCTCAATCCACTTGGAGATACAAAATAAAGAACAATTACGGTGATATCCAAGATGTTAAGATGAATTACACCAATGCAGATTTTCTGTCAGCAAAGCCAAAGCATTACTTCGCTTAAGCCAATTAATTGAAGCTGGTGAATTAACATTAACAATCTCTGATGATGAACAAGATATTCAGCAGCTAACAGATAATTTACTCGCTATAAAAGGCATTGGTATGTGGACAATTAACTATACCTGTTATCTTTCAAGTTGCCTCTTTGTTGGCTGCACTCTCTCACCCCGGTCACATAGTTAGCTATGCTCCCGGGGATTCGCTCCCTTGCCGTCGCGATGCATCTTGAAATCTATTGGGTATATACCTGTTATCTTTCAAGTTGCCTCTTTGTTGGCTGCGTTCACTTACCCCAGTCACATCGTTATCTATGCTCCTGGGGATGCGTTCTCTTGCCGCCACACTGCAACTTGAAATCTATTGGGTATATTCCCTGTTACGGGGATTTAATTACCTGAACGGTTCATTACATGGTGATGTTGCAGTAAGACGTAATATCCAAAGATTGTTCAATCAAAATGAAAAAATTTCCGCAGAACAAGCAGAAAAATGGTTGGCGGAATTGAGTACCACGAGTAGATCCGACGCGATAACCGATAGCGAGGATCATTGAGAGGTTGTAATGCAGTGTATTACGATTAACTTGTCGATTGCCCTCTTGTCGAACTTGTAAGAAAGACTTACAAGTTGAATTTTGTACAAGTTCACCCTCATCATAGATAATCTTAACATGCTGTGTGAAGGGATTTTTCGAGCTTAGTGGAGTTCAGGAGAGCTTAATTGGCGGAAGATCACAGGAGTCGAACCTGCCAGAGACCGCTGGCGGCCTCATCTGGATTTGAAGTCCAGCCGCCCCACCGGGGACGATGATCTTCCCTATGTACCTGTTATCTTTCGGTCACATCGTTAGCTATGCTCCCGGGGATTCGCTCCCTGGCCGTCGCGATCCATCTTGAAATCTATTGGGTATAAATACCAAAGAATTATGAAAAGCAGCCAATCATAGCGCAGATTATCTGGCTTCTGAATCCGTTTGCTGAAATCATTCTCAATTTGGTGACTGCTCCCCGCCCTGTCGGGCGAGGCTTCCCACTTCCTAGGCCGCAACCGTCTGTGTGACGGATTTACACTGGCCTCCATGGGCAGAAACGACGAGTCCCGCCGCTTGTAATTCCAGTATTCC